>JALZAY010000183.1 GCA_030948025.1 Pseudomonadota bacterium
GCCCAGCCGTGGCGCATAGCAGGCGGCGCGGGGCGGTGTTGAGACTGAAGACCCGGGCTTAATATTCGATATTTGGCGACCGCCGGGGCCGGGGTCCAGTGTCGAATTTGTAGCAGAAGCCGGCTTGAACCTGGTTTCAATCAAATGATGGTTGACCGAAAGTCGGTCTCTAGTGAAGGCCGGAAACGGGATATCCGTGATATGGCTAGCGCGCGACACATCTTTCGGTTTTTGAAACGGGCTCTGAGCCGAACGTCCGCAAACAGCCGGAAGCAGAAATTCAAACCGAGGCACTACCGGAGGCTAGCGCACCATAGCGCGCGCCAGGCCTAAGCTAGCTCGCCACGAGCGTTACGATCCGGATCAGAACGAGACCGGCCGCGAGCACGAGATAAGCGCGCAGGACAAGCATCCAGGTCTTTACCGCGATCGACAGGCGCGGCGGAGGCAATTCGCCGAGCGGCGGCATGCGCCAAGTTCCGCGCGACGCTCGAGCCACCGCTGCGATCGCCGTCCGGCCGTCCTTTTTTCCTACCAACAAAACACCCAGCGCGACGACAACGCCGAGGATGCCGCCGCCTCCGAAAAGGGAGAGAATGACCTCCTCGCTGGCCGCTTCCGGGAACATGACGGAGGCTGTGAGAATGATCGACAACATCACAAGAACCGCAATAACGCCGCCGGTGAATAGGTTGAGCCGGCGGGTGTTAATCCATGGACCGAGCACCGCCTTGTCGTTGCACAGCAGCAGCAGGAACACCGTGGCGCTCGGCAACAGGACGCCCGCGAGCGTCTGCACCGCATTCGTCAAGAGCCCGAGCGGCGCGCCGGGCGTCAGGACGAGCCCGGCGGCGATGACGATCAGACCGCAATAGACGGCATAAAAACCCTTGGCGTCGGACGGCTCGTGGTGCAGGGAGTGCTTTAGCGATAGCACATCGCCGATCGCATAGGCCGTCGACAGCGACACCGCCGAAGCGCCGATGACGCTGGCATCGACGAGGGCAATCGCGAACATCATGCCCCCCGCCCGGCCGGCATATTTGCTATTCCGCTCGCGACGGCACCGGCGTCGGCGAAATCGCCGAATTCCGGCTTGCCGGCGAAAGCCGCGGCCGTGATGGCCATCATGGCAACGGCGCCGACGATGACAAGCACGATGCCAAGCCAAAGGTCGGCTTTCTCATAGCCGATGAAACGCGGGGTGATGTGCTTGTCGATGACATAGCTCTGCTGGAAGAAGAGTTGCCAGGGCGCGATCGTCGTGCCGACAATGGCGATGACAAGCAGCATGACCTCGCTGAGCTTGCCGCCTTCCGGCAACCGCGGGACAACGAGGTCGCGCGCGATCTGCGCGACTGGCGGATGGGCCATTAGGAAGACCGGCACGAGAAGGAGGCTGCCTAGGACGAGCACCATCGCGAAGCGCTCGAAGCGGCGGAAATCGCCGGTGCTCGCGGCGGCCATGATTAAAACGGCGGCGAGCGGCACGCCGGCTTCCCTGGAGACGCCGAGATAATCGAGTGCGAGGGCGATGCCGATGAACTCGGTGACGATGGTCAGCGCATTGACGATGGTCAGCGCATTGAGGAGAAAAAGATCGATGACGCTGAAGGCGCCCCAGAACTTGCCGAAACGTTCGAAGATGAGGCGGGCATGGCCGACCCCAGTGACAGCGCCGAGACGCAGGACCATCTCCTGGTTCACATAAAGAACGGGAACCAGGAGAAGCAGCGTCCACAAGAGCGCGGTGCCATAATTCTGCCCGGCCTGGGTATAGGTGCCGAAGGCACCGGCGTCATTGTCGCCGACCATGACGATGAGACCTGGGCCGAGAATGGCGAGAAAAGTCTGGAGCCGGTGCTTCCAGCTTTCCCGGGGACCATAGTCGCCTTGCCGGATGGTGCCGAAGGCGCCGTGGATGTGGCCGGCATGGGCTTCGTCGAGAACGGCCGTGCGGGTGGCCGTGATATCCGCGATTGCATTCATGGCTCGCCTCCTGACCCGCGATCGGGCGCGGGTGAGCCATGGCGCCGTCAAACGGCGGGGACGTCCGCGCCCGCGTCGATGGCGGGATTTGTCTTGTGGCTAGGCTTATTCCGGAAACCCGCGTTCGTGTGGGACACAGCGAAAGCGGGGCAACTAGAACCGTCGTTCAACGGATCCTCCTTGTTTCAAGCCGCAAGCCGCGGGGCGGGATAGCCGCGCGGGGCTGGCGGATCGCGAGAACGATCGTCGGGCGTCGATGGGTTCTTGTTCGACAGGTGCCACTGCGCGGGTATTGGCGGACGGGTCCAGCCAGAAAGCGGACAACGCGCCGGTCATCGGGTCGATCCGCCACCTGCATTCGAGCGGCGCATGCAACCTGGGAACGTAGCGGTTGGTCGCGGCGGGAAAGTACGATGCTCCCGCGCGGGCGCGGGTAAAGGCGCCGGCACGGGCGGGCGGGCCAGCACGCGCGACGCCGGACATTGCGAGGAGCTTTGTAATCATGGCTCACCTCCGACCATCTTGCGCGGCGGAGGATAAGCGGACGGGCGTGCCTCAGGCGAGCCCTGAACCTCTCACGCGATCGCCGCGTGTGTCTTCAATAAAAAAACTACTGCCCATTGTCCTTAACGGGAGTTGTGCGAGTCTGGACGGAACCAGGCCGCTGAAACTGAAATGCGCCTCGCGCCGCGATGTGTCAACCCTCAAAAAGCCCATTTCAATCGGATGGGCTTAACGAGTTCGCGTGGAAGGGCTATATCCCGGCCGCCGCCGGCCAGAACCGGTTTTCACGCGCCCGATCTTCTGCCATGCAGGCGCGTTTTCTCCTGGGTGTGACCGCCGCGCAAATCGTTCAGGGTTGAAGAAGAATCGATGCCGCCGATATTCGATCCCGCGTTGCGGAACGACGCGCTCAATCTAATCATCGCCGTCCTGCTTGGCGGCGCCATCGGCTTCGAGCGGCAGTGGCGCCAGCGCCTCGCGGGATTGCGGACCAATACGCTGGTCTCGCTCGGCGCCGCGATTTTCGTCGTGTTTGAGAGCCAATTCACCGATACGAGTCCGACGCGGGTCGCCGCGCAGGTCGTCACCGGCATTGGCTTTCTTGGCGCCGGGGTGATTTGGAAGGAAGGCGTCAACGTGCGCGGCCTGAACACGGCGGCGACGCTGTGGTGTTCCTGCGCGGTCGGACTGCTCGCCGGCGCCGGCCATTGGAGCCGCGCCATCCTCGCCGCCGGGCTCGTCGCCGGCGTCAACCTCGTGTTGCGGCCGTTGGTCAGATTGATCAACCGGCAGCCGCTCGAAACCGCCGAAATCGAAACGTCCTATATCGTGACCGTCACCTGCCAGGGAACCGAGGAGGCGCAAATCCGCGCGCTCCTGGTGCAAGGTTTCGGAGTCAGCGACCTGCATCTGCGCGAGCTCGAAAGCACCGATATCGAAGGCACCGGCCGGGTCGCCGTGAATGCCACGCTCACCTCGGAAAAGCGGCGCGAGATCGCGCTCGAATATATCGTCGGGCGCCTGAGCCTCGAGCCGAGCGTGACGGCCGCGCGCTGGCGGGCGGTGAACACGATCATTTGACGAAACCTGCCGAAAATCCGGGCATTTCGGCACAAAGGGGGTCACCGCACGATTTGGTTAAAATCGTAGGCTCAGCGGCGGCCATCATTAGCCGGCGTCTCCGCGCGGGGTTCTGCCTACTGCGTAATCAAACGACGACCGAAGCGAAGATTGGTTGCAACGTCCTCAACCGGAACCGAAATCTGCGGCTCTACAGCGTGCGCTGCGACGATCAGATCGCAACCTGCCGGCCGATTTCAACGACGCTGTCGCTCGGAAGCCTGAAAAAGTCGCTGACGTGCACGGCGTTTCGCTCCATCGCGGCGAAGAGAGCTTCCTCCCATCTGGCGATGGCCGTCCCGTCCTCCCGGTGAACGATCGTTTCGTGGCCAACGTAATAGGTGACGTCGTCGAGTTGAAGGGGGCAGCCTTGCGCCTGCGCCTGCCGCAACAGGGCAGGAATGTCCGGCCTTTCCATGAATCCATAGCGCGCCGTCGCGCGCCAGAAATTCGGCACGACCGCGATCACAGACTGGCGCTCGGACTCGTTGACCCAGGGGATGGATTCCGTCACGACCCTGAGAGCGAGCAGTTGCTCGTGCAAGGCACGATTGTGCTTGACATGCCAGTCCATGACCGGCGGCGTGCCGCTCGAGGTCCATGTGAGGAAAACCGCGGCGCCCGGAACGCGCGGAATCTTCCGGGATTCGACCATGCCCATGAACTCGCCGACCGGAACGAGCCGTTCGCTCACATTCCGTGCGACGGCCGCCGATCCACGATGCCAGATTAGCATGACCGCGTAAACGAGGCTGGCCAGAAGCAGCGGAACATATCCGCCGTCGGCGACCTTCACGAGATTCGCCAGGAAGAAGCTCGTATCGACGCATAGGAAGGCGCCGGCGATCGCTCCACTTGCGAGCAGGCCCCATCCCCAAACCTCACGCATGGCGATGAACAAGAGCGCCGAGGTCATCAGCATGGTCGCCGACACAGCGATGCCGTAGGCGGCGGCCAGATTGTCCGACTTGCCGAAGTACAGCGTCAGGCAGACAGTGACAATCATGAGCAGCCAGTTGATGACGCCGACATAGATCTGCCCGTAGCCTTTCTCGGACGTCTGCGTGATTTGCAGACGTGGCAGCCAGCCGAGCTGGATCGCCTGCCGCGTCATCGAGAACGCTCCGGTGATAATCGATTGGCTGGCGATGATCGTTGCAAGCGTTGCTAGAATGACGAAGGGAATGAGCAATGGCTCGGGACACAGCCGGTAGAAGATATTGTCGGCGGTCGAAGCTCCTTCGAGGACGATCGCGCTCTGACCGGCATAATTCAGGATCAGACTCGGGAAGACAACGCCCGACCAGGCGAGCCGGATCGGCCGGGGGCCGAAATGCCCCATGTCGGCATAGAGCGCCTCGGCCCCGGTCACGCAGAGGAAGACACCGCCCAGGACAAGGAAGCTCGCGTAACCGTTCGACAATAGGTAGCGAAGCCCATAGAGGGGATTCAAGGCGGCAAACACCGCCGGATGGCGCGTGACCCCCCATAGGCCGAGCGCCGCGATCGACAGAAACCAAAGACCCATGATCGGGCCGAAGGCCTTGCCAATCCGCGATGTGCCCAGGGGCTGTATTGCGAAAAGCGCGATGAGAATCGCCACCGCGGCCGGCAGGACGTAGGATTTCAATGCCGGAGTCGCGATGTTGAGTCCTTCGAGAGCAGAGAGGACCGATATAGCGGGAGTGATGGCGCCATCGCCGTAGATTAGCGCGGCACCGAACAGTCCGACGGCGATGATTGTCGGCCTCTGATGTTTCTTGATGCCGAGCAGCGCCATGAGGGCGAGAATGCCGCCCTCGCCGTCATTGTCGATGCTCATCGCGACGGTCACGTATTTCACGGACGTGACAATGATTAGCGTCCATAGGATCAGCGAGAGGACGCCAAGGACGGTGCCGGGCGCCGGCGTGCCGCCGGTCAGGTCGAGAACGGTCTTCAGTGTATAAAGGGGGCTCGTCCCGATGTCGCCAAAGACGATCCCGAGCGCGGATAGGCCCATTGCAGCCAGACTCGAACGTCCGATGGAGGGTTCAGGCTGCGGGGTTTCGGGTGCGGCTTGGCCCACCGGTTCAAATCCTGCAATTTCAGAAATGCGATTCATGCGTCGTTATTGAGCCACGCGCTTTGCTGGGAGACTACAGAGCAAAACCCGCCAACAAGAATTTCGCGCCTTGTCGCGTGTCCCCGCTGGCGCATGACAGCCCCGAGAGACCAGCCCGGATTTAGCGACAAGGCTCTCAACCTCAATTGCGCCTCAGCGCGCGATCGTGCGCCTCGACACTGGCCAGACTTATCGCGAGATGCTGACGTGGATGGCGCAAGAGTGCGGCATCGACTCGCCATGGGCGGACAATCTCGCCCGCCCGGGTCGCGTCCGCAAGGGCAAAAAGCGCTGCAGCGAGGATTAGTTGAGCAAGGCCGATCCCGCGGCTGCTCACGATCAGAGCCTGTCCTTTCCAGCCCGGAAGGTGTGCTCATGCTGGGGCGCCCTTCCGGCCAGACGCCGGGGTTCGACGCAACCGTCGCGGCGCTGCTTAACCGGAATCGGCCAACTCCCCATGCTGGTACCCCGCCCGCACCTCATAAAACGCGCATGATCCCTTGGCAAAAAAGTTTACTCGAGCAGGGGGCTCGATGGCCTAAATGACCGTTCCGGCCGGCCGTCGTTGCTCCAAATGTGACCCGCAGCGCCTACCCGGCGTTGCGGGCTTTTGGCGAACGCCTCGCCGTATTAGCAAGCATACGGATGGAAGTAGCACCATCGGCCGGCACCATAGTAGCCCCGCCAGCCCCAGCCGCGGTGCCAGCCATAGCCGCGGTGGCGCCAGCCCCAGCCGCGGTGCCAGCCGCGGCCGCGCCACCAAACTTGCTCGACCTTAGCAGAGTCGGCGCCCTCCGTGACGATCGCGGGCGTCGCCTGCTCCGTGACGACGCCTGGCAACGATACCGGAAGTGTCATCGCGCCGACGGCTACGGTTGCCCCGCCCAGGAGCAGAGCGCCCCCCGCGAGGCTCAAAGCATACATTCGAAATGTACGTTTCAGCATGTCAAGATCCCTTCTCTAAGCCTTTCAACTCAATAAGAATGCGAAAGATGCCATGAATACCCGCTGAACGGCGAATTAATTCGAGGCAACATTTGCACTCGCATTCCGCCCCGAGGATTGCAACCCCATCGCCCTTGATCCGGGTCCCATCTCATCCAACCAAGAAGCCCGGGCAATGAAATCCTTGCGCTAATCCGGCGGCGGGCGAGCGTTGACGGGAGCGGCTCAAACTGGTCTACATCGGGCGCCAATAGGCGCCATTGGCCGCGCGCCCTATGTTCGCGTAGCCATTCGAGACCGCACCTGAGATGAATTTGCTGACGCCTTTCGCCAACGCCTGGCACCATCGCGAGTTGATCAGGGCCGTGGTGCGGCGCGAATTGGCGGTCCGTTTTCGCGGCACGATCCTTGGCTGGGTGTGGGCGATCTTCGGGCCTCTCGTCATGCTCGGCGCCTATACGGTGATATTTTCCCATGCGGTCGGGGTTCCGGCTTCGGCCAAGGGCGGCGGCGTCGGCAGTTACGCTTTGTCAATCTTTACCGGATTGATTGTCTTCAATCTGTTCAGCGAACTCGCCTACCGCGCGCCGGGGCTCTTGCATGAACACGCGGGTGTCATTAAAAGGTCGATTTTCCCGAGCGAGACCTTGGCCTGGACGGCGACGATCCGCGCCGCCGTCTATGCCGCGATAAGCTTGGCGGTTCTCCTCGTTTTCCAGCTGGCGCTGACGTGGTGGCTGCCGCCTCTGAGTTTGCTGCTGCCCGTGGTCGTCGTGCCGTTCTTTTTGTTCCTGCTTGGAATCTGCTGGTTTCTCATGGCGCTTGGATCGTTTACCCGCGATGTCGCGCATCTCATGATCTCGATCGTGCCGGTCTTCATGTTCGCGACGCC
>JALZAY010000184.1 GCA_030948025.1 Pseudomonadota bacterium
GAGGAAGACACTCTGCAGCCCGATGTCTTTGGTCTCGTCGAGGCGGCGTCGATTCTCACCCGCGAAGGGTTTCAAGTTTTTCCCTATACCACCGAGGATCTTGTCGCGGCGGAAAAGCTTCTTGCCTCTGGGTGTGAGGTTTTGATGCCTTGGGGATCGCCTATCGGATCGGGGCGCGGTCTCAACAACCCCTATGCGCTGAAATCGCTGCGCGCGCATTTTCCCAATGTGCCGCTGATCGTCGATGCCGGAATCGGCGCGCCCTCGCATGCCGCGGCGGCGATGGAAATGGGTTTTGACGCGGTGCTCTCGAACACGGCGATCGCCAAGGCCGGCGATCCCGTAAGAATGGCCCGCGCCTTCGCGCTCGCGGTCGAGGCCGGGCGGATCGGGTACCGGGCCGATTTGATGCACGCGCGGGACATGGCCGCGCCTTCGACCCCGGTGATCGGACGCGCTTTCGGCGATCTCGCGCGTGCTTGATCCTTTCTATTTGATCGTCGACAGCGCGGCCTGGATCGCGCGGATCTTGCCCTGCGGCGTCCGGCTCGTGCAATTGCGAATCAAGGATAAGCCGGATGCTACGCTCCGCGCCGAAATCGAAGAGTCAAAGGCGCTTTGCGAGCGTCACGGCGCAAAACTCGTCGTCAATGATCATTGGCAACAAGCGATCGACACCGGTTGCGATTTCATCCATCTCGGTCAGGGCGATCTCGCGACGGCGGATTTGTCCGCGATCCGCCGCGCGGGGATAAAATTCGGCGTCTCGACCCATGACGAAGCCGAGCTTTTCCGCGCGCTCGACGTACGCCCGGATTATATCGCGCTTGGGCCGGTCTATCCGACGATCCTGAAAGCCATGGCCTTCGCGCCACAGGGCTTGCCGCGCATAACGGAATGGAAGAAAAAAATCGGCAAGATACCGCTTGTCGGGATCGGCGGGATCACGTTAGAGCGCGTCGCGGGAGTCTTTGAAGCCGGGGCGGATAGCGCGGCCGTGGTGACCGACATTTCTCTGAATGCCGATCCCGAACAACGCGCGCGGGATTGGGTCAAGGCCACACGGGGATTTGCCAGTCGGCGTGTATAGGGGCACCGGTGCGCGCCGCGAAAGCCCCAGCTTTTCATTGCGCGGGCTCCATCGCGAGGAAGTGTTTTGAACCGGCGTTTCTTGATCCCGCGCTAAATAATCATGCACGACCTCGCCCAGGCCGAGCGTCACATCACCGACGAAATGCATGCCCGAGAGCACATTCAGGACCGGAAGTTTCGCGACATTGCCCAGTGCATGGGCAAATAGCTCGAGTACCGCATGCCCGCCCCAGGCTCCCTTGAGCGAAACATCTTGCAACGATAGCACATGAGCTCGCAACTGCGAGGTTCTCCGGCCACGGAAACCCCCTCAAGCGGGCATGTCGAGGAGTCCCGCCGTGCCATCCGCCGCGCCGAATAGGAGCCTGCCGCCCGCGTGGTCCCAAGCAAGCGCGCCAATTGCGCGTCCGCCCTCGGGCGCCGCGCGTACCAAAATCTCTGCGCCATCGGGGATCCGGCAAAGCAGCAGAAGCCCGTCCTCATAGCCCTGCGCCACGACAAGCGGTTTTGGGTGAAACGCGACGCACGTGACTTTGGCGCCTCTCACGCCGCATTCGAGCGGGGCTTTGTTGATCGGCCCCTCCTTATCCTTGAACGGCCAAATAATCGCGGCATCCGCTCCCGACGTCGCCAGCCAATGGCCATCGAAGGACCAGGACAGCGAGCGCGTTTTCGCCGGATAGCCGCTCATGCGCATGTCCTTTTTGTCGGCGACGCGCCAGGCGTGCAGCGCGTTTTCCTGCATCGCGGTCGCGAGAAAACGTCCGTCCGGGGACGCCGTTATGGAAAGATGCGAGCCTTTCCATTTAAATAGATCCGGCGGCGCGGCGGCATTCGGAAACCATAAGGTCGCGCCATCGTAATGGGCGATCGCAATCCGGTAGCCGTTCGGCATGAAGGCGAGCCCGCGCACGCTCGACGGCGCCGTAAAAGTCTTGATGCCGCCAGCGGGGTCACGCGCGCGCACATTCTTGCCGCTCGACCACGCAATTGAGCCATCATCACGCGCGGCGAGCGCATCGATCCATTTGCCTTTTTCATCCGCGATTTCTTGGACAGCGCCATCGGCCGAGACCGCGACCACGCGGCCGTCGTCGCCCCCGGTGACGAATTTTCCGGCCGACGCGACGGCGACAAGAATGGAAGCACCGGGATGCGCCGCGATGCGCTGTTCGCCCTCGGGCGTGGCGAGCAGGATGGTGCCGTCTTCGAGCGCAAGCGCTGAAACTTGGCCAAGAAAACCCGCCGCCGCGACCGGCGCGCCGGCGTCGAGCGGCGTAACATGGGCGGTTAGGGAGGCGGCGGCCATGATCTTATTCTTTTGCGCTTGCACGTCGCGGCATCGCTTCAAGCGTCACGCCGCGCAGCCCAAGAAGCCCTGCGTAATCTCGTCTTTTTTCAAATTGCGGCCGATGAAGACGAGGCGGCTCAGGCGTTTTTCTTGCGGTTTCCATTCCCGCTGGAGATCGCCGTCGAGAAGCATGTGCACGCCTTGAAATACGAAACACCTCGGCTCGTTCTTGAACGCGAGTATGCCTTTCGCGCGCAAGATCGACGCGCCCTCCTTTTGCACATAATTTTGCAGCCAAGGCATGAATTTTTCCGGAGCGATATCGCCCTCAATAGACAGAGACACCGATTGCATGTCTTCGTCATGATAATGTTTTAGGCCGTGCGCCTCGTGGTGGCCGTGATGATCGCCGTGATCATGATGATCTTCGGCGTGGAGAAATTCCGGCTCGATTTCGAGGATGCGGTCGAGGTCGAAGGCGTTGCGGCCGAGCACGGCGTCGAGCGGTACACCGCAATTCACGGTCTTGTGCAGTTTCGCATAGGGGTTGATCGCGCGGATACGCGCTTCGATCTCGCTAACTTCGTCCGCGCCAACGAGATCGGTCTTGTTGAGGATAATTACATCGGCGAAGGCGATCTGATTCTTGGCCTCCGGCGCGTCCTTGAGCCGCTCAGTGAGCCATTTGGCGTCGGCGACGGTGACGACCGCATCGAGTCTAGCGGCATCGCGCACATCGGCATCGACAAAAAAGGTCTGCGCCACGGGGGCAGGATCGGCAAGGCCTGTCGTCTCGACGAGGATCGCGTCGAACTTGCCCTTGCGCTTCAGCAAGCCTTCGACGATGCGGATGAGGTCGCCACGCACCGTGCAACAGATGCAGCCGTTGTTCATTTCGAACACTTCCTCGTCGGCCCCGACGACGAGATCGTTGTCGATGCCGATTTCGCCGAATTCATTGACGATGACAGCGAATTTCCGGCCGTGGTCCTCGGAAAGAATGCGGTTCAGAAGCGTCGTCTTGCCGGCGCCGAGATAGCCGGTGAGCACGGTGACGGGAATTTTTTCAGCCATGCGAAACTCCAGCAGCAGGTCGTCCGGTCGCGGCGCGCCGCTTGGTGGAATGCGCAGCAGATGCAGAAAACCATGGGTTTTGTTGGCAAGCTTGTCTTAGACTTGCACGCACGCGTCAAGGCCGCCCGCTAGTTCGCCAGCGCGGCGGAGAGTTCCCTAACATTATTCCGCATCATGTCGATGTAAGTCGAAGCCGGCCCGTCTGGAGGCGAAAGCGCGTCGGAATAAAGCGTGCCGCCGACCGTCGCGCCGGATTCGGCGGCGATGCTTCGCACTAGCCTTGGGTCGGTCACATTTTCGAGAAACACCGCTGGGATTTTTTGGGCCCTAATCTGGCGAATGATTTTGGCGACATCGCGGGCGCTCGCCTCGGTCTCGGTCGAGATGCCTTCTGGTGCAATGAAGCGGAAACCATAGGCCGTGCCGAAATAGCCGAAGGCATCGTGCGTCGTGATAATTTGCCGCCGCCCGGGTGGAATTTTGGCGATTTCCGCCAAAACTTCTTTTTCGAGAGCGTCGAGCTTTTCGAGATAGCTTGCCGCATTGGGGCGATAGACCGAAGCCCCGTCAGGGTCAACCGCTATCAGTCCGTCGCGGATGTTGGCGACATAGATCTTGGCATTGGCGATCGATTGCCACGCATGGGGATCTAGCCCGATGCGCCCTTCCTCGCGCAACTTTTGCGGGTTTATGCCCTTCGTCGCAACAATCACCGGCGCCATGGCGCCAGACGCCTTGATCAGACGATCGATCCAGCCTTCGAGACCGAGGCCATTCACCACTATGAGCCGCGCAGCGCCGAGTTCTCTCGCATCCGCCGGTTTTGGCTGGTAGACGTGGGTGTCGCCATCGGGACCAACAAGCGCGGCGACTTCGCTCCGATCGCCGCCGACGTTGCGGGCGAAATCGGCAAGAATCGAGAAAGTCGCGATAACCGGCAGTTTGGCTGGTGTTTGGGCGCTGACGGGCAACCCGCGAGCGAGGGTCAGGGCAACAATGATACAGGTTATAACATCACGTGCGTTGGCCATGAAGGTCTCCATGCGCTGAGAGGGATCAGCCTTCCAAATGCCGCCCCGGCTTAAAGTGGCGCAGAAGGCCGCCGGCCGGGCCGGAAACAAGCGCCAGCAGATACAGGAGGCCCGCCATGAGAATAATCAGCGGACCGGATGGCAGGCCCGCGTGAAAAGAGACGATGAGCCCGGCGTAGCCCGCGAGTATGCCCTGCGCCGCCGCGACTCCGATCATCGCGGTCATGTCTTGGGTGATAAGCCTTGCCGAAGCCGCGGGCAGCATCATCATGCCCACCGCGAGCAAGGTGCCGAGCGCATGAAATCCGCCGACGAGGTTCAAGACGACCAGCGCCAGAAAGATAATCTGCACGGGGCCGCCGCTCTTGCTGACCGAAGCGAGGAATGAGGCATCGACCGTCTCGAGCACCAGGGGCCGGTAGAGAGCGGCGAGCGCGGCGAGCGTCACGCTCGCGATCGCGGCGAGCAGGATCAGGGTCGCATCGTCAAGCGCGAGCACGCTGCCAAAGAGCACGTGCAAAAGATCGATGTTCGAGCCCCGCAAGGAGACAATGGTGACGCCGAGCGCAAGCGAGATCAGATAGAATGCCGCGAGCGAAGCATCCTCGCGCAGAATCGTCGTGCGGGCAACGACACCCGAGCCGACCGCGACGATAAGCCCCGCCGCCAAGCCGCCAATCGTCATTGGCCCAAGCGACAGGCCCGCGGCGAGATAGCCGAGCGCCGCGCCCGGTAAAATCGCATGAGCCATGGCATCGCCGGTCAGCGCCATGCGGCGCAGAATTAAAAACACGCCGAGCGGCGGCCCAGCGATGGCGAGCGCGATGGAACCGGCAAGCGCGCGGCGCATGAACGCGAATTCGGCGAAAGGCGCGATTAAGAGATCATGCAGCTGCATGAACGCTCCGAGGTTAAGAACCCAATCGCGGGCGGTCTTTCATGCCGTCCGCGCGCAGGCCTGCGCCTGCCGGTCGAACGCCTCGATCATGGACCGCGCTTTAAGCAAATTTTCCGGAGTGA
This sequence comes from Pseudomonadota bacterium, assembly GCA_030948025.1. Lineage (GTDB taxonomy): Bacteria > Pseudomonadota > Alphaproteobacteria > Rhizobiales > Beijerinckiaceae > Methylocapsa. The sequence continues at coordinate 5,509 of JALZAY010000184.1, forward strand.
GCACAGCATCGGTTTTTCCCTTGGCGATTTCTTCCCGCGCGAGCAAGAGGGTTTGCGGGAAATACTCCCGCACGAGATCGAGATCGTGCAAGACGGCGAGCACGGTACGATGTTCCTCGTGCCACGCCGACACGACGGAAATAAGATCGGCGACGGTTTTGGAGTCGATTGCGGTAAAAGGCTCGTCGAGCAGGATAATGGCGGCATCCTGAACGAGGAGCCGCGCGAACAGCATCCGCTGCAACTGACCGCCGGAGAGCGTCGCGATCGCGCGTGCCTCGAAACCGTCGAGCGCCACCGCCGCGATCGCGGCACGGATTTTCGCCGTTTCGCTCCGGGAAATCCCGCCGAACAGGCCGCAACGCTTCCACAGCCCCATGGCGACGACATCGAACACATTGATCGGGAAGCTTTTGTCGATGTCGGCCGCCTGCGGCAGATAGGCAATGTCGCGGGATTTCAAGCGGGGCAAGGCGATCGAGCCCGCAAGCGGCGCAAGCGTTCCGGCGATGCCCTTGAGCAAAGTCGATTTGCCGGCACCGTTCGGGCCGCAAACCGCGAGCAGCGCGCCGCTCTCGATCTCGCCATCGAGGTGATGCACCGCAGGATGGCGGTCGTAGCCAAGCGTGAGATCGCGGAAATGGATCGCAATGTCCATCATTGCAATGTCCATCATCGCAATGTCCATCAAGGAAAGATCCAAAAATCCGTGCAAAGACCGGTCAAGCCAGCGCCCAAAACACGATTGCCCATAAGCCCGCGATCACAACCATGGCGCCGCCACATCGCGCGAGCGCGGAGAGACGCAGCAACGAAAACGCCGGCGGGGTGGCAATCCCCACCCGATGCTCGCGGGCAACGCTCATGGCAGCTCCCTATGCCGTCGAAACGCGGCGAAGGTTATAACGTTAGCGTCAATGGCTGGCAAGGCCGCATGGCATCGAGCTAAACCTTAGGAAATCGGCCGGCTTGCGATTATTTTTAACCTTCGGCACTGGCGCTGGCCGCGTATTTTGATTAATTTCCAGGCATGAAGCATGGGTCGAAGAAAGCTCCCCGGAAGCAGGCTTCCCGCCAGCTTCTTTATATTGTCCTTGGCTTCGCGGTTGGCCTCTCCGGCCTCACCGGCTTGGTTTATGCGGTCATGCCAGGCCGCGCGGATCTCGGTTCGCCCGCGATCGGCGGTTCTTTTACGATGATCGGGCAGGATGGCCGCGTGGTGACGAATGCCGATCTTGCCGGACGCCCCTATCTGGTGTTTTTCGGCTATACGCATTGTCCGGATTTTTGTCCGACGGCGCTGTTCGATATTTCGGCGGTTTTCAAGGAGCTGGGGCCGGACAAAAAAGTCGCCGCGCTGTTCGTCACCGTCGATCCCGAGCGCGACACGCCGGATATTTTGAAGACCTATCTTGAAAACTTCGATTCCCGCATCATCGGGCTGACCGGCGACCCCTCGAAAACCGAGGCCATCGCCAAGGCCTTTCGCGTCTACGCAAAAAAGGTGCCTGGCGAAAAGCCCGGCGACTATACGGTGGACCACACCGGGATCGTCTATCTGATGGACAGGCGCGGCAAATTCGTAAGCGCGTTCAATCTGCAAAGGCCGCCCCAGCAGCCCGCGCACGAACTCGAAGCCTATCTTTGAAAACGCCTGTTCGCGAAACGGGACCCGGTTCCGGCTTCAATAAAATCCGAGCGGGAAATATTTGAGATAGAGGTTGGTATAAGTTCCCCGCGCGGCAAGCGCCGCGAGCGCGTAATCGAGCACCTGACGCAACTGGGAGTTGCCCTTCTTCACCGCGATCCCGGCACCTTCGCCAAAAAACGTTGCGTCCATGTAGGGACCGCCGCGAAAGCCGCAACAGTTCCGCCCATCCTGGCTGTCGAGCCACAGGCTGAGAGATATTCCGTCGCCGAAAATTGTGTCGATTTCGCCTTTAACGAGAGCCTCGCGCAGCAGCTTTTGCGATTCGTAGGATTTGCGGATCGTGTCTGGAAAAAACCTTTCCAGATAGGCTTCATGCGCGC
>JALZAY010000185.1 GCA_030948025.1 Pseudomonadota bacterium
TCCGCAAAAAGCCGCCGCCTCCAATCGACCCCCCGATCTCCTTTCAAGGCTCTATCGCGAAATCGGGATTTCCGCCGTCGCCGCTGCGCTCGAGGCAACCGCCCGCAAGCCGCAACAGTCCCCCCCAAGCCGCACGGACATTCCCGCGGTGCTCAGGGATGACGAGGCGGCGTAGCCATACCCCGCCGCGGGATCATCTGCCTTTTAATTTGCTGGTTTTGCCGCTTTGCGGTATACCAGGTTATGACCAGCATAAGCCGACGGCTTTTTTTGCAGGGTGCCGGGGGATTTGCTTGGGCGACAGCTGGGCTTGGCGCCTATGCGTTCGCGTTTGAACCGGGTCTCCGTCTCAACGTCACTTCCTATCACGTTACCCCACCCCACTGGCCGGACGGATTGACCCTCAAGGCCGCCGTGCTGGCGGACATCCATGCCTGCGAACCTTGGATGCCCGCGAGCCGGGTCCGGGGGATCGCGAATTTAACCAATAATCTTGCCCCGGACATCGTCTTCCTGCTTGGCGATTTTTCAGGCGGCCACCGGTTTGTCACCGGCCCGGTGATGCCCGATGACTGGGGCGAGGCGCTCTCGGTTCTGAAAGCGCCGCTTGGCGTCTACTCGGTTCTCGGCAATCACGACTGGTGGCATGGTGCCCTGCCCGGGATGCCCGCCGACGGCGCCGAAGGCGTGCGCCGCGCCTTGCGTTCGGCCGGTATCGAGGTTCTCGAAAACCATGCGCTGCGGGTAACGAAAAACGGCCAACCTTTCTGGGTCGCGGGCCTTGGCGATCAAATCGCCGATCGGAAGGCCTCAAGGCTTTTTATGGGCCGCGACGATCTTGCCGGGACCATGGCGCAAATTAAAGGTCCGGCGCCCATCATCTTGCTGGCGCATGAGCCCGCCATTTTCCGGCGTGCTCCAGATCGCGTTTCGCTCACGCTCTGCGGCCACACGCACGGCGGCCAGGTGAACCTCCCCATCTTCACCAAGGATTTCATGCGCCGCCACTACGGGCTCGATTGTGTCTACGGTCATATCGTCCAAGGAGACCGTCATCTCATCATCTCCGCCGGCCTTGGCACAACCCACGCGCCGGTTCGCTTCATGCGCCCGCCCGAAGTGGTCGAGCTGACCATTGGGGGGATGCGGCCGCAGTCCTAAGCCGGGAGCCAGCGTATCAAAATGTTTCACGTGAATCTTTTTGGTACGATGGACACTCTCAGCAAACGCACCTGGCTATGGGAGGACGTAATTACCTACGCCTCTTGTCGTGAGGCTTTCTGATTATTGGAGGATGGTCTGGAAAGATCTGGCGAACGCGGCGGCAGGGCGCGTTTTTCACGACGAACAGCATCGCTTTCAGGCGCAGACGGCGGCCGCCATGCGGGCCGATCCGAAGCTCGCGGAGCACGCATCGCCGGACACCATCGAGCATAACCGGCTGTTGATCGCGGCCCTCGACCGGATGTCGCTCGAAATCTGCCGGGGCGTGAAAAGAGAAGTCAAGATCCCCAATTCGCCAACGGCGGGGACCGGAACGACAGAACTCCGTATGCAGCCCGGCGCCCGCGAAGGCCTTGTCCTCGATCCCTGACCATTCCGGACGGCCAGCGTGGCGGTCCGCGCCGAAGGCAAGCGCCTGTGCGGGCGCTTTTCGACGGAGGCAGACCTCCATCGGGCGCTGGACGAGGCCGAAACCGCACTGGTGACCGCCGTGCTGCACAGGGCTTGAGGCCGCCTATCCCTATCGTCGGCCGGCTTTGAGAATGTTTCCGCCGAGGCGGAAAATGCTAAAGACCATGCGGAAGCTCCCAAATCCCAGGACGCGAATGGCGCCTCCTCTTTTGCTGTTGCAGGATATTGCGCTGACCTTCGGCGGCATGCCGCTCCTCGAAGCCGCCGGGCTTTCGGTACCGGCGGGAGAACGTTTGTGCCTCGTCGGGCGCAATGGGTCGGGTAAATCGACGCTCTTGAAGATCGCGGCGGGCCTCATCGAGCCAGACAGCGGGGCGCGTTTCCTGCAGCCTGGGATCAACTTGCGTTTTCTGCCGCAGGAGCCCGATCTTTCCGGCCACGCCAACGCGCGTGCCTACGTGGAGGCGGGCCTTGGCCCAATTGGCGATCCGCATCGCGCAACGACTCTTTTGACCGAATTGGGGCTCAGCGGCGAGGAAGATCCGGCGCGGCTTTCGGGCGGCGAGGCTCGGCGCGCCGCGCTCGCCCGCGTGCTCGCGCCCGAGCCGGATATTTTGCTTCTCGACGAGCCGACCAATCATCTCGATCTGCCAGCGATCGAATGGCTCGAGGCGGAACTCGAAGCCGCGCGTTCCGCGCTCGTCATTGTCAGTCACGACCGCAGATTCCTGCAAAATCTTTCGCGGAACACGGTCTGGCTCGATCGCGGCCGGACCCGTTTTCTCGGGCGCGGGTTTTCGGAGTTCGAGGCCTGGCGTGATCTTGCGCACGAAGACGAAGCGCGCGCGCGGCATAAGCTCGATCGCAAGATCGCCGCCGAGGAACACTGGCTGCGTTATGGCGTCACCGCGCGGCGCAAGCGCAACCAGAAACGTCTCGAAGGCCTAGCGGCGATCCGCGCCGCGCGACGCCAGCGGACCGCCTTCACCGAATTGAGGCTCGAAGCAAGCGAGGCGGATATGTCCGGCAAGCTCGTTATCGAAGCCAAGGATTTAGCGAAATCTTTTGGCGAGCGCGTGATCGTCAAGAATTTCTCGGCCCGCATCCTGCGCGGCGATCGTCTCGGCCTGATCGGCGCCAACGGCGCGGGCAAGACGACGATCGTCAACCTCTTGACCGGCACCTTGACCCCGGACCGGGGTTTCATCCGGCATGGCGCCAATCTTGTGCTGGCAACGCTCGACCAGGGCCGCGCGAGCCTCGATCCGGAAACGGTCTTGAAGGACGCCCTCACCGGCGGCAGCGATTTCGTCGAGATCAACGGCGGGCGCAAACATGTCATCGGGTATATGAAGGATTTTTTGTTCGGCCCGGAACAGGCGCGCACGCCTATCGGACGTCTCTCGGGAGGCGAACGCGGAAGGCTGATGCTCGCGCAGGCCATAGCCCGGCCATCCAATCTCCTCGTCCTCGACGAGCCGACCAACGATCTCGATCTCGAAACCCTCGATCTCTTGCAGGAAATGCTCGCCGACTACAAAGGGACCCTTTTGATCGTTAGCCATGATCGCGATTTTCTCGACCGGGTGACGACATCGGTGCTCGTCGCGGAGGGAGGCGGTCGCTGGGTCGAATATGCCGGTGGCTATTCGGACATGGTGGCGCAACGCGGCGCGGGAGTTGGCGCGGTGCCGGTTTGGGTCGCGCCCGCGGCTTGTAAGGACAAGCCCAAAACCGCCGCGGTTCAAGCGCAAAGAGCGACGCCGCGCCTCTCTTCCCGGGAAAGGCGGGTCCTCGATCATCTGCCGGCGCGCGTTGAGGAGTTGCGCGCCCTCAAGGCAAGGCTCCAGTCCCTGCTCGGCGATACCGGGTTTTACGCACGTAATTCAGCGAAATTCGCGGAAGTTTCGGCGGCATTCGCGAAAGCCGAGGCGGCGTTGGCCGATGCCGAAGAGGAATGGCTTCGGCTTGAAATCCTACGCGAGGAGACCGGGCGCTAGAGCGACGCCGCGCAAGGTGCCGCATTCTTTCGGCAAGTACCTGCCGCAGCTTTGTGGGTTGAGCGATTCTTCCAATCAAGCGCTCGATTTAAGCGGGTGGCGCTCTTGCAAATTTCCCAGCACCGTGAAAGCCAAGTTCGCGCGGTTCCCAATCAACCGCCGCCACCGGGGCGGCAATGGATCTCCCATTCGGGCCAGAGAATTGCGTGGCCTGTGGCTCAAATACAACAGTAATCCTATTGACTACAGTTAGTCTACCATATTACTTATTTTATGGGCGACCACAAAACGCTGGGTTTGTGACAGGCGTCGCAAGAATCGAGCTGGCCGCGAGGGTGCTTGCCGAGGGAGTTTTGAAATGCGCTTCATCAAGCGGCTTCTTCTGGCTTCGGTCGCGAGCTTGACATCGGCGGTTGGCGTCCCGGGCGCCCGCGCGGCCGACCTTCCGGCGCGCCAGGCGGCGCCGATTGAATATGTCCGCATCTGCGACGCCTATGGCGCCGGTTTTTTCTTTATCCCGGGAACCGATAGCTGTCTGAAAGTCGGTGGCATGGTGCTCACCGAGCTGCGCGGCTTCGATCCTTCCTTCAGCATCTCAGGCACCAACTTTTATGCCAATGGCACGCCGCATCCCGGTGCCGGTTTCGTACCGTCCGTAAGCCAATATTCCAACGCCCGTTCGCGCGACGCCTTCAGCTTCGCCGCCTTGGGCCGTGTTGAACTCGACACCAGAACGCAATCGCCTTGGGGCGCTCTGCGGGCATTCGTGCGCGTGGACGCTTACTATGGATCAGGCCAGCAAGCCGCGACGGGCAGCCTCGGATCCCTCACCAATACGTTCAATACGACGGCCGGAACGAGCGCGCCGCGCGAGACGACGATTCTTAACAAGGCGTTCATCCAATTCGCCGGCTTGACCGCCGGGCGCGCGCAATCGATGTTCGATTTCTACGCCAATGCGTACAACTACAGTAACTTGCGCGGGTCTGACGCGACCGTCGCCCTGTTGGCCTATACGGCGACATTCGGCGACGGCTTTTCGGCGACACTGTCCGCCGAGGATCAGGCGTCGCGGCGCGCCGCGATCGGCAGCACGATCGCGAGCAGGACGGCGGCGCCGATCACTATCGGGGGCGTTTCCGCGACGTCCTTCCAGGGCCAGCCGGCGGGCTCGCGGGTGCCGGAAATCGTCGGCAATCTCCACCTCGATCAGCCCTGGGGGGCGGTGCAACTCACGGCGGCGGCGCATCAGAACCGGGCGAGCCTCTTCGCGAGCACTGCTCTTGGCACGCCGCCAACCACCTATGCGTTCCCAGCCTTGACCAGCAATTCCTACGGCTTCGCGGTTCAAGGCGGCCTTAAATTAAACACCGATTATATTTCGCCCGGCGACAAGTTTTGGTTGCAGGCCGCGTATGAAAAAGGCGCTTACAGCTATATCGCGGGCGATAATCTTGGGTGGAATTATGGAGCGGTCAATCAAAATCGTTTTATGGGTGACGGGTTTACTTCAATTAGCTATTCCGGCAGCGGCTGGAATCCGCAGATCGATTCCGACTGTGTTTTCACCGGCAGCGGCGCCTGCCAACAGCAATGGGGCTTCGATATCACCAGCGCCTACAAGCATTATTGGCTACCGATCCTGAGTTCCGCAGTTTATGGCTCCTATCTTGAATTGCACTATCCGGCCAATGCGTTGGCCGGCTTCGGCGGCGCGGTGGGTGTCTCGAACCTCAAGGAAGCGCGGATCGGCACCAACCTCGTTTGGACCCCGCTCAAGGGCTTCGATATCGGCGCCGAGTTCATGTATGCGTATCTCCATCAGACGCGGCCGGTTGGCCTCGCCCCCGACGCGGTGCTCACCGCAACCGGCCTGCCGGCCTTCAGGCCAGACACCAGCCAATACTCAGGCCGTCTGCGAATCCAGCGCGCGTTCTAAAGCATTGCATCGACCCAATGACCTGAAGCCAACTTTCAAGGTCACACGCTCCCCAGAACTCGCCAAACAACCAAGTCGGTCCTCACCGAGGCTTGCCATCATTCTTGCGTCGCGAGTCCTCGCGCGTCATGGCTGCCGCGTCGCGACCCTGGGCGCGTTGGGAGCCTTGAGGACCAAGCTATCGATGCGGTCGCGTTCACGCTTGAAATTGGCGAGCATGCGGCCGTCGAATTCCCGCGTGCGGGCGAGCTTGACCCGCATCGGATCGACGAAATGGCCATTCACGATGATTTCGTAATGGAGATGCGGCCCGGTCGCGAGGCCGGTCTGACCGAGATAACCGATGACCTGGCCTTGCCGCACATGCGCGCCTTCGATCGCCCCGCGGGCAAACCCGGACATGTGATTATAGGTCGTGATGTAGCCGTTGGCGTGCTGAATCTCGACGCGGCGGCCATAGCCCGAATCCCATTCCGCCTTGACGATCGTGCCATTGCCGGCGGCAAAAATGGGCGTGCCGACCGGCGCCGCCCAATCGATCCCCGTGTGCGGGCGGTAATAGCCTAGGATCGGGTGAAACCTCACGCCAAATCCGGAGGTAAACCGGCCCCCGACAATCGGCATGCGAATCAGGAATTTGCGGGTCGAGCGGCCGTCTTGATCGTAGTAATCGACAAGACCGTCATCTGGTGTCTGGAAACGGTAGTAACGGAAAACTTCGTTGCGGGCGGTGATCGCCGCATAGAGAAGTTCGTTGTGTCCCTCGCCTTCCTCGCTTTCGTCGTAGAACGCCTCGAAGGAATCGCCAGCGGTCACGGCTCCTTGAAAATCGACGTCATTGGCGAAAATCCGGACGAGATCGTCGATGACCGGACGCGGAATTTCCTGTTTCAGCGCAGTTTCGTAAAACGAACCGTAAAGCCGCATGCCATCCGCGTCATCGGCATCGTCGCTATCGTCCCGGCCCGGCCGCTTGGCGTGACGCGGCGGAGTCACCCGGACATAGCCGCCGCGGTCATTGATCGCAATGTTCGTTTCCAAGGTTTCGCCGGAATAAACCGAAAGGCGCGCCAGGGTCATGTTGGCGCCGGAGCCGTCGAGATCGGCGAAGAGGAGTTTGAGGCGCGCCCCTTCCGCTACCGCGGCTTCGCCCCGCGCGACGCCGAAAGCACCAACAATGCCGCTGACCTGGTCTTTCCTCAGCCCGGCGCCGCGCAGCACGCCCTCAATCGTCGCGCCGTGGCGGACCACGACGAGGCGCTCCTCCATTTGCGTCGGCTGCACGACTTGCGGCGAACGGCCGAAATTGGTCACGTTTTCAGGGACCATCCGCACTTCGATCGTGGAAAATGGGGCCGTCGTGATTGGCGAAGCGGGATTGGCGTAGGCAAGAACGCCCGGAAGATTGGCGCGGGACGTCCGCATCAGAAGAAGTTGCGGTGGCAAGGGCAGCGGCTTGGCGCCCGCCGCGAGCGTGTTTTTTACCTGCTCGGCTACCTGAGCCTGGACCTCTTCCATCGATAGAGCGGCTGATGGCGAAAACGCCCCGTTTCCCAGATCGCGGGTGGACCACGAGATTTCTGAATCGTCCTGAACCGGCTCCTGCACCGCATCAATCGGATTGCGCGCGTCGGCAAGAACCTTCAACGGATTAAACGGAGGAACATCCTCGGAGAGGCCGATGCTCGCCAATGCTAGTGTGGTCTGGACATGGGTGAACGTGTGGACCTTGACAACCTCCTTGTCGCCGAGCGTGAGCGTCGTTGGCGCCTGGAAGCTCTGCTTTCCGGCGACGAGATCGACCGCCTTGACGAGACGATCGCCCTTGTGCGGATTGACGCCGAAATCCAGGTTGATCTCCTTGCGCTGAGAGAGCGAGGGCGCCGGCGCCTCGGCGAAATATGTTTGATGCCCAAGCGCCGCGTAGATCGCCGATCCGATGAGCGCGGCGCCG
>JALZAY010000186.1 GCA_030948025.1 Pseudomonadota bacterium
GCCCGGCTTGCGGTGCGCGGCGAACGGATGGAACTTGATGGAGAAGACGCGGATTTTGTTGCTTTCGTGGAATTTGGAGATCGTCTCGCGCCCCATGCGCTCGCTTGTTTTGTCGAGGCTAGCCAGAGGGCGCCGGATGCTTTGGTGCTTTATTGCGACGAGGAGACTGCGGCGGCGAAAGGCCAGGCGCCAATATTCAAACCGGATTGGAGCGCCCATTTGCAGGCCGTAAGGCCATATGTTGGGCGATTGATGTTGACAAGGCTCCGGCATGCGCGCAGCCGGATTCGATTGGCAAAAATCCCCATCGGCGAGACCGGCTTCGTCCAAAACGTCCTCCATGGTCTGGGACGTCGAGACGTTCGCCATATCAGGCGTTTTCTCGTGCGGACGAGACGAAGACGCCGCGAAGAGCAGGACGTAACCTCGTCAAGCGAGCCGCATCGCGCGCGGGCGCGCGAAACAAGCGTAACAATTGTGATGGCGACGCGCGACAATGAGGCATTTTTGCACCGGACGATTTCAGGCATTTTAGAGAAAACTCGGTTCGCGCAACTCGATCTCGTCATCGTCGACAATGGCAGCACCGATCCGCGGGCTCTGAGCCTGCTTCAATCGGCCGCCAAGGACGAGCGCGTCACGCTGTTGCGTGCTCCAGGGCCTTTCAATTTTGCCGCCCTGAACAATCTCGGTGCCGCCCAGGCGCGGGGCGCCGTCATTGTTTTCTTGAATAACGACATGGAAATCATCGAGCCTGAATGGCTCCGAAAGCTTGTGGAACGGGCCATCGACCCGCATGTTGGCGCTGTCGGCTGCAAGCTCCTTTATCCGGACGGGCGAATTCAGCACGCCGGAGTCGTCGTCGGGTTTGGCGAGGGCGTGGGGCATTTCGATGCGGGGCTCCCCGATGGGGAGAAGGGCTGGCTCGGCCGCAATCGAATCCTTCACGAGGCATCCGCGGTCACCGGAGCGTGCCTAGCCGTGGAGCGGGCGAAATTCGTCGCGGTTGGCGGATTTGACGCCGTTCATCTCCCGGTCGAGTTCAATGACATAGACCTTTGCCTGCGGCTCGAGGAGCTCGGGTTCGCGACCCTGTGGACGCCATTCGCGCGTATTGTTCATTTTGAATCGGCAAGCCGCGGCAAGGCGACGTTCCGGCGTCTCGACACGCACGCGGCCGAGCGCGCCTACTTCCGCCAACGCTGGGCCGATCGGCTGCGGGACGATCCTTTCTTTCATCCCGGTCTCTCGCTCGTCAGTTTGTCGGCCGCCCTCGCCTGAGAGGAAGCGATTCGTTGCCGCGTTTGCAAAAAGGGCGTTATCTGGCGTCATGGTCCCAGGGGCATTTGCCGGGCGGCAATTTGCGGCCACAATGAGCGGCGACATGGAGCAGCAATGGACGGATCCGCCGTGAATCCCGAAGCAAAAGAGCCGCCGGCGTCGGCCGCCGCGAGTCCGGCCGGTGAATGGCCGGTCGTGCCAGCCGGGGCGCAACCCGCACCGTCAGAAAGGCCCGGCCTGTCCCATCCAGCGGCGGGTGCCGGCGCCAGCGCGGATGAATCGGCGGCGCGCGACGAGCGGGCGGCGATCAACCGTAGTCTTTTCATGATGCAAGATCATTTGGCTGAACTCGACGCGCGGCTGGCGCGTCTCGAACCGTTGCTGCGGGCGGGCTCCTTGGCGCGAACCGGGCTTCGCCGTCTGGCGGGGATTTTCCGGTTTCCGCTCAAGCTCGCGGCTCTAATCTTGCAATGGCGCGAGACCGGCCGTAGCATCAAGGACGCGCGTTTTCGCAGCGAACGGTTGGTTTTCGATTCCTCGCGGAGCGTCTTTATGCGCAGGGTCGATTTTCCCGCGTTCGCGGGACATTTGCGGCGCTCATTCGGTTTTTTCCCGCCCGCCGTCTATCGAGTCGAGCCCCGCCAGAGGCTCGCTCTTGCCCGGCGGCCGAGAGTTCTGCACGCGATCGCGAATGTCTGGGTCGGAGGCTCAACGCAGCTTATCGTCGATCTTCACAACCATCTTGGGCACCGCTTCGAAATGAAGGTCGTGACGTCCGCCTTGCCTGCCCATGGTTCTCACGCCGGCATGTCGATCGACGTCGTGCCAAAATACGATTCCCGTCATCTTTTGCGTGGTATATTCAGCCGCTTCCGGCCGCACATCGTGCATGTTCATTACTGGGGCGACGTGGACGAACCTTGGTACAAGACGATTTTTGAGATCGCGGCTGAGTTCGGGTGCCCTATCTTGCAAAACATCAATACTCCGGTTGCTCCCTTCGCGCGCGTGCGTGTCGATCGCAATGTCTTCGTATCGCACAGCGTCTTTGATCAATTCGGCTCGACCGTTCCGGCAAGCGTCATCCGCCCTGGCATCGACCTCGACCGGTTTGCGCCGCCGGCCGTCATCGATCCTCATGCGTTCGATGGCATCGGAATGATTTACAGGCTTGAAAGCGACAAGCTAGACAAGGATGCGATCGAATTATTCCTAGCGATTGCCGAAAGACGGCCAAAAACACGCATCGTCATCATCGGCGATGGATCCTTGTTGGCGCATTTCCGGTCGCGCGTCGAGCAGGAAGGCAGGCTTTCGCAATTTGAATTTACCGGCTACGTGCCCTATGAAGAGCTTCCGGCGCGGCTGGCAAGGTTCAGGATCTTCGTCGCGCCGGTGCGGCAAGAGAGCTTTGGTCAGGTGATCCCTTTCGCCATGTGTGCCGGATTGGCGGTCGCGGGCTACAAGATCGGCGCGGTGCCGGAAATCCTCGGCGATACGCGGACTCTCGGCGAAACTCTCGACGAAACGGTGAAAATCGTGACCGCGCTTCTCGACGATCCCAAGCGGATCGCGGCTCTTGGCGAACGCAATCGCGCCCTCGCGCTTGAACGGTTTTCGGTGGAGGATATGGCAATCCGCTATTTCCAGCTCTACCGGGACCTTGCGCCGCGAGAAGTCGAAATTCTAAGCGGGCTTCCAGACGCGGTTCATTTTCCTATCTAACGAGTGCCATAATTATGACGGTGAGAGCCCTCGTCACGGGCGCCAGCGGCTTTCTCGGCCGAGCTCTCGTCCCGGCTCTGTTGGCCGCGGGCGAAAGCGTGGTCGCGACCGGCCGCAAAACTTGCCCCTTCGCGCCGCATCCGCGTCTGATCTGGCGGCAGGCCGATCTCGCCGATCCGGCCGCGCCGCTGGCCGGAATCCTCCGCGGCGTCGATACAATCTATCATTTGAGCTGGTCGACGATCCCCGCCGATTCCAATCTAGCGCCTTCCGAAGACGCACGGATCAACATTGTTGGGTCCTTGCGCTTGCTCGAAAGCGTCGAGCGTGGAACAACTCCGCGGTTCATATTCGCGTCCTCCGGTGGAACGGTCTACGGGCGGCTCGTTAAGGCGCCGGCGTCGGAGGAGCATCCGCTGCGGCCCTTGTCCGCCTACGGCGTGTCAAAACGGTCGGTCGAAGCCTATCTCGATCTTTTTGCGTCATTTGGCGCCATTAGGCCGGTGTCGCTCAGGATCGGAAATCTGTTTGGACCGGGGCAGGAGACCGGGAGGCTGTTTGGCGTCGTCACCCATTTCAGCAAACGCGCGCTCGCGGGCGTCCCGATCCGCATGTTTGGCGATGGCGCGGTGGTACGCGACTACGTTTATATCGACGACGCTGTGGAAGGGCTGATGTGCGCCGGGCACACCGAAGAATCATCCGCCGCGTTCAACATTGGCAGCGGGAAAGGCCGTTCGCTGAACGACATCGTTGCCGTTCTTCAGAAGCATTTGGCTAAGCCGGTCATGGTCGAGCGCGAACCAGGAAGGCCATTCGACGTGCCGGTCTCGGTGCTCGATTCGGCCAAAGCCCGGCACGAACTCGGCTGGTCGGCACGCGTTTCCTTCGAGGAAGGCGTCGCAAGAACCCTCGCAAGCATGGCCAAAGCCGTAACATGAAAATCGCGCTCTACGTTCATTGCTTTTTCCCGCGACATTTTTACGGCACGGAGGCGTATACCCTGGCCCTTGCGAAAGAACTGGCCGCGGCCGGGCATGAACCTGTCGTGGTGTCGGCGACATTGGCCGGCGAACCGGGCCAAAAAAACGTCATCGAAGACTATATCCACGAAGGCGTTCGCGTTGTCTCGATCGACAAGAATCTTTTCCCGAACCGTTGCGTTCGCGACAGCTACGAGCAACCCGCCCTGCGGCATCTCCATGAGCGTCTGCTTCGCCAGCTGCGGCCCGATGTCATTCATGTCTGCCATCTGATCAGCCACACGACGGCATTGCTCGACGTGGCGCGGCGGATGAACGTGCCGGTGTTTGCGACGCTGACCGATTTTTTCGGGTTTTGCTACAACAACCAGCTTGAGAGTGCGGAAGGGGCCCTCTGCGAGGGGCCGGACCCGGAGCGCGCCAATTGCATCGCCTGTTTTCTCAAGCTCGCGGGCGCGCGCCCCAACGCCGAATTCATCGCCAAGCTTGGCGGACACCCGGTTCTGCGGGCTCCCGTCTCACGCCAACTCGCTAAGCTCGGCCGCCGCGAGCGAGAGCCCTTCACCATCAGCTCCTTTGCTCCGAACGACATCGTCCTGCGGCCCGGTATTCTGCGACACGCGATGGAGGTTTATCGCGAGGCCATCGCGCCGACACTCTTCCTGAAGGGCGCCTACGAGCGCAATGGTTTTCCCGCGCCATTGCGCCTCAGCCATTTTGGCATCGAAATCGATCGTGCGCCCAAACCGGCGCGGCGCGATCGCCGCGCGGTGCGGCTCGGCTTCATCGGCCAGCTTTCCCCGCACAAGGGAGCGCATCTCCTGGTCGAGGCCTTACGCGCCAGCGGCCGCGCCAATCTTTCGCTCAGCCTATGGGGGCCACGGGATCAAGACCCAGCGTATTACGCCAAATTGCTGCGCCTAGCGGAGGGGCTACAGGTCAAATTTCCGGGAATTTTGCCACGGGCGGAACTGGCGGAGGCTTTCGGCACGCTGGACTACCTCGCAATTCCGTCCACCTGGTACGAGAACAGTCCACTCATTCTTTTGCAAGCCTTGGCGACGCACACGCCGGTTATCGTGGCGGATGTGGCCGGAATGACGGAATTCGTCGCAAACGGCGTCAATGGATTTCATTTCGCGCGCGGCAATCTCGGTAGCCTTACCGGCATATTACGCAAAGTCGCGGACGACCCCAATCTTGCCAGCGAGATGTCCGCCGCTAGTTCGTACGCGAGGGTTCCGGCCGATATGGCCCGCGATCTCCTCGGCCTCTATGCGGCGCATGGTCTCGTTGCGCCGAATTAGCCTGATTCCGAGGCGCCGCCGGTGGCGGAAGGGCCGGTGGGGCGATCCCCGGTTGCCGATGCGGCGTTGTCGCATGGCACGGGGGGTCCCTTGCATCCCTTGGTTATGATAACGGATGACTTTCCTAGACCGGCGATTTATCGACGCCGTTTAGACAAAATGGTTGGTTACGACTTCCTCTTCAAATGGAGCCAATCATGACCTCCAGGAACGGGCCGTCCTAAGACGCCGCCGATGGGGTTCGAAATCGCACGGGACGCATGGTGTGACTGCCTCAAAAACCAATTCCGGTGACCCAACAAGGCCTGGCGCGCTTGCCGGGATGCACGCGGCTGCACTCGAACGCGCCGCGATAACCTCGGAGGAATTGCGTCGCTCGGCGCGCTCGGTGCGGCTCACCAACGCAAGGACCGTCTCGCGGAAAAGCTGGGCCATCACCGCGCGAATCGCCTATCAGACCTTCAGTCCAATCCGGCGATCCCGCTCTGGCCTGTTCGGATTTCTGGCTTTTTTCGCCACGCCGGCGGCGTTGGCGGTTGTTTATTTCTCGCTCATTGCTTCGAGCCATTACACTTCGGAGGCGCGTTTTGCGGTCAGAGGCGGCGCGCGGCCGCCCATAGACGCCATCTCGGCGCTGACCGGCCTTGCCTCCTTCACGCAGGTGCAGGATTCTCTCATCGTCGTCAATTACGTGAAAAGCCAGGCCCTGGTCGAAGCGCTCGATCGCCAGCTCGACCTTCGCGCGATCTTCGGACGCAGTGGAATCGATTGGATTTCCCGCTTTAATGCCGACGATCCGATCGAAGACCTCGTCAAATATTGGCACGGACACATCAAAACGTCGATCGAAGCGCCGTCCGGGATCGTGACCATGCGGGTGAGTGCATTTTCGCCGGAAGAGGCGCTCAGAATCGCCAACGCTACGGTCGATTTAAGCGAGCGCCTGGTGAACACGCTTTCGGCCCGCGCGCGTCAAGACGCGGTCACCGAAGCGGAAGCGGAACTTGCGCGCGCCGAAACGCGCCTGACCGATGCGCTCTCGACCATGCGTGATCTCCGTAACCAGCAATCGACGCTCGATCCGCAACGCACGGCCGAAGGAATCGGCCGCTTGATCTCGGAGCTCCGCCTGGAAAAAATCCGCCTGGAACAGGAACTGACGGCGTCGGAGCGGGGAAATGTCAGCGAATCCGCGCCGCAGGTTCAGATCATGCGCACGCGCGTCGACGTGATCGCCGAACAGATTACCGGCCTCGAGCAGCTTTTGACTTCGCGAGACGATACGGAGCCCGGCACAATCGCCGGAAAGATGACTCGCTTCGACGAGTTCAAACTTGAGCAGCAGATCGCCGAAAAGCAATATACGCTGGCCGCCGCCGCCCTCGAGCGCGCGCGGGTCAACGCGGAAGGAAAGAACGTCTATCTTGCAACGTTCGTCCATCCGGTTCTTCCGCGCAACTCAACCTATCCAAAACGAGTCCTTTTCAGCTTGCTTGGAATAGCCGCGGCCGCCTTGCTTTATGCGATTGGCATGGCTCTTTGGCGGATGGCGCTCCGCAAGCTTGCGACGTGATGGCGCGCAATGATCCGGCTTTCCCGCGTGTCAAAATTATACAGAACCGAGAACCATCGGAAGGTCGTTCTCGACGATGTGACGTATTCGTTCGATACGCGGTACACCTACGGCATCTTCGGCTCGAACGGGGCGGGAAAATCTACGCTTCTGCGCCTGATCGGGGGCACCGAGCTGCCCAATTCGGGCCAAATCTTCCGCGATCTCCGGATCTCCTGGCCGCTCGGCTTCGGCGGCGGATTTCATCCCCTGATGACAGGGCGCGAGAATCTCAAATTCGTTGGCCGGATATACGGCGCCAACCTGCGGCGGGTGATCGATTTCGTCGAATATTTTTCCGAACTCGGAAATTATCTCGACATGCCGGTCAGCACCTATTCGTCCGGCATGCAGGCCCGTCTCGCTTTCGGCCTCTCCATGGCCATCGATTTCGATTGCTACCTCGTCGACGAAATCACCGCCGTCGGCGACGCGAGATTCGGCTTGCGGTGCAGACAGGCATTCGAAGAAAAACGCGGCCGCAGCAGCATGATCATGGTGTCGCATGACATCGGGACGATTAAGGCCTATTGTGACCGCGGCCTCGTGCTTTACCGCGGGAAG
The DNA here is from genome assembly GCA_030948025.1 of Pseudomonadota bacterium. Lineage (GTDB taxonomy): Bacteria > Pseudomonadota > Alphaproteobacteria > Rhizobiales > Beijerinckiaceae > Methylocapsa. The sequence continues at coordinate 7,473 of JALZAY010000186.1, forward strand.
CTCGTGGCCTTCGGTCACATCGACGATGCCATCGAATTCTACCGGAAAAATCTT
>JALZAY010000030.1 GCA_030948025.1 Pseudomonadota bacterium
CGCTGCCAATTACTTCGCTTGCGCAAGCCTATGCCGAGCCCGAAAACTTTATTGGGATTCATTTTTTCTCGCCGGTGGAAAAGATGCTTCTCGTCGAAGTGATTCTTGGCGAGAAAACCGGGGATCGGGCGCTGGCCGTGGCTTTGGATTATGTCCGCGCGGTCAAGAAAACTCCGATTGTGGTGCATGACGCGCGGGGTTTTTACGCCAACCGATGCGTCGGCAACTATATTCACGAAGGCCACATCATGCTCCTCGAAGGCGTTCCGCCAGAGATCATCGAGAACGTGGCCAAAATGGCGGGCATGCCGGTCGGGCCGCTCTCGCTCAACGACGAGGTCGCGCTCGATCTCGTCCTCAAGATCCTGGAGGCGGCAAAGCGCGATTTGGGACCCGCGGCGGTCGATCCTGCGCAGGAAAATTTGCTCAAAACGATGGTCGCCGATCACGGCCGGCTTGGGCGCAAGAACGGCAAGGGTTTTTACGACTATCCGGCGCAGGGACCGAAGACCCTATGGCCGGGGCTCGCCGCATTTCAACAAACCGAGCTCGATCCGGACACGATCAATATCGCCGAACTCAAACAACGCTTTCTCGTGACCCAGGCGGTCGAAGCCGCGCGGGCCATGGAGGAAGGTGTTGTGACGGACCCGCGCGAGGCGGACGTCGGCTCGATCATCGGCTTCGGCTTCGCGCCCTTCACCGGCGGCACGTTGAGTTACATCGATGGGATGGGCGCGGCGAAATTCGTCGCGCTGTGCGAAAAGCTCCGGCAAAAATACGGGGAACGTTTTGCGCCGCCGAAAATCGTCGTGGATATGGCGAAGGCGCACGAAACTTTTTATGGGCGCTTCGCCGGGCGGACCCACCGCGTTGCATGAACTGGTTTGCGCGGCTCTTGGCCGCAGCTTTTAGTATTTTGCGGCAATAGGCGCTGCCAGCGGCGACAGCCAATCGAAATGGTAGTTCAAACCAACGCGGGCAATATGATACGCCGTGCGCGTGATGAACTGGATCGAGGATCCGGGTACCGGATTGAACACTACCGGGCGGGCATTGATGAAATCGTACAAATATTCAATTTTCACCGTGAAGTTTTGAGCGACGGCATATTCAGCGCCGATGCCGACCACCCCAACATGGGGAAATACACCCGAGCGTGTCGCGGTACTCGATCCGGCGTTAAAGAACCCTGGCGTGGCGGCGCTGTAAAACGTTTCAATCGTTCCGTAGGTGAAACCGCCGGTTAAATAGGGCAGGAAACGGCCCCACGCGTAGCCGAGGCGAATCCGCGCCGTGCCAAAGTCCTCGAATTTGGAGCCGAAGACGGCGGTCGCGGGGGCGCCGGAGTTGAGTGTTCCATTGACGGTGGTCTGGCCTCTGATGCCGGACGCGCTGTTGTCGATTTCAACCCCTGCGACGATGTGGAAGAACGGAAGCTCGTAATTAAATCCGGCCTGGAGGCCACCGATAGGTCCAGTCGCCGTGATGCCGTTCGTCCCATAAAACGAGTCCCCTCGTGGCACGGCGACGGCGAAGGGAAACGCGAAATGATCGATCCCGCCACCGGCGTGGACGCCGAGATAAAAACCGGTCCAACTGAATTCTGGCGGTGGCGGTTCAAAAACCGGGGTTTGCGTTGCGGAAGGCAAATCGGCGGCGCGCGCCGCGCCAGCGCCCGCCGAGAGAGCCCCGAGCAATAAAAGCCCCGCAATGAAACTTCCGCCACGGCGCCAGCAAGCGGAAGCTTCGTTGGTCCCTTGCAATCCGGTGCGGGCGTCCACGCGAATTTGCTCCCATTGTCCAGGTCTTGCTGGCCAATAGAGGCTTGGAGTAACGCTTGCGCAAGTTCCAACAAGGTTTCGAACAGCGAAAACGCGACCGCTGTTGCAAAATGGCCACTCCGATGCTGTGCCCCTATTAACCCGTTCACAAATAAGGGCACATTATTCTTGACGGGGGGAGCCGCGAATGAATCCATGCAGGCATGAGAAAAAGGTTGTGGTGCCCAAACTATTCACTTTCACGCGCTTTCCGGAAAGCCAGTGGAAATCGATCCGCGCGTCCAATGCGATCGTGGTTCGACAGACCCGCCATGAGGGATTGCACGAAGAATTTAAACGGCGGATCATGATCCAGACCCTGCTGCCTTCTGAGCGCGTCGAAGGGACGGAAACCGCCGCGATGTCGTTCTGGGCTTTGCTCGTGTCAGGGCAGATAACCATCGCCAAGATCGACGGCTGGCGAAACCTCGCCGAAGGGCCCTTTGATCAGATCATTGACCTCGCCGCATGATCGGGTAATCTCGTCCCGCTGGAGATCGCGCCAAAACAAATTTCAGCCACTTCCGCGACAGCACCTTACAAACGGCGCAGCAAGACATTGGCAGGCCGACCACCCGAATTCAAACCGGGATCCCCCGGTTTTCCTCCGCTTGAAAGGACGCCGCGCATAAGCTAGTGTTGCTGCGCCGCATCATTACATATTGCGTTAAAGCCCTCGTGCATGGCACGCCGGCTCGCCGCAACGAACGTAAGGAAAGCCCCATGAGCGCGACGACCGGCTCCTTTAGTATCGGCGATTCGACCGTCCAAATGCCGGTCAAGGCCGGAACAATCGGTCCTTCGGTTGTCGATATCAGCAAGCTCTATGCCCAGTCCGGAATGTTTACCTACGATCCTGGTTTCACCTCGACGGCGAGTTGCGAATCGGAGATCACCTATATCGACGGCGACCAGGGTGTGTTGCTCTATCGCGGCTATCCGATCGAGCAGATCGCCGAGCGCGGCGATTTCCTCGAGACCTGCTATCTCTTGCTCTATGGGCAATTGCCGGCCGCCGTCCAGAAGAAGGACTTTGACCACAGAGTCACCCGGCACACGATGGTTCACGAGCAGATGGCCAGGTTCCTGGGCGGCCTGCGCCGCGACTCCCATCCGATGGCCGTGCTGGTGGCGAGCGTGGGGGCGCTCTCGGCCTTCTATCACGATACGACCGATATTTCGGATCCAAAGCAGCGCATGGTAGCGTCGTTTCGTCTGATCGGCAAAATGCCGACCCTCGCCGCGATGGCGTATAAATATTCGCTCGGCCAGCCTTTCATTTATCCAAAGAACGAGCTCGATTATGCCTCGAATTTCTTGCGCATGTGCTACGCCGTGCCGACCGAAGACTATAAGATCAACCCGGTTTTTTCCCGCGCGCTCGATCGTATCTTTATTCTCCACGCCGATCACGAGCAAAATGCGTCAACCTCGACGGTGAGGCTTGCTGGCTCGTCGGGCGCAAATCCGTTTGCCTGCATCGCCGCGGGCGTGGCGTGCTTGTGGGGGCCGGCGCATGGCGGCGCCAATGAAGCGGCGCTCAAAATGTTGATGGAAATCGGCACGGTCGAGAATATCCCGAAGTTCATCGCCCGTGCCAAGGACAAGAACGATCCATTCCGGCTCATGGGGTTTGGCCACCGCGTTTACAAAAATTACGACCCGCGCGCCAAGATCATGCAGAAGACATGTCACGATGTCCTGAACGAACTCGGCATCAAGGATAGCCCGTTGCTCGATGTCGCGATGGAACTTGAGAAAATCGCTCTGAGCGACGAATATTTCATCGAGAAGAAGCTCTATCCCAATATCGATTTCTATTCCGGGATCACGCTGAGAGCGATGGGTTTCCCGGTGGCGATGTTCACCGTGCTTTTCGCGGTCGCACGCACCGCCGGCTGGATCGCGCAATGGAAGGAAATGATCGAGGATCCAGGTCAGAAGATCGGCCGTCCGCGCCAGCTCTACATCGGTTCGCCGAGGCGCGACTACGTCGCGATTGACAAGCGCTCGCCGTGAAGGCCCAATAGCGCAAGCAAGGTAGAGGTTGCAAGGCAACGCACCCGGGCGCAACAATTCTCCGGTCGGATTTTGTGCGGGCGATGGCTGAACGGCAAGGTCAGCGGCGGCGGCGGATAGCGTCTATCGCTGCGAGACCGGTGTGCCGCGACCCGCAATGATGCGGCGGCGCGGCGCCGGGAAACGCTTGCTTCCCGCACTGCAGCAGGATAAGCGAAAGGGACCTTTTTTTCTCACTCCGGCATATGACATTGGTTCCGATCTCGCATGGGGATGGCCTGGTCGCCTCCTTCGTCGAAGCCGCCCGCGGCGCCGGGACGCTGGCGCTAGCTTTTTTTCGCCCGGGCGCGGCGACCAGCGCCGGGATTTCGCACAAGGCGGGCGGCTCTCCGGTTACCGAAGCCGATTATCTTGTCGATCGCTTTTTAAAGCGGCGTCTCGAGACCCTGGTGCCGGAAGCAGGCTGGCTTTCCGAGGAAACCGAGGACACATCGGCGCGTCTTTCGAAGGATATTGTCCTTGTGGTCGATCCGATCGACGGCACGCGCGGCTTTATGAGAGGCCATGGGGTGTGGGCGATCGCGATCGCGCTTGTCGAACAGGGGCGCCCGCTGATCGGAGTCGTCCATGCCCCGGCGCGCGGGGAAACCTATGTCGCGGTCAGAGGCGCCGGCGCCCGGCTCAATGACACGCCAATCGAGGTTTCGAAACTTGCCGCGATTGATGCCAGGGCAAGGGTGGCGGCGCCCGTGTTCCTCGCCGAGCGGCTCCGCGAAGCCGGGCTGCAATTCGCGTTGCAGCCCAAGATTCCGTCGCTTGCGTTGCGTATCGCCAATGTCGCGTCAGGCGCGCTTGATGCGGGCTTCGCCTCGGAAAACGCTCATGATTGGGACATCGCGGCGGCCGATCTCATTCTCCTTGAGGCAGGGGGGCGCTTGGCAAGTCTCGACGGATGCGCGATTGTCTATAATCGCAGCGATACCCGCCATGGCCTGCTCACTGCCGCCCCGGCGCAAATTCATACCGAAGTTAACGCCGCGGCACGGTTGGTGGATGGCAGGGCCGTAGTCCAGAAAAATAGCTAAAGGGGTGACAGGCGATTGCCCTCTCCCATTGGCCGGGAGAGGGCAATCTGCTGTCAAGGCGCCACGACGATCATCCATGGCACGCCGAAGCGGTCAGCAACCATGCCGAAGCGCGAGGAAAAGAAGGTCTTGGCCAACGGCATCTGCACCTGCCCCCCGTCGGCCAGGGACGCAAACAGCCGTTCTGCCTCGGCATCGTTTGGCGCCGTGAGCGACAGCGAAATGCCCTGGAAGTTCGGCTGCCCTGTGCATCGCCCGTCGGACGCCATCAAAGTTGCGTCGCCGATGCGGAAGCTCATATGCATCACTTTGTCCTCGGTACCGGGCTGGCACATGCCTGGATCGGGGCTGTCCTTCCGGCGCATGAGCATCGTCACCTCGGCGCCGAGCGCCTTGTGATAGAACTCGACCGCCTCTTCGCAGCGGCCTTCGAAGGACAGGTAGGGTTGGACTTGCATTGCCTTCTCCTTCTTACGGGTTGGGGGTGATTGTTGCGACCGTTCGGGGTTCAGCGCTTCGCGGCCTTCGTCAGCTCCTCGGATTGCGCGCGCAGCCGCTCCTCCTGCTGCCTGAGCTCGGGCGTGAACTCGGAACCGAAGTCCTCCGCCTCGAACACCTGGCGAATCTCTATCTCGGCATCCCCCTCATGCGGATTGGGGCAGCGTTTGACCCACTCGATTGCTTCCTCCTTCGATTTTACTTGCCACGGCCAGTAGCCTGCTATCAGCTCCTTCGGCTCGCCAAAAGGGCCGTTGATAACAGTGCGCTTGTTTCCAGCAAACCTCACGCGCGCGCCCTTGGACGTCGGATGAAGGCCCTCGCCCGCGAGCATCACGCTGGCTTGCACCAGCTTCTCGTTAAACTTGCCCATGGCAGTGAGCAGCTCTTCGCTCGGCATGACCCCGGCCTCCGACTTCTTGGTAGCCTTGACTATAATCATGAATCTCATTGTCCTGTCTCCTTCGACCGGGAAAGTGCCAAATCGTCCTCGGATGAGGCGAAATCTGTCGTTTCGCGTCGCGATCCGTCATCTTACTTTTCCGCGAGCTGCGCGCGCGCCGCCGCGATCCACTTGCGCGAGATGATCGGCCAGGCGGTCGAGCTCCCGGTCGAGAACATCTCCGGCCGCCACCGGGCGGCTTAACAGTTTCGGCGCGTCATGTGATCCTCTATCGCATTCAGTCTTCAACTACCGACCGGGTTATCGTTCACGTCCTCGGCTGGATGCTCGCGAATGCCTCGGCAATGCGTTGCGGCGCCTCGGGCCTTGAATACATGCGCTCCAAGTAGCCTCGCAGATGCGTGCAGTTATCGATCAGGTGCTGCTCATTTGCCCAATCGACCAAATAGGCGGTTACGCAATCGGCGACAGTGATGCTGTCCCCGACGATGAACAGGCGTTTGTCCATATGCCGCTCGAGGACAGATACCATGGCTGCGAACTCCTCTTTGGCAAGTGCAATGTCCTGGGGCAGGCGCTTGGCTTCGGGATAAAGCGTCGAGTGCTTAGTGATCCGCCATAAAGGCTGCTCCAGCTCGGTCACGGCGAACATCATCCAGCGATAGACTTGGGCCCGTTGCCTCAGATCGGCGGGCAGCAGCTCTTTTTCAGGATATTTTTCGGCCAGGTAGAGGACGATGGCCGCAGATTCCGTGACTACGAGATCGCCGTCGACCAGTACCGGAACCTTACCCGCCGGATTGAGGCGAAGGAAATCCGGTTGGCGGTGTTCACCGGCGAGAAGATTGACAGGCACGAACTCGAACTCTGGATTGAGTTCCTTGAGCCCCCAGAGGGCACGTAGCGAACGCGTGGGGCCGAAACCGTACAGCTTCATTGGTACTCCGCTTCCTGAAACCTTGCGGGTTGGGGCAATAGAGCGAGTCTCAAGCCCATCGAGCTTATTGGGAGCCGCCGATGGGACCGCTGGCTACGTTGACTAACGGGACCCTAACGTGGCTGCCTGCTTATTGGTGCCTTCCGTATTCCAGCTTCGGATACCAGTCTGGCTCCAGGTTCCACGTCACCCGCGCGGACTAAGCGCCTGGTATGGGCAGCACGGGCATGACCTCGACGGAATCGCCCGGGAAAATGGTAAAGTGCGGATGCTTCTCGAATAGCTTGGCAGCGGCCTCGTGCGAGTCCGCGTGCACAACTGTGAATGCGCCCATGTCGTTACTCGCAGCGTCGATCCCGTGTTGCGTGACCTTCTTGGTTTTCCCTAATGGGCCGCCCATGGAGACAATGGCGGCGTGATGCTTCTCAACCCACGCCTTCCAGGCCGCTATGCCTTCTTGTTCCTTCGCGCGGCGATCGCCTTCGGGAAGGGCGTCCCAGGCCGCTCGTCGCGGACTGGTTTTGCTCCCAAGGAAAATAGCGAGATATGTATTGTTCGTGCTCATGACGTCTCCTTTCTTTTGCGCCTTGCGGGTTAGAACAACAATTCGATGTACCGGCGCAAGTCATCGATGCTCGCGGCCGCGATAACCGCGCCGCCCTGAGTCTTCGCCATAATGTAGGCACCTTGCAAAATAATGTAGGCCCCTTGCAAAACCGCTTGTGTATGCAGCGCCAGGCTCCCTCTGCCCTCGGGCGTGGTCTCCAGTATGGTCTGATCGGGTTTGTGAAGCCCCTCGGACCCCACCACTGCGCCATGTGCTTCGGATCTGTCCATGCGTTAAAGACGAACGCGCGCGGTGCATCGAAGATGCGGCTGATCACTGCCTCGCGCTTTGTGGCGTTCTCGAGGGCATTTGTTCCGGCGTCGATTTTCGTCACGGTTCTTCAACTTTAGCTGTGGCACGGAAATCGCCGCTTAACCCATCGTCGCCAAATGCTCCGCGAGACGTTCCAGAGTTTGTTTTGCGCCCTCGACGGCGCCGTACTTCTCGGCCACCCGGTCGCGTTCCGCGGCCGACGGGAAAAGTCCCTTTGAGCTTGGTTTTGCCGCCTGATCCTCGAAGGTCACTGTCACCTGGAACTGCACGGGCTCGACATCTCCGCCCCCGCCATGGCTGTAGACCAGCCGTTCGGGTTTCACGATCTCGTTGTAGACGATCCGATTCTCATAATCGACGCCATCGGGGCCGTGCATGACGAACCGCCAAACGCCGTCAGGCCGCACGTCAATCGCGCGAATGGTGGTGGTGAAGCCGTTCGGCCCCCACCATTGCACCAGGTGTTTGGGATTGGTCCACGCTTCAAAGACGAGCTCACGCGGCGCGTCGAACACGCGGGTGGTGACAATCGTCCGCGCACCCTGCCCGGTGCCGGGGCTATGTCTTGCGACCATGCTTCTTCTCCTTGGCTTGTAGTTTCTTGAGATAATTGTCCAGCCGGTCGAGGCGGGCGTCCCAGAGGCGGCGATACTCTCCAAGCCAGTCGTCGACGTGCTTGAGGGCGGCCGGTTCGATCCGGCAGGGCCGCCACTGCGCCTCGCGGCCGCGCGCGATGAGACCGGCGCGCTCCAGCACCTTGAGGTGCTTCGAGACAGCGGGAAGGCTCATCTCGAAAGGCTTGGCCAGCTCCGTCACCGATGTTTCGCCCAAGGCGAGCCGCGCGAGGATCGCGCGCCGTGTCGGATCGGCGAGAGCCGCGAGGGTGGTGCTGAGGCGATCAGGGGACATGGCGTATATAACCGTATGGTTAAATAACGGTTCGGTTTAATACACAGCAAAGCTCCTTTGTCAAGCGCGGCGCGCGGCTAGCCGGCAAGGGGCAAGGTCCGGCGTGACCAAGCCGCCCAGCCCGCTTGGTTCTTCAACGCGGCGAAAATATTCTCGGCTCACGCCGCGATCGCGATCCAGCTGGCCGGAACTCGCGCGACTTCCTCGCCAGCTTGCGCGGCAAAGCCGCATCGAAGCCGGAACCGAGCGGAACCGGAGCAGACATGGCAAACTTTTCAAAAGCTGTTTGCCATGTGGAATCAGACCCAGCCGATTCGGGGATCGCCCCAGGAGTCAACCTCCCGGAGACTTGGCGGATGAATAGAAGATTAACAGTGCATTGCGTAATAGATATAGAATCCAATACTCTACAAACGTTTGAATATTACGTAGCTTGGCCGTGCAAATATATCGCCGTTTTTTCATCACATATTCCATCCAACGTCATCCCAGCTCGGACTTCCGAGCTTAACGATGCCCCACCATGGAGTGTGAATATTGAAGAATATTGTCATCGGGGCTCTTGCGTTTCTCGCCTCTTGCGCTGCCGCGCAAGCCCAAAGCTGGACAGGCAAGGCGTCTTTTTACGGCGGGCATGGCGGCATGAGCTGCGCGCATCGTTCGCTGCCGTTTGGAGCCCATGTCCGGGTGACCAATCTCTCCAACAACCGCTCGGCGGTGCTGGTGGTCAATGACCGGGGGCCGTTCATCAAGGGCAGAATCATCGATGTCTCGACTGGCGCCGCCGACGTTCTCGGTTTTCGCCGGGCCGGTTTGGCGCGAGTCACGGTCGAAACAGTCACAAATTAGCATCCGCTCAAGCACACTCCGCGCCGAGAACGTCCATCAAAACAACAAGCTTTGGCGCGCAGGTTCCCGCCGGCGGGAAAAAACCTTCGCTGCGACCCCGTTGCACCGGCGTCACAGCGCGAGCGGACCGAGATCGCCGACGGCGGCCGTCCCCGGCAACAGCCCCCGTGCCCGGGCCGCGATTTTGCAACTGGTCCCGCTGCCGCTGATCTCGAAGAGATGGTATCCGGCGCGATGATGCGGCGTCCCGCGAATGACGGAGGCCGATGGCACGCCGACAACCGGCACGAGACCCCTTGGACCTTCCATCCGCGTCATGCAAAGCCTGTGGTTATGGCCGTGCACGATAAGCTCGGCGCCCGCGCGGCGGATTAGAGCCGCGAGACCGCCTGCGTCCACGAGGCCACGCCCGAGCTGCGAGGCTGTGGTTTGTGGCGGATGGTGCAGCATCACGACGCGGACGAACCCGCGCATGCCGGTTTCGACAAGAAGCCTCTCGGCGGCGTGTAATTGGCGGCGGCCCAAATATCCCGCCGCAATGAACAACGGCGTTGGAACCCCCGATGACAAGCCGACCAAGGCAACCTCGCCGCGAATACGCAGATACGGGAAATCCTCGCCGGCGCTCGTCTCCCCTGTGGTCCAAGGCGCGAAGGTGCGGGCGAGATAAGGCAACGAGCCGCGCACATAGGCGTCGTGATTGCCGGGCACGAAGCTCACGTCCTCGGGCGCGCCCAAGGTTTCGAGCCAGTTCCGGGCGAGCTGGAACTCAGCCGGCAGACCGAGGTTCGCGATGTCCCCGGTCATCGCGACGTGGCTTGGATGATGCGCCTTCATGTCCGTGACGATTTGCTCGAGCACCGCCATGTCATGGATGTGCGAGCGGAAGCGCGTCCAGTTCAAATAGCCGGTGACCCGTTTGCCGATCAGCTCGCGCCGGCGGGGACGCGGCAAGGGTCCAACATGCGGGTCGGACAAATGGGCAAGAAGAAATTTCACGCGGGCCAATCCGTCCGCTCCGCGTGGCGCGTCAAGCGGCGCCCATAAGAATAGCTGTCGCCCACACAATGGCGCGCCCCGACACGATTTGCAACATGGCCCGCGAAATTGGGGTCGCCATGTATCTCGCGCGGACAAGCGCGAGTCCAAAGTTCGAAAACGACGGGCACCCCCGCGAATTGGGCCAGGAATCGGCACACAATAGGGCTGCGAATGGTCGAGGCTGCCGAGCCCGGTCATATAACACCGCACATGCCGCCGCGTGGGCCGGAACGGCGCGCGTGCAAGGTCCGCGGGACACAGCCTTGAGCGACCGCCGGTAAACATGAATTGAATGGCGCCAAACATCCGTTCCTCTAAGTTCGGTGAACAAGGGAAATCGTTGCAAACCCGGCAGTCCGCTCGTGGCTTTCTCCAGTCGCTCGATCCTGGTTGCCTGCGCGCGTAGGGCGATCGTTGTGGTGGCATGCGGCAATCTTGGAGCCGGGCCGTTCACTTCTAGCAGGATCAATTATGTCGTCGAGTTTTTCACGAGCCAAGGTTGTGCCTACTGTCCACGCGCCGACCAATGGCTCGCGGCGATCGCGCGTGCGCCCGACGTTGTGGCGGTTTCCTTGCCGGTCGATTATTGGGATTATATCGGCTGGCAAGTTATTGTGAATGGGCTGGCCGGCGCGGCCGGCGGGCGACCGGGCCGAAATCGACCAAGCGATTAAGACAGCCAAGGGGGTCGATGGCGCGCAGACCGTGCCGATGCGTCTATCCGAGTCTGGCGGCCATTCTTACCGCGGCGAAAACCGAAGGACTGTGAGGCAAACGGACGTGAAAAACGGCCATCGTCGCCGCGTATATTTTCCCTGAGTGCCTCCAAATTTCCGGCGATCGGTAGCTACGATGCCTTTCGCCTGCCGCGCTCACGGCATATAGAGGAGGCGAAGCCGCATCCCCTTTTTCGCGCAAGGCGGCCAGGAGCATCGACACGCCATGTCTCGCCAAATTTTTCGCGGTTTCGCCGCCGTTCTAACCCTCGTCTTCGCGGCCGCGCTGGCCTGCACCGGCCCCGCCTCCTCCAAGGCCAAGCAGGCAAAGCCCGCGCCGAAAGCCGAACAATCCGGCGCCGGGAGCGCGGATACGGCAAAGACTGGGAAGCCCTCGCAACTGGCGAGTTACGGCGACTGGGGAGTGTTTCTCGCGCAGGGCGAAAAGTCCAAGACCTGCTACGCGCTGGCGACGCCCAAGGATAGGGCTCCCCCCGGATTGAAACGCGATCCCGCCTATGTCTTCATCGCCAACCGGCCAGGCGAGAATGTGCGCGAGGAGATCTCGATCATCATGGGGTTTCCAATGAAAGAAGGCGGCGGCCGCGCGGAAATCGCCGGGTCCGGCTTCGCTCTCATCGCCAAGGGAGCCAACGCCTGGATTAAGAACCAGGCCGAGGAAGCTAAATTCATCGATGCCTTGAAAAAGGGCACGAAACTCATCGTCAAGGCGCCCTCGCTGAGAGGTCACGTGACGACCGACAGCTATTCTCTCGCCGGCCTGGCGCAAGCTGTCGAAAGAGTCGAGAAGGAATGCCCTTAAGCTGGTCCAAAATCGCCAGCGCGCTAGCGAGTTGCCTCCGGGAGGAAAGCCATGTCCGGCAAAATCTATCCTGTCGCTCCCGGCTGGAAGCAACGCGCCTATATCGACAATGCGAAATACCTGGAACTCTATGCTTGGTCGGTCGCCGATCCCGATTCCTTCTGGGCCGAGCAGGCACGCCGCATCGACTGGCTCAAACCCTTCACCAGTGTGAAAAGTACCTCCTTCGGGCCGGACTCCGTCTCGATCAAATGGTTCGACGGCGGAACTACCAATGTTGCGCAAAATTGTATCGACCGACATCTGCCCCGGCTCGCAAACCACACCGCGATCATCTGGGAAGGCGACGACCCGAAGGATTCGAAACATATCAATTACCAAGACCTGCACGACGAGGTTTGCCGTCTCGCCAATGTCCTCAGGGCGCATGGCGTCAAAAAGGGCGACACGGTCACGATCTATCTGCCGATGATTCCCGAGGCGGCCTATGCGATGCTTGCCTGCGCGCGGATCGGCGCGATCCATTCGGTCGTTTTCGGCGGTTTCTCCGCCGAGTCGCTCGCTGGACGGATCGAGGATTGCCGCTCGAAACTTCTCATCACCGCCGATGAAGGGCGGCGCGGCGGCCGCACGACGCCGCTTAAGGCGCAAGCCGACGAGGCCGCCGCGATAACCGCCGGAATCGTCGAGACGATGCTCGTCGTTAAGCACACCGGCGGCTCCGTCGCATGGGTCGATGGCCGCGATGTCTGGTACCACAAGGCCATGGCCCAAGCCGCGACGGAGTGCCCCTGCGCCGCTATGAACGCGGAAGACCCTCTGTTCATCCTCTATACGTCGGGCTCGACCGGCGCGCCGAAGGGCGTGGTGCATACAACGGCAGGCTACCTCGTCTACGCCGCGATGACGCATCAATATGTTTTCGATTATCGCGAAGGCGATATTTTTTGGTGCACCGCCGACGTCGGCTGGGTGACCGGGCATAGCTATATCGTCTACGGCCCCCTCGCCAACGGCGCCACGACGCTGATCTTCGAAGGGATTCCAAGCTACCCCAGCGTGTCGCGCTTCTGGGAGGTTGTCGACAAGCATCGGGTCAATATTTTTTATACCGCGCCGACCGCGATCCGCGCCCTGATGCGCGCCGGCGACGCGCCGGTCACGGCAACGAGCCGCGCCTCGTTGCGACTTCTAGGCACGGTCGGCGAGCCGATCAATCCGGAAGCCTGGGAATGGTATTACCATGTCGTGGGCGACGCGCGCTGCCCGATCGTCGATACCTGGTGGCAAACCGAGACCGGCGGCATCCTCATTTCGCCGCTGCCCGGCGCGACGGACTTAAAACCCGGCTCGGCGGCGCGGCCGTTTTTCGGCATTCGGCCGGAGGTGGTGGATGCCGCCGGAACCGTCCTCGAAGGCGCCTGCTCGGGCAATCTCGTCCTGGCCGATTCGTGGCCAGGCCAGATGCGCACGGTTCATGGCGACTACGAGCGCTTCGTGCGGACTTATTTTTCCGCCTATCCCGGCAAATATTTCACCGGCGACGGCTGCCGCCGCGACGCGGACGGCTATTATTGGATCACCGGCCGGGTCGACGATGTCATCAACGTCTCCGGTCACCGGCTCGGCACGGCGGAGGTGGAGAGTTCCCTCGTCGCGCATGAAAAGGTCGCGGAAGCCGCGGTCGTTGGCTATCCGCACGCCATCAAAGGCCAGGGCATCTATGCCTTTGTTACGCTGATGATTGGGGTCGAGCAGAGCGAGGAACTCCGCGACGATCTCGTTGCCTCGGTGCGCAAGGATATCGGGGCCATCGCCAGCCCGGACATCGTTCATTTCGCACCAGGACTGCCAAAAACCCGTTCCGGCAAAATCATGCGCCGCATCCTGCGCAAGATCGCCGCAAAGGAATTTCACACGCTCGACGATATCTCGACCCTGGCCGATCCCGCCGTTGTCGAAGATTTGATCCGCAATCGGGGCGATTGAACCGCGTTGAGGGAGGTGTAACCGGGAAGTTACGTGGACACCACATTTTAACCACCGCTGGAGATTCTCGCATCGACCGAACATAGCCTTTTCTATTTTTGAACCAAGGCTCGGCTTAACTGAGCTCACACGGGTTCATTTGGTGTTCGATCGGCACGTCGATGGATAAGCAGCGCATAAGCCTTGGCCGCATTGTTGGGAAGATTCGGGTTTGCACCGCGTTTTTCGCGGGCTTGGCAGTTTGGGCGGCGGCGGGAGAGGCGGGCGCGCGCGAATTTGTCGCGTTTCCACAGACCTATCCGGCCGGCACCATTATTATCAAGCAAAGCGAGCGGAAGCTCTATTTTACGACGGGAGCGGGGACCGCGGTGCGCTATCCGATCGCGATCGGCCGGGCGGGCAAGGCTTGGCAGGGCGAAACCTTCGTTCAAGGCAAATTCGTCTCGCCCGCATGGTCGGCGCCCTGGGTTGTGCTGCGAGACCACCCGGCGCTTTCGAGGGTTATTGCCGGCGGCTCGCCTCGCAACCCCATGGGCGCCGCGGCAATCACCCTGAACCTCTCCGAAGTCGCGATCCACGGCACGACCGCGAGCATGCGCAGATCCGTCGGCACGGCCGCTTCCTATGGTTGCATCCGGATGTATAATGAGGACGTCGTGGACCTTTATCATCGCGTCGAGGTTGGGACGCCGGTCGTCGCGATTCCATAGGACGCCTTTCTTTCGATCGCGGATTGTTCTAACCAATTCTTCCGGCCCGGATATATTGCGCCACCTCCGGTGCGCGCGCTGTTCAATGGGGCTGCGTGGCGGGATTGCTGGCAAGTTGGGTTCGGCGTAGAGTTGCTCGCGTGCGGTCCATGAGTCGCGGCGGCCTACCCGCATCGCCGGCGCGCGATTCGGGCGCCCATTGGTCATTTGCAGGGAGTAACCGGTGGAAACAAAGGGCCTCGATCATACCGAGCTCGCCAACCAGATTATCGACGTGATCGTCAAGGAAGGAATGGTTGACCGCGAGAAAGCCACCTTGGATGCGACGATTGAAAGCCTCGATCTGAAATCGATCGACATCGTGATGATTTTGACCGCCATCGAGGACAAGTTCGACGTCTATATTCCAATGGATGGCCCATTCCACGAGGCAAGGAACATCGGCGATTTGGTCGACGCCATCGCCGCTAATATCGGCAAAGAAAAAAGCTGAATGGCGGACGCGCGGCGAATCGTCGTCACCGGCATGGGAGCTGTCTCCGCCGCGGGCATTGGCGCACCGGCTCTCTGGCACGCCGCGCGCGATGGACGTTCGTGTGTCGGCGAAGCGCGCTTCGCGCGTCCCTATCGCGGCCGCATCAGGATTGCCGCCCAGGTCCAGGATTTCGATCCGGCATCGTATCTCACCGCGACCGAATTGCCGTTCTGCGATCCGGTCACGCAATACTTGCTGGTGGCCGCCGACGAGGCCGTCGCCCAGGCCGGGCTAGCCTTTGCAAAGCCCATGGGTCCGCGCACCGCCACCATCATCGGAACCGGCGTTGGCGGCATGCATACCCTGGAAAACGGTCTATATGTGACATTGGTCGAGCAAGGCCGCCCGGATCCGTTGAGTGTTCCGCGTCTCATCGCCAGCGCCGGTCCATCCTTGGCGAGCATCCGCTATGGATCGACCGGGCCATGCTTCGCGGTGGCGAGCGCCTGTGCCTCGGCGACCCAGGCGATAGGAATGGGCGTGCATCTCATCCGCTCCGGACTTGTCGATCGCGCCATCGTCGGCGGAACCGAGGACTGCGTTACCAATAGCGCGATGCTGGCTTGGGAAGCGCTGCGGGTGCTTACGCCGGACGCCTGCCGGCCTTTTTCCAGGGGCCGCAACGGCATGGTCCTTGGCGCGGGGGCCGCTGTGTTCATTCTCGAAGAGGCGGAGCTGGCCCGTGCCCGCGGTGCCGAAACGCTCGCGGAAATCGCCGGCTACGGGACCTCGGCCGATGCCAAGGATCCCGTGCGTCCCGACGTGCAAGGAGCGGCCGCCTGCATGCGGCATGCGTTGGCCGACGCCGCCGTGGAAGGCGAGGCAATCGATTACGTCAATGCGCATGGAACCGGGACGACCGCCAACGACGCCACGGAAGCGGAGGCGCTGAGGCTTGTCTTCGGCAATCGGCTTGCGACTCTCCCGGTTTCCTCCACGAAACCCGTCCATGGACATGCACTGGGCGCCGCCGGCGCGCTCGAACTTGTCGTGACGATCGGAGCGGTTCGCGAGAATGTTGCGCCGCCAACAATCAACTGGCGCGAGGCCGACGTCAAATGCCCCGTCGATGCCGTGCCAAATGTAGCGCGTCCCATGCCGATCCGCACCGCGCTAACCAATTCCTTCGCTTTCGGCGGCATTAACGCCAGTCTCGTCGTGCGGCGCGCGGCATGAAGGCCGCGCCTGATCATGCGCAATCTTGTGATGCGATGGCGCCGCAGCCAAGCGAGGATGCGCCGGTTCGCCTGCCACCGATCCGGGTCCGGACCGGAGCAGGCGAGGTTGCGGGATTTTTGCGCGAGACAGGAGGCGACCGGGCCGGCGGTTTTGTCCCTCTCACCTTCCCGTTCCGATGGCTGGCGCTTCCAGCCATCCGCGGCTTGATCTTGCAATTGATCGGCGGCCAGGGTTTTCTGCCGGTTCACGAGGCGCAGAGCTTTGCCTACGAACATGAGCTGCGAATCGAAACCGATTACGTCCTCGCCGTCGAGGCGCGCCGCACCGCAAAGCCGCCGCGCTTGACTTTAAAAATGGCTGTTGCGACCGGGCAAGGGGAGATTTGCGCGCACCTCGAAACCGTGCTGCGCATTGTGCCGCTTAATTTGGAACCGGAATCATGATCGAAGCCGGAATGGAGCCGGCGCCGCCGGATTGGCCAAAGGCCGGGGACGAAATCCGCGTGCAAAACTTCGGGCCTTTTGCGCGGGAAGCGCTCGCGCGTTATGCGGCCGTTTCCGGCGACGACAATCCTCTGCATCTCGACCCCAATGCCGCCAGGGCGGCCGGGCTCGCCGGGCCGCCGGTCCATGGAATGCTGATGCTCTCTTGTTTCGAACCTTTGATCATGCGGTGGCGGCGCGATCTTTTCATCGCGCGGCTATCGGGCAAGTTTCTGCGGCCGGTGCTGGCCGGCGAAGGCATCCGCGTTTCCGGCCGGGTCATGCGCAGGAGGGACATTCCAAGACCAGAGCTCACCCTGCGGCTGCTCGCGCGCGCGCAAAATAACGATCTTGCGATTTTGGGGGAAGCGGCGGTTTGGTACAAAATTCCCGATCCGCTTAGCTGAGATGCGGCCGAAAACCATCCTCATTAGTGGCGCATCGAGCGGTATTGGCCGCGCGCTCGCCTTCGTTTACGCGCGCGATGGGGTATCCTTGTCTCTCATCGGGCGCGACCGCGAACGGCTGGAGGCCACCGCCGCCGCCGCCCGCGCGCAAGGCGCCGAAGTCAGCATCTGCCAATTGGATGTGCGCGATCAAGACGCGATGGCGCATTGGATCGAAACCGCCGACACGGGCCGGCCGTTCGACCTCGTCATCGCCAACGCGGGCATTACGACCGGCTTGGCGCCGGGAGACATCGCCGAAGACCCGCGCGCGGTTCGCGCCATTGTCGGGATCAATCTTATCGGCGTCTTGAACACGGTCGAACCGTTGATCGCGCCGATGTGCGCGCGCGGGGCCGGCCAAATTGCCTTCGTTGGCTCGATCGCGGGCATACGCGGCTTGCCCTACGCGCCTTCCTATTGCGCGACCAAGGCGGCGGTCCACGCTTATAGCGAATCTTTGCGCGGCCGCATCGAGGCGCGAGGCGTTCGCGTCAGTCTTATCATCCCCGGCTTTGTGAAGACCCCATTGAACGATAGTATCGACGCCATGAAGCCGCTCGAAATCACCGGCACCGACGCCGCCATCCTCATTCAACGCGGTCTCGAACGAGGCAGGGCGATTATTGCTTTTCCAAGGTCCCTCTATCTGGTGGCGCGCCTCGCCCGCATCCTGCCGGCTCGGCTCGTGGATAAAGTCATGGCGCGTTTTCAGGTTAACGTTCCGGAAACCCAAGAGCGTAATCCTTAAGGATCTCTTGTACCCCGCCTGTCCACCGGAAGCTCCTCCGCGCAGTCTTAAAGGGCGATCCCCGCTTGATGTTGAAAAGCACGAAGCGGCCGGCGCTGGTTTTGAATCTGCGCGGCCTTCGTGATTTGGCCAATATGGGGGTTTTCTGAAGGGCTGTTGCCTTGCAAACGGCGCGCGCCGCCTTGCGCAGGGGAAGCCGCGGGTAAGCCTTGCTGCGGCGAAAGTCCTTGCCGGCTTCCTGCATGGCAGCGATCGAGGCCGAGCGCTGGCTTGCCAGCAAGCCGACATGCGGGCCGTGGCGGAATGAGGTTGCCGATTGCAGGGGGTAGGTTGGACTGGGATAAGCCCCGGATTTTTAGCGCGGGGGGCCACGGCGGAGTCGTTTACCCATGCGGGAGACGGCGGCATTGCCAAAATCCGTCGAAAGTGGCAATTTCGGTCTCAACAAGCTCGTCATCCGGCGGATGTCGGCCTAATGAGAAATGGAGGAACGGTTATGGCTTGGGATATTACGGGAAACAACGGCACCAATCCGAACGACAACTTCCTTGGCACGATTGATAACGAGCCACTAGTTATTAGAACCCACAACGCAAATGTAATGCGTATTAGCGAAGATGGTAAACTTGTGATCGTGACAGGCTCAGGGTTCGATCCAGTTATTCCCTATACTTGGTTTACTGTTACCGCTGAGCATGCTACGCCCGATATCGGAACTAAAGAAGTCATGCGAATAATGAGACATGGCGTACCGGGCGTTGTGAATCAAAATAGTGCCAGTTTTTGCCTCGGCGCCTTTGAGCCGGGTATAGAGCAACGCAGCCGGCTGGATATAAAAGTCGCAGGTCTACCCAACAACTCCAATGTTTGGGGCAGCGTTCCTGATGTTACCGTGATGTCCCTACAGGGCGACGGTAACGTCGGCATAGGGACCACCAACCCATTCCCTCAACGCAAGTTAGACGTGCAGGCAACTGGGACGATTACAGCCGTGGCCGGCTACTCGGAGGCGGGCTTCGGCGTGGCTGGGACAAACGACGGTGGGGTCCCGTATTCAGGAGTGTATGGCTTTAGCAGCTCAGCGACTGGCATAGGGGTTTCTGGATACGCGCCGTATGGCACGGCGGGCGTTACCGGGTCGGGCCTCAAATACGGCGTGACAGGTAGCTCTGGCAGTGGGACCGGGGTGCTGGGCACTGTGTCCGGCGACCAGTCTGCCGTAGTGGGAATAAGCGGCAATCAACAACAACACGGCTTCGGCGCTGGGGTGTATGGTAACAGCTTTGCTGGAACCGGCGTGAGCGGCTACAGTAACAATGGATTTGGTATCGAGGGCGGCAGTGCGAACAGCTGGTGCGGTTATTTCCATAGCTCTGGGGGCAGCAGCAAAGGGGTCTATGTTTCCGTACCTGCAGGGCAACCCGGATTACAGGTTGCCAGCGGCACTAAGAGCGCCATCGTCCCAACGTCCCAGGGGAGTCGTAGTCTGTATACGGAAGAAGCCACCGAGGTATGGTTCACGATTATGGTTTCGGCCAGCTTCAAGCAGGACGCGCGAGCGTGAGCATCGATCCGCTCTTCGCTGAGACCGTCAATCTGAATGACCCCTATCACCTATTCGTGCAGCTAAACGATGCGGCGGCGGAAGGGGCTGCTGTCATCAACAAGACCGCTACTTCCTTCGAGGTGAGAGAGTTACGCAACGGATCGTCAGATGCCGCATTCTCGTACCGTCTCGTCGCGAAACGAAAGGCGTATGAACAGCACCGGCTAGAGCAAGCTCCCGATGCTGCCGATGATCCAAATCTGTACCCAGAGAAGCGCAGTGAATGGGAAGCCAGGCACAGTTTCGATGTTCCGGCGGTGGTTCCGGTTCCGCCTCCTCCAGACATGAAGCCCTAACGCGCACTTCTCCCAGGCAGTCCGGCAACGCCTCTCAAGTCCACCCGATAGGTCCATCATTTCTACAAAGATACAGCCAAAAAAGCCCGACTTAAGGGCCATAATATGCATCGGCCGAAGTCGAACATGGTCTGTTTGACCCCCGGCGGTTTTACGCACACTCTTGCCAGGGTGAGCCGGTTCAGTCCGGCCTTGCCAGAAAGGAAACACCATGAGAAACCCCAGGAAGACAATCCTTGCACTTTGTCTCTGCGCGGCCGCCGCTTTTGCGACGCCCTGTTTCGCGCAAGCGGTTCAACCCGGAGGTCCGGACAAGGCCAGTCCGGCGCCAACAGCCAAGCCCATCAAGCCTAAGTCAGCGGAGAAACCTGCCGCCACGCAACTCCTCGATATCAATACCGCAACCGAGGCGGAGCTGCGCGCCCTGAAAGGGGTCGGCGATGTCCGCGCCGCCAACATCATCAAGAACCGGCCCTACAAGGGCAAGGACGAGCTGGTGCAAAAGAATATCATTCCCGCCGCCGTCTACGCCGGCATCAAAGATAAGATCATCGCCAAACAGCAATAGACGAGTCGCGAGATGCGTGTCCCGCGCCAAATTATATTTAGCGCGGTATTTGAAAGACCGGCGCGGGCGATGGCGTTTCGCCGATCGGCATCTTTACGCAAGGACACTCCATGTTTCCCAAGCCCGTGGCGCGATTAGAGATCAATACTTACGCCTATGAAAGTTCCCCGATGGTGAAGCCGACCGGGTTTCGCGAATATGACGCGCGCTGGCTTTTCGAGAAGGAGATCAATCTCATGGGGGTGCAGGCCTTGGGGCTTGGCCTTGGCACCCTCATCCATGACATGGGCGTTGCGCCCGAAGCGGTGACCGGCCATGATTTTCGCGCCTATTCGGCTTCGATCAAACAGGCGCTGATCGTCGGCCTCATGGCGGCGGGCATAAAGGTTCACGATATCGGCCTGGCGCTTTCGCCGATGGCCTATTTCGCGCAATTCGAACTTGATGTCGCGGCGGTCGCCATGGTGACCGCCTCGCATAACGACAATGGCTGGACCGGCGTGAAAATCGGCGCGCACCGGCCGGTGACCTTCGGTCCGGACGAGATGGGCCGCTTGAAGGAGATCGTTCTTCAAGGAAAATTCCGCTACGCGGATGGCGGTTCCTATCGTTTCGTCGAGGATTTCCCGGCCCGCTATATTGCCGACTTGACCAACCGGCCGAAAATCGCGCGCAAGCTCAAAGTGGTTGCCGCGTGCGGCAATGGCACCGCCGGGGCCTTCGCGCCAAAAACATTGGAGATGCTCGGCTGCGCGGTGGTCCCGCTCGATACCGACCTCGATTTCACCTTTCCCCACTATAATCCGAACCCCGAGGACCTTCACATGCTGCATGCGATGGCCGCTAAGGTGCTTGAGGCTGGCGCCGATGTGGGCCTTGGTTTCGATGGCGATGGCGACCGCTGTGGTGTCGTCGATAATCATGGCGAGGAAATTTTCGCCGATAAAATAGGCGTCATGCTCGCACGGGATCTCTCAAAACTCCACCCCGGAGCCACTTTCGTCGTCGATGTCAAATCGACAGGCCTTTTCGCGACCGATCCGCAACTTCTCGCGCAAGGGGTCAAGGCGGATTACTGGAAGACGGGGCATTCCTACATTAAGCGACGGGTGACCGATCTCAAGGCTCTCGCGGGCTTCGAAAAATCCGGACATTTCTTTTTCAATGCGCCGGTCGGACGCGGCTATGACGATGGAATTCTCGCCGCCATACAAATTGTCGAAATGCTCGACCGCAACCCGGGAAAATCGATGGCCGCGCTTTACGCGGAATTGCCCAAGACTTGGGGTTCGCCGACCATGTCGCCGCATTGCGACGACGAAAAAAAATATGCCGTTGTCGATAAGGTAACCAAACGTCTCAAGGCGATGCAGGCAAAGGGCGAACTCCTTACGGGCCAGAAGATTCGCGATCTCGTCACCGTCAATGGCGTGCGCGTAACCGTTATGGACGGCACCTGGGGGCTTGTGCGCGCCTCCTCGAACAAGCCGGAACTTGTGGTCGTGGTCGAGAGCCCAGTCTCGGATGCCAGAATGCGGGAGATGTTCGCGGCGGTCGATAAAATCCTGCGCGAGAACCCGGAAGTCGGCGCCTATAATCAGACGATGTGAGGCCGGCGCCGATAGAGGTGGCTAAGTTGGGAGCAGCACGTGGCCGAGCCTGTCCGGCTTTTCTTGTCGGCGGTGTCGGATGAATTCCGCGCTTATCGCGATCAGCTTCGCGGCGATCTCACGCGCCACAACGTCGAAGTCAAAGTCCAGGAGGATTTCAAGGATCTTGGCGGCGTCACACTCGAAAAACTGGATGACTACATCAAGGCGTGCGACGCGGTGGTCCATCTTGTCGGCGACATGACCGGCGCGGATGCGAAAAAGTTTTCGACCAAGGCGATCCTCGGCAAATATCCTGATTTGCCCGGAAAGTTCTCCACGTTTGGTGAGGCCTTGGCCCAGGGTGTCCCGATCTCGTACACGCAGTGGGAGGTCTGGCTCGCGCTCTACCATGGCAAAGCACTGCTGATCGCAAAGGCGGACGACTCAGCGCCGCGTGGGCCTGCTCACGCGCCGACAGATGCCTCTCGCGCCGCGCAGCAGGCGCATCTTGCAAGACTCCGCGCCGTTGAACGCTATCCGGGCTGCACCTTCACGAACCCTGACAATCTCGCGAAGCAGATCGCCTATACGACGATTCTCGATTTGCTGGCGAAGGCGCCGTCACCCCGGAAACCCAACAACCTGCCTTTTGCATCCCTCGGCACTCTCCTAGGGTTAAGACCTGATTAACCATGTTATGATTCAAGAGGTTGGCAACCGGTATGGGAGGCTACCCGATGGAATCGCATTGTTTTGGTTCAACGATGAGCAATGGGCGAAGATCGCGCCGCATTTGCCGACAAACCAGCC
>JALZAY010000187.1 GCA_030948025.1 Pseudomonadota bacterium
CCATCACGAGGAAGAAGCAGGCGACGCCGCGCGCGAGCAGCTTGAGCATCCGCTTCGGCGTCACGCCCGCCAGTCTCGCGGGGAGACGCTCGGCCACCGAGAGCGCGGTCCAGATCGCGGAGGTGAGCGCGAGCCAACCCAGCACCTCCCACTGCTTTCCGAAACGCACCATCAGCTCCCCCTTCCACCCCAGAATGAAGAGGAAGGCCCCGATGGCGACGGTCCAGAACACTGGTCGAACCCAGCCCGGACGTCCCCTCAACACGTGGCGGTCCAAAGAGACAGAGAGGAGAGGGATGAAGAAGATCCCGGCGAAGTAGCTCTGCGAGTATACGACCCACGGATCGGGGCGCGTCGCCCAGTGCGCGTCGAGCCAGACCGGGAACCAGACGCGCAGCTTGTGCGTCAGCAGCGAGACGGCGACGAGGTCGACGGCGATCACGGTGAAAAACGTGAGGAGCATCTTGCAGACGAACCACACGAAGGGATCTCGATCTGAACCCTCACTCTCTTCTTCACTCACGCTTCGTCCGCTCACGGCGTCTCGCTCTGCCCGCCTGTAGCAGCGGTCACTTCCTGCTGACTGTCTTGATCTCATCCACAATCCTGCTCGCTTCATAAACCTTGGACAAAATCTCAAGGATGCATGCACTATCGACTGCTACGGTCCTATCGTCGGCGCGATACGCGTACGCGTCCCGCCATCCGGCTAAATTGCTATCAAAAACGACCCCGATAAGTTGTGATCGCGTTCAACACGGAGCACCTTCGCCGAATCCTTGCGAAATATGCCATCTATTATAACGAGGTGTGAACGCATGTTTCGCTCGGGAAGGACGCGCCCTGCACACGCCCAATCGAGCGGTTCGGAGACGTCGTTGCGCATCCGATTCTTGGCGGGCTACATCATCGGAGCGACACCTGATGAGTTATAACCACGAAGTCGGTCTTGCCGCGACCTGGGTTGGACTTGCCTCGAATCACCCCCGTTTGGCAGTCCGCCTCTACAACCTTGCCGGATTCCTCTACGATGGGAAACGTTTCGCGGAAGCCGAGCCGCTGTACAGGCGCGCTGGCCATCGACGAGGCGAGCTATGGACCGGATAATCCTATGTCGCGAACGACCTCTGGAACCTTGCCGAATTGCTTTTCGTCACGAACCGCCTCGTGGAGGCCGAGCCGCTGTACAGGTGAGGGAGCTGGCGAGAGGACAACCCTCTCAGCTCCTGAGGCCTGCATTTGCGTGGTCGGTAGCCTCACGGCGTGATAGTTTCAATAATTCAAAACTTCATTTGATGGAATGCGCTTTTGCGTTCTCGAACACGCAAGCTATGGTGTTCTGGGCCTCTTGCTGGATCTGCCGCAGGTGACCTTCACTGCGGAAACTCTCGGCATAGATCTTGTAAACATCCTCCGTGCCGGACGGCCGCGCGGCAAACCATCCGTTCTCGGCAATCACCTTGATTCCACCGAACGGACCGTTCCCCGGAGCGGCGGTAAGCTTCGCGCGTATTGGCTCGCCGGCAAGTTCCGTCATGCCGATCTGATTGGGCGAGAGCGTTTTCAGCAGATCTTTCTGTTCGGGTGTCGCGGACGCGTCGATCCTCTCGTAGAAGGGCACGCCCAACTCGCGCGTGAGGCGATCGTACGCTTCGCTTGGATCCCGCTTGGTTTGTGCGGTGATTTCGGCGGCAAGCAAACCGAGAATTATCCCGTCCTTGTCTGTCGTCCAGACCGATCCGTCCCGCCTGAGAAATGACGCTCCGGCGCTCTCCTCGCCGGCGAAGCCGAGCGAGCCGCCGATTAGGCCACCGACGAACCATTTGAACCCCACGGGCACTTCGACAAGCTTGCGGCCGAGCTTTGCGGCGACGCGGTCGATGATGCCGCTGCTGACGACGGTCTTGCCGACGGCGCAGCTACTGCTCCAGTCGGGACGATTCTCGTACAGATACGAAATGGCAGCCGCGAGGTAATGATTGGGATTCATCAGGCCGTTCGACCGGGCCACGATTCCATGCCGGTCGGCATCGGTGTCGTTGGCGAAGGCAATGTCGAATTTGTCGCGCATGCCGATCAGCCGCGCCATGGCATAGGGCGACGAGCAATCCATCCGGACTTTGCCATCCCAATCGACCGGCATGAACCGGAAGGTTGGATCAATCGCGTCGCTGACGATCGTTGCCGCGATGCCATAACGTTCGATGATCTGTTGCCAAAAATGGACGCTCGCGCCGCCCAGCGGATCGATCCCGATCGTTACGCCGGACGAGCGGATCGCCTCCATGTCGACGACGTTCGCGAGGTCGACGACATACGAGCCAATGTAGTCGTGGCGGTGGATGCGGGGAGATTTGCGTGCCCGGTCGTATGAGATTCGTCGCAAGCCCCTGAGATTTTTTTCGAGAAGCGCGTTTGCGGCGCGCTCGATCCACGTTGTTACGTTGGTATCGGCCGGTCCACCATTCGGCGGGTTGTACTTGAAGCCGCCGTCCTCGGGTGGATTATGCGAAGGGGTGATGACGATCCCGTCGGCGAGACCGCTCTTGCGATTCTTGTTGTAGGTCAGGATCGCGTGCGAAACGACGGGCGTCGGCGTGTATCCATTGCGCTCGTCGATCATCGCATTGACGTCATTGGCGGCAAATACCTCAAGCGCGGTTACCAAGGCGGGTTCGGACAGCGCGTGTGTGTCGATTCCGACGAACAGCGGGCCGGTGATGCGGCTTCGGCTTCGGTAACGACAGACCACTTGGCTGATCGCCAGGATATGTGCCTCATTGAAGGCGTTGTCGAAGGTGGATCCACGATGACCCGACGTGCCGAACGCAACGGGTCCGGTTTGCCGGTGAAATACGCTGTCACCAGTCGCGGCACATTGACCAGCATCGATGGCTCGATTGTTTTGCCTACGGCCGTGCTTACCTGGCCAGCCACCTCTTTCTCCCTTCAAAGGCGAGCTTGATCATCCGAGGACGATCTTTATGCGATGGATCGCGCCGTTATCCGCTAGCGGGATCCGCGCTTGATTTCTTAGAGTTGCCCAGCACCGCCGATAGGGTGCTCGACCTCAGCGGTCACATCCTGCTCCCAGGTTTGATCAATTGTCACCACCACCTCGATCAGGTGCTGACGCGGAATCTGCCCGAACCTCTTCCCTTGGCTCAAGGCGCATTGGCGCTTTCAGGATTGCGCAACAAGCCAAAATGGCGCAGCATGAGGCTGAAACTAGCGGCTATCTGGCGGATGTCAGCTGAATAGGGAGGTCATTTCATGCAGGGCCATGCAATCCTGTCTGGACAAGATCGGCTGGCTCAACGAGGGCTCGGATGGACTGCCGCCATCATCGCGTGCCTTTCAAGCCTCGCTCTCTCTGGCCTCGGCCAACCAGTGACGGCGCAAGACAGCTCCGTCCGGATTCTGACCCCGCCGCCAGTCGCGCAAATGTTCCGTATCGGACCGAATGGAACCCCCGCGGCGAGCGCGACTTTATCCACCCTCAACTCAATCGTGCGCGAACCTCGTGGTTTGGCGTCCAGCGGCGAGGTCGGTCTCGATCTCGATCTCGACATTACCTACACGGAATCGACAATCTATACGCCGGGAAAGCCGGATATTCCGCATTGTTTCAACCAGACCAATCTTCATTCGCACGGGCTTTGGGTCAGTCCCGCGGGAAACAGCGACAATGTTCTGGTCAACATCAGCGCCCGGCGTTAGTTTCCAATATGAATACAATGTGCCGCTCGAATTCAAATTCATATGCGCCCCGATTGAAGGAGCTTGTGATGGTAGGTACCTCCTCGTTCGCAGTTCTAACTATATCTTCCTTCGTAGTATTAACTTTGATCTCGCCAAGCGCTCATGCACAGACGAACGGAGACCCCGTACCGCAGGTGCGAATGAAGTGGCAGGACTTCGTCAGTGGGCCGGATGGTACCAAGCGACTCGCCAGCCTTCAGAAGGCCGTGGCGAAGATGAAGTCTTTGGACAATGCTCCGCCGACGTCTGCGGACTTCCGACGCAGCTGGACGTACTGGGCAAACATCCACGGATACCTCGGGCCGCAAAGCAAATTTCAGACGCTGGCTTATCAAAAGGATCGGTTGGTCAAGTTGCAGATGTCGCAGTTTCTGCCGTACTTGGTGGGGACGACCGACAAGCCGGGCTTCAAGGATCAGACTCCGCCGGATGCCATTGCGAAAGCGGTCTGGGCTACCTGCCAGCACTCACCGCCGGGTCAACAACTTAACTTCTTCGGCTGGCACAGGATGTATCTGTATTACTTCGAGCGCGTCCTGCGCTGGGCGGCAAACGATCCGACGCTGACTCTGCCTTACTGGGACTACACGAACCCGGCGCAGACCGCATTGCCGGATGCGTTTCAGGATACGTCATCGACCCTTTACGACTGGCGCCGTTCTGAAGCTTTGAATGAGGGATTGTCCACACTCAATCCGCAGATCACCGACATTGACGGTCCTCTCACCACCGACACGAATTTCTTGCAATACGAGGGTGACATCGAAACCGGTGTACACGGGAACGTCCATTGCTCGGTGGGGCAGACCTGTCCTGTCGTAATCATGGGATTGGTGGGGTTGGCTGCAAACGACCCGATCTTCTACGAGCACCACGCAAATATCGATCGTATGTGGTCATGCTGGCAGCATTCGCACCCCAACGAACAGCCGGGTGACTGGCAAAATCAGCAATTCAGCTTCGTGGACGAGAACGGAGCGCAGGTGACGCGTTCGGTAAAAGATTTCCTCGACACGAAAGCGCTCGGCTACGTGTACGACAACGAAGGCAGCTGTACGCGAACAGCCGCACCTCAGATTGTGACAGCGCAGGCGGACGAGCCCAAACAAATGTCTTCCACCCAGACCGGTTCGAAGCAGCCGATCACGCTGAATCCAGCGACTACATCGGTGACTGTCAGCATCGCCAAGCCGAAGTTGAACGCACTAGCAGCCGGCGCGCCTAGCCACACAATCTTAGTGCTGAAAGACGTGAGCGCGCTGTCGGATCCCGGCGCGCTGCTCAACGTCTTTGTAGCACAAAAAGACGCACCGAATACCCGACAGTATGTAGGGACCATCAACTGGTTCGGCGTTTTTGACCCGATGGAGGGAATGAAGCACGAAGGACCAGTCTCGCGGACATTTCAATACGATATTACCAGGCAATTACAGGCGCTAGGGCTTACCGATACGGGTGACTTGATCGTGACGTTTGAAGCGACTTCGGGACTGGTGCCGTCGGCGAAAAAGGCGGCAAGGACCGAGGAGCTTGCTAAGCCGGAGGAACCGTCATTCCGGTCCGGCGCGGGAATAACGATCGGTGAAGTTCAGGTTCGATAGAGCGACAACTTTTCAATGACCGACAAAATTAGATCCTGGAGGCTGATATGAGGCATCTACGATAATGAGACGCCGGAGCGGTGCTATGACCTGACGAAAACATTGGGTCTAGTAACCCATTGGCAAAACGTGTGTTCGAGCAAACCATATAAAGATCCAACCGCCAACGATTTCGGTGTCCAAAGCCTAACCGATCTAGTGACTACGTGTAGACGCATATATGGCGAAGAAACATTCCAATCTGCTATGGCAGCGGGAGCCGCCGAATATGAATACAACGCAGCCCACGGTGACGGAAAATGGAATTGTGACGGCTTCGATAAATGATAGTAACCTGCGCGGCCGTAGCCGCCGCCGCTTGCGTTCCCGCGCGGGCATGGCGCGTCTTTAGCCGGATGGGGATTGCCGGCCGGACTTCAGCAGGGGCGTTCAATCGCGCCCAAGTTCAGCTTCGGCGTCCTCGCGCAATCGATCCGCGCTTAGACTAGGGTTAAGACCTGATTAACCATGTTATGATTCAAGAGGTTGGCAACCGATATGGGAGGCTAGCCGATGCCATCGCATTTGTTTTGGTTCAACGATGAGCAATGGGCGAAGATCGAGCCGCATTTGCCGACAAACCAGCCAGGTCCTCTACGCAAAGACGACCGGTTGATTTTGAGCGGGATCATGCAAGGTCGGCTGTCGCTGGGTGGACTGCCCGAGGGAATATGGCCCGCACAAGACGATCTACAATCGCTTTGCCCGCTGGAGTGAGCGGGGCATTTGGCAGAAGATATTCGAGGCGGGCGCCGCTCCTTCCGGGCCGCCGGAACAAGCCGCGTTGGATAGCAGCCATGTCAAGGCTCACCGCTGCGCCAGCGGCGGAAAAGGGGGGCCGAAATTCAGGCGATCGGGCTTACGAAAGGCGGCCACAACAGCAAAATCCACGCGATCGTCGATGAATTTCTCCGCCCGTGGGTATTGATCCTCACGCCGGGCAACACCGCCGACTGTGTCATGGCGCAAGAATGCGTCAGCCTGATCCCTGGCATCAGGCAACTTCTGGCCGACAAAAGTTATGACACGGATGCGTTTCGCGCCTTCCTCAAACAGCAGAAAATACGGCCCGTCATCCCGGGCAAATCCAACCGCAAGAAGCGTATTTCGCCACACAGGAAGGCCTACAAAAGGCGCAACGTCATCGAGCGCTGTTTCGGAAGGCTCAAGGACTTCCGCCGCATCGCCACGCGCTATGACAAGCTCGCCGGAAACTTCTTTTCCGCGCTCTGTCTCGTTGCCATCGTTGCCTATTGGCTTTGAACTAATTGAGTCCGGACCCTAGGTTGAGAACCCATACAGAGCATTGATTCCATGATATATTTTTGCCATGATTTGAGTCGCTGGAGGCAGAGGGCATGGCAAGGAGTTTGTTCTGGCTGTCGGATGAGGCATGGAAGACGTTGGAGCCCTATCTGCCTCACGGCAAGCCGGGAAAACCGCGCGTCGACGATCGGACTGTCATTTCCGGCATCCTGCATGTGTTGAAAACAGGATGTCGCTGGCGCGACGTTCCGCCAGCCTATGGGCCACCGACGACCATCTACAACCGCTACAATCGTTGGTCCCAGCGCCGTATCTGGCAGCGCATTTTCGAGAAAATGGCGGCCGCCGGTCCAGTTCCTGACGAGCTTTCCATCGACAGCAGCCATGTCAAGGCGCACCGCTCGGCGGCTGGTTCAAAAAGGGGGAGTTCGCGGAAGCGATTGGCCGTTCGCGCGGCGGAAGAACGAGCAAAATCCATGCTTTGGCCGATGATCGCGGCAGACCGGTCGCCTTTGCGCTGACCCCGGGAAACGTCGCCGACATCACCATGGCCGCTCCCTTGCTTGGAGCTGTCGCCAGACCAAAGCGGCTGCTGGCAGACAAAGCTGGACGCTTCTAAAAACCTGGCCAAGTTCGAGCATTTCTGATTCCCTCTTGGAGGATGGATTGGAGGTGATTCGATGCGCGGGCAGCCCGGCTTTTTTGATGTCGATGATCGGTTGAAGCGCC
>JALZAY010000188.1 GCA_030948025.1 Pseudomonadota bacterium
GGCTGCATGATAAGAAGGAAAAGGAACGGATCCGATTTCCAACTAGGAATCACCCGCCCCTGGTCCTCATGACCGGGTCCACTTCAGCCCAGCGTGCTCCCTCACCTGCATTCGTGCGTCGATAGGCCCATTATTTCGCCTTCGCGCTCATTGCTGAGCCAAGGGGGACGCCGAATATCCAGTGTCCGGTTCGCCCAGAATACTAGATGACCCTTGTGACTACCCCCAAATTTTGCCTAAGTCCTTGAACTGCAAAGAGTCTCTCAAATTGGTTGCAGGCCCACAATTTGAATCTACCTGACCGGTGACGGAGACCCTTAAGCTAAAGATCGAAGGCAATAGCGCAGATTTGTGCGGTGTGGGGAAAGGTGGTAGCGCCTCCGACTCGAACCCCCGGCAATGGAATTCTCCCTGGGGCAACCGTGACTGAGCTTATCGACGTTGCGTGACGTCGACAGCACGTGCGTATACGCAGTCCCTCTGTGCGCCGTTTAATAGGCGGGCAGGGGCCCCGGTCAGTCGGCTGGTCACCAGCCACCGTCTGGCCCTGATGAATGGCAATCTGCGCTGGGCCGACCTGTACCTTAAACGCCATTTGCGACTTTCTTGCTCTTCTAGCTGTTGGGGAAGCGCCGGAAAGCGATTCCCATCATTTGAATCGAGCGATGACATGGTCTCCGACGCGCAATGCATTCGCAATAATGGTCAAGGTGGGATTTACGGCCCCGATCGAGGGAAAAAAACTTGCATCCGTAACATAGAGGTTGTCGATCCCGTGGGCCTTGCAGGTGAGATCGAGCACTGATTGCGACGGATCCGGGCCGAAGCGCATGGTTCCCGCCTGATGCGCGGTCCCGCTGATCGGGACGTCTTTGCCGAAGTATAATGACCGGTCGAATAAGTGCGGGTGAATATCTAGCTTGCCACAGAGATCGCGCAATTTTTCCCGCAGTCGACGGTGAGCCTCCATGTTGGATTCGGTGAGATCGAGCATCACGCGATCCTTATCATAGTAAATTCGGTTCTCGAGCAACGGCAGGTCCTCTGAGGTCAGCCAGAAGTCGAGAGAGTGCTGCGCGAGCCAATCGAATGGCCTTTCAGGGAACCATCGGAGAAAATCTGGCAGTCCTCCGCTGTGAATCTGCACGCCGTCGGACTTTCCCACCATTTGGATATGGCCGAGCGGATATTCCCAGTCATTGGAACCGAAATAGAAGTCGTTCAGTCCAAGCGTCTTTTGAAACTTGGTCGGATTTGGAGTGCGCGAAATGGCCATGACAATGGAGTTGTTGTGTCGCATGTAATTGCGCCCGACAAGGCCTGAGCCGTTGGCGAGCCCTTGCGGATGGTCGTCGTTCGTCGAACGCAGCATGAGGAGAGCCGACGAAAGCGCGCCGCAAGCCACGATGACGATGTCGCCCGAATAGATCGTTCGCTCGGTGCCTCGCAGCACCTCCACGCCGGAAATTCTGCTGCCGTGCGAATCCGTTATCAGTTTGTCCACATATGAGTTCGCAAGCAGCGTCAGGTTCGAATGCGCGCGCAAGGCAGGGTCAACACAGACGACTTGCGCGTCTGCCTTGCCATTCGTAAGACATGGATAACCGTCAAAGGCATTGCAGCGAATACAGGGGGAGTGCGGCAACGCTTTGCCGTCTTGCTCGTCGAGCAGAATGCCGACCGGCAGATGAAACGGATGATGCCCCTCTCGCTTGAGCCCATCGAACAGTTGCTGGATGCGCGGTTCATGGGTGAGGGGCGGATAAAAGTACGGCTTTTTCGACGGCGGCTCGGTCGGGTCTTCCCCGCGCAGACCGTGAACATGGTAGAGTTCTTCGGCCGCCTGGTAATAGGGCTCAAACGCGTCGTACTTCAGCGGCCAGGCCGGAGAAATCCCGTCCGGATGCCTGATTTCATCGAAGTCGCGTTCTCGCAGCCGCAGCAGAACGGCTCCGTAGACCTTGCTGTTGCCGCCTACATAATAATGAAGGCCGGGATGAAAGCTTTTGCCGTCGGAGCTGTACCAGGTCTCGGGCGCCTGATAGCGCGCATCCACGAATACGGCCTGGCTGTCCCAATTCTCGCGTTCACGGGGCAGGTAGCCGCCGCGCTCCAGCAGGAGGATGCGCTTTCCCGTTTGCGCCAGCCGCCACGCCATGGTGCCGCCGCCAGGGCCGGAACCAATAATGACGACATCGTAATGGTCGCTGCCGCTCGTCATGGGTTGTCTCCGGACCAGGGAACAACAACGTTTGAACTTCGGCGAAGGTTCAGCGTTTTAATCAGAACGCCTGAAAATGAATGCTTGTGGCGACTGCGAGGTGATTCCCGATGATAGTGCTAAGCATCGGCCTCGCCGCGGCGATCCGCATGGGATTAGTCCTCCTATTTTTTCCATTCAGTGCCCTGGACAAGATACTTAACTTCCGTGGTGCCGTGGGCCAGGCGCGCGAAGCGGTGCCGAACACGACGGTCGCGACTGGACTGATACTTGTCGGATTATGTGTCGAAGTCTTCATGTCGCTTGGGGTTGTTACAGGGATTGCGGACCGAGCCTGCGCCTTCGTGTTGGCAGGATATTGCGGCGTCACGGCGTTGCTCTGGAAGCAATTCTGGAAGCCAGGCGATTTCTGGAGTTCCAACAATGGCCAGGGTCGGACGCTGTTTTGGGACTTCCTGAAGAACTTCGCCCTTGGCGCTGGCTTCCTGCTTATCACCTTTGGCACCAACGCGGCGTCGGTCGGACATGTCCTCGCCCACCCGTTGTCGTCATCCCACCCCTACAGCATGACCCAGGAGCACCAGCGATCGTGAACTCGGATTCCAACCCTTCCGTGTCCTATTGGCATCTCTGGACCGACGCCGACGGCGTCAGTCATCAGTCCCACTGCATGATGACTGAATTCGAGAAAGCGGCGATTGCGCCGCAAGCCGATCCGCAATGGATCGGCGTCAAGATGAAGGATGCTGCAACCATTTTCGTCACGGTGCTGCCGGTCGGCTGGATCGGCGATTGGCACGAAAATCCAAAACCGCAATGGATCATTCCCTTGTCGGGGCGATGGTTCGTCGAATCGATGGACGGTCAGCGCGTCGAAATGGGGCCAGGCGAGATATCCTTCGGCGAGGACAAGAACACGCGCAAGGTGGCGGGCAAGCAGGGGCACCTTTCCGGCACGCTTGGAGACGATCCCGCTGTGCTCATGATCGTGCAGCTCGAAGCACTGCCGCTTGCGTCGCCTTGTCGGTTCGGGTGAGCCATGGACGGGATTGAAATTCGGAATCCGCGTTTTGTGCGATATATCCTGGGCAATGCGACATTGGAGATGTTGGCGTCGGGATTCCGCTGGATCGAGGGGCCGGTCTGGATGGGCGATGCCAACTGTCTGTTGTTCCAGGATCTGCCAAACGATCGCACGATGCGGTGGACCGAAGGACTTGGCGTATCGGTGTATCGCTCGCCCTCGAATTACGCGAACGGACAAACGCGAGATCGCCAGGGGCGGCTGGTCGCCTGCTCGCATCGCGGGCGATGTCTTTACCGAACCGAATATGACGGCCGGGTTACGACTTTGGTCGATCGGCATAACGGCAAGCGGCTGAACGCTCCGAACGATGTCGTGGTGAAATCCGACGGCTCAATCTGGTTCACCGACCCGCTCTACGGAATATCGAACGATTATGAAGGCGGCCGACAAGTCTCGGAACAGCCGCCTGCGCTTTACCGTTTCGACCCGGAAGCTGGCGACATCCGGATCGTTGCGGATGATTTCGACGGACCGAACGGGCTCGCCTTCTCGCCCGACGAGAGCCGGCTTTACGTGTCCGAAACCGGCAACCAGACGCGGGACCACCCGCGCCAATATATCCGCGTTTTCGATGTCGGCGCCGACCGGTCAACGCTGTTCGGCGGCGACATTTTTTACAAGATCGAGCCGGGCTACTGCGACGGTATGCGCGTCGACGAGGACGGCAACATCTGGAGCAGTGCAGCCGACGGCGTCCATTGCATCAATTCGGAGGGGGAGCTGCTTGGCAAAGTTTTTGTACCTTATCGCGTTTCGAACCTGACATTTGGCGGCGCTGTCAAAAACCGCCTCTTTATTGGAGGCTCGAACACGCTGTATTCCATCTTCCTCAATTGCCGTGGTATGCAGACGCCGTGAACGCAGTGCAACGGCTGTCTCGCATCGCAATGATCTGCAGCGAACCGGACCGGTTGGCCGATTTCTACGAATCAGCTTTTGGATTCGAGCGAACCGGCGAGGCGTCGATAACCGAGCCGGCCTTCGCCGCGCTTATGGGCATTCCAGGAGCGACGGCCCGGGTCACAACTCTGCGACTTGGCGAACAAGAGGTTGAACTCGTCGCAGTTTGCCCGCCCGGTCAGCCCTATCCGCCAGCGGTCCCGGGGAGCAGTCTTCTCTTTCAGCATTTTGCAATCGTCGTTTCCGATATGCCGACTGTGTACGCACGACTGGCGGCAGAGCCGGGCTGGAAAACGATCTCGACCGATGGGCCGCAGGTGCTGCCCGCTGCATCCGGCGGCGTCACCGCGTACAAATTCCGCGATCCCGATGGTCATCCGCTTGAATTGCTCGCTTTTGCGCCCGACGCCATACCCGCACGATGGCAAAAGGCCTCGGCAACCGGATGCCTCGGAATCGATCATTCCGCGATTTCAATCGCGGACACAGAGCGAAGCGTGAAGTTTTATGAGCGGCTCGGATTACGACGCATCGGCAGCTCGCTCAACCGCGGTCCGGAACAGGACAAGCTCGACGGCGTCGCAGAAGCGCTGGTCGAGGTTACGGCACTGGCGCCGCCGATATATTCAACGCCTCATGTCGAGTTGCTCTGCTACCGCGGTAGGTTCGCCCGGGAGCCGGTGCTGCCCAACACAAATGACACACCAGCGACGCGGCTTGCTTTGGCTGTGGAGACCAGTGAAATATTGGAAGCACTCTGCGCTCAATGCCCCGTTGCTCTCCTGTCAGATCCGGTGCGATTTGAAAATGGCGCGCTGCGCGCAATGTTGCGCGATCCGGATGGTCACCTACTTTGCCTTGAGGTTCTCCAATAACGGAAGTCGCCAGTTAGTTAGACTGGAGTTGGCGATGGTCAGCGGCCGCACGCGTCGGGCCAAGTGAAGCGCCCTCAGTCGGCCCGAATTCTCAATAGGCGGACAACGACCGGCGTTGGGTGCTAAAAGGAAATAAAGCGAAATCCTGCGAGAGAATGTTGGAATACAGTTCCTCTCCCTCCGCCAGTTATTATGTACTTGATATTGCATATATTATTGTCTTTCTAGGAAGCCTATTTTCTCGCGAATTTGCGGGGTTTACCGGTCTCGTGTTCAAAGCGATTCGTGGCAGAGACGGTTTCATGCGCGATTTCGGCTGCGGCCGGTATGTGAATCTCTCCGGCGCCATTTCGTGGTTGTATCGACTGAAGCTTTGGGCGCAAGCGGGAACCTGAGCGCGCGCCAAATGGTCCTCGCTGCGCCGGTCGGACCCTTACAGCGGCGACGTTAAATATCTTCGCGAAACTCGCGCGCCTGCGCCGAACGTTTGTATCAGATTCTTCCCAATCAAAGCAGCCTCGCTCAGCGCGCCGGGGCAGCCGAACGCGGATCGATCTCGCGGGCATGCAGCGCCATCGCGATCAGCGCCGAGCCGCCGAACACCATATTGATGCCGACCAGCAGCCCGATAGCCCAGGCTGCGGTGCCAGGCAGGCCTGCGAAAATGATAGTGGCCAAGATCAGGTCGATGATGCCGCTCGCCAGCATCCAGCCCCATCGTCCCGACAGCTCGCGCTTGTGCTCGAGCGCGAACATTATCGAGACAACGCCCTCGATCACGAAAAACACGATGAGAACTAAGGTAAGCGAGAGGACGCCGCTCAACGGCCACAACAGCAGCACGATACCGACCGCAATTCCAAGGATCGCCGAGACGAGCGACCACCAGAAACCCGGCGCTTGGCGCATCCGGAAGGTGGTGATCAAACCGACGATTCCGCTGATGAGAAAGAGCCAGCCATACAGAATTTCGATTGCGAGCGTGGCGATCGGCGGAATAACGACGGCGGCCAGACCGAGGATGATGAGAATGATCCCCTCGACCAGAAAGAGCACCCAATGCTCGTGCAGCGATGTCGCCACCGCGCGCTGAATTTGCTTGATGTCGGGCTTGTTCATCGACATGGCAGGCCTCCTTGGGGCGTTGTCGCATTGGCGAGTTAAACTTGTCAATAGAGCCAGTTTGCCGTCGACCGTCCATCAAAATCAACGGCTTACGCCGGTACATAGCTCGAAAACGAACATCAAAATTGATTATTCTCGGCCAATGTGACACCGCCAACAGAGTTGATCGCGTGCCCCTGAAACCACTTTCAGAACTCGCTCGAATCCCACGGGTGGCACATGACAAATCGCTACGGTCGAGGTGTTCGTGCACGCTTGGCCCGGCTTCCGACCGAATACAAGTTCGTGGCGCAATGTTCGGGCACAATGGCCGGTGTGGCTTCTGGACCGTCGCAGCAACACGGCCACGAAGTCCGGGTTTATCACGGTGGAGCTCATCATGAACCAGAGCATTTTGGAAGGAACAAAAGGTGGCTCGAACCTCTCACCGTGCCGTCCTCCTGCCGGTAAGCCCTGCCAGCAGAACCGCGATGAGGCCGGTGACGAATATGTCGTCGAAAGTGCCGGCGTCACCGATCGATGCGACGGGCGCCCCGAGGCCCTGAAGCTTACCCAGATTGAGGAGATCGGTCCCGATCAGTACGCCGAGGCTGCCTCCGGCATAGGCGAGCGGTGCCGCGTTCCGCCAGGAGACAATCGCGGCGGTGATGGCCGCGACGAAAGGCGGCACGAAGATCGGTAGAGCAATGCCGACGCCGTGGACCGGCTGGGCGAAGGCGTGGCAGATCGTAACGACGCAGGCGATCGCGATCAGGCCGCGCCCCAAAGTCGATTCTTCGACAATAGATAGATCGAGAGCAGGGTCGGAATAACCGCGCCACCGACGTTCACGGCGAGGATGACGCCGGGTGAGTCGACCATCACCGGCACGATGTAGCGCATCCCGAAATAGGTCACCTCGCGCTCGGTCACCATGATTTCCTGGTCGAGCGCCGCGATGGGAATGTTGATGTAGCTGCCGAAGAGAGAGGCGAAGAGCAGGAAGAAGGCTGCGCCCGAGCTTACGCCGAGCTGCGTATACGCGTAACGCAGCACGCGGATCTGCACGAGGACTAGGTCATCGACTCATTAAAGCGCATCCAGATTCGAAGTGAAGCGAGTTTGACGCCGGCGAGGAAGTTATCGGGCGTTTTGTCGTAGCGCGTGGCTACGGCGCGGTAGTGTTTGATTTTGTTG
>JALZAY010000031.1 GCA_030948025.1 Pseudomonadota bacterium
TTCACGGTCGCGGGCCCCCTTTTCGCTTTGGATCAAGCCGCCAAGATGGGCCGCGCCCATAAAGTGCGCATGCGCCGCCTCGATCTCGCCTACCCGTTCCACAGCGATCTCATGGCGCCTGTCGAGGTGCCCTTCCTTGCCGATCTCGAAGGGCTTCGGCCGGGATCGCGTCGGGCAAAGTTTCTCTCGACGGTGGACGCTGCCGTTGTTTCCGGTCCCGGCCTCGACGCAAGATATTGGTGGCGCAATGTCCGCGAGCGGGTGCGCTTCATGGAAGGCGCGCAGCTCGCGATGCGCCTTGGGGCGCGGGTTTTTGTCGAGATCGGGCCTGGCCCGGTGCTGCTCTCCGATCTTAGAAAGATTGCCGAGCAATCGGACTCGCCGATTGCCACGCTCGACATGCATGAGCAAAAGCCAACTTCCGGCGACCCGTTCCGCCACGCGGTTGCGCTCGCCTTGTCGCTTGGCGCTCGAATCGATGCAAATATCGCGTTCGGCGACGATCCAGGCCCGGTGTCGAACCTGCCCGCCTATCCGTGGCGGCGCGAGCCCTACCGGCTGGCGGAAACCTCCGAATCGACCGGATGGCTCCGCGTGCGTCCATCGCATCCGCTCATCGGCGCGCGTCTTTCGTCCGATTCACTCGAATGGCGCGCGCAGCTCGACCCGTTGCTTGTTCCCGGCCTCGCCGATCATCGCATCGACGGTCAGGTGCTTCTTCCAGGTGCCGCCTTCGCCGAAATGTCGCTCGCGGTCGCGCGCGATTGGGCCGGCGCGGAAACCGCGACGATCAACGACCTCGAAATCGCCCAACCGATGGTGTTTTCCCCGAACGCGTCGCGCGAGATCCTATGCCGGGCGACACCGGTCACGGGCACGATCGAAATCATGAGCCGGGCGCGGTTGAGCGATGCTCCCTGGGTCGGTCATGCCAAGGCCAAAGTTATCTTTAAGCCCGCGCCACTCGCCGCCATTCCGGCGATCCCGAGGCCGCGCGCAAAGCCTGTCTCCGGCGCCGATCTCTACGCGGCCGCGCGACGTTCGGGCCTCGAATTCGGTCCCGCCTACCAACAGGTCTTGGCGGCCTCGCGGATCGGCGAAGATGTCATCGTCGTGGATCTGGTCGCTGCGGAGGCTATCCCGGAGTACGGTCTCGATCCGGCTCGCCTCGATGCGTGTTTCCACGGTTTGATCCTGCTCTTTGCGGGCAATTCCTCGAGCCGCCGGCCGGCCGCCTACTTGCCTGTCCGTTTCGGCGAGATAAGGCTGGAAAAACCCGGCGCCGCGATCGCGCGGGCGCGGATCGACGTCCGCCGCCACGACGCGCGTGCCATCGTCGCCGATTTTGCGCTGATCGACGGCGATGGCGGCCTGATCGCGAGGTTGCAGGGTGTGCGCTACCAAGCGGTCCGTCCGCGCGGGGCGGCCGACCTCGCCAGCCATTCTCTCGTGCCAACCGTGATCCTCGCCGACGAGCCCACGGCGATCCGGCGCGATCCGCCGCTCTCCCTCGAACTGCTGGTCAAGGCGGCGATCCCAGAGTCGGCGGCCGCCGGGGCAACCTTGCCGCCGGATTTGATGTTGATCGAGGGGTGGGCGACCGCGGCCGCCCACCGTCTCGTCCGCGCGCTGGCGGTTGACGGCGCGATCGCCCCGGACCGGCTGATCGCGGCGGGACGCTTCCCCGCGGCGCGGCGCGCGTGGCTCGTCAATTTGCTGGTTGCGCTCGAAAAGAGCGGCCTCGTCCGTTCCGAAGGCGAACTGTTCGTTTTGGCAGACGGCTTCCTTCTTCCCGCTCCAAGGGACATTTTACGGAGTATCGCCGCAGATTACCCGCGCCGGTCCGCCGAGCTTCTGCTGGCTGCTCGCTCCAGCGCCGTGATGGAGGCCTTGGCGGGGGGCGAAAGCGAGATCGCCCCGATAACCGGCTCCCTGGTCGAGTCGTTCGAAATCGGTTCGGTCTCGGTTGTCGCGGCGGCGAGGCTCCTTGCCGAACTCTTGCGCCGCTCGGAGGCAACCTGGCCGCGCGACCGGGCGCTACGGATCCTGCAGATCGGCCATGGGCCTCTGTCGTGGCACGCGGCGGCACTGGCAAATGCGCACGGCGGACGGCTGACGATCGTCGATCCCAATCCCCGGCGTCTCGAACGCGCCCGCCTGGCTTTCACGCGGGAGCCAGGGATCTGCTTTGCGGACGGCCTCGAAAATCTCACCGGCGGCTCCTTCGATCTCATCATCGCGGCGGATGCTCTGCGCCGGGTCGCGCCGGACGCCGCACGGCTCGCGCGGGTTGTCGAAACGATGGCATCTGACGCCTTGCTGGCCGCGATCGAGCCGGCACCCTCGCTATTCCGCGATGTTGTTTTTGGTCTCCTAGGGGACCGGTTTTTTGCCACCGATGCCGAGGAAGAATCGGCTTCCTCGCTGTCCGATTGGGCGGCGCGATTCGCGGCCACGCCCCTGCGCGGCGTCGCGGTCACGACCATCGCGACCGCGGCCGGCCCGGCGCTTCTCGTCGCCGGACAAATGCCGGCATTTGCCGGGCGGCGAGACCTTCCGGCCAAAGTGGTGATCGCCGACCGGAGCGACCCGCAACAGGCGGAAACCGCCCGCACGCTTTCGAGCTTGCTAGGGGCGGCCGGGGTTGCTTGCACGATCGCGGATGAGCGCGCGTTCGAACAGCTCTCTTTCGCGGATGCCGACACGATCGTCTTTCTCGCGCCGGTCATGGCGGGCGGCGCGACATCCGCCGGGCATCTTGCCGAGCGATGCCTGACTCTCAAAAACTGCGCGGCGCACCTCGGAAAACACAGGCGGCGGCTTTGGATCGAAAGCCCCGGCGCGCTGCGCGCCGCGCCGGGCGCGGCGGGTCCTGTCGAGACCGGATTTTGGGCCTTTACACGCAGCTTCGCCAACGAGTTTCCGACGCTTGACGTGCGGCGGGTCGATCTCGACCCCGGCTTACCGGCACGCGTCAAAGCGCGGCGGCTGGCCGACATCATTCTTTCCGGGACGGCCGAGACGGAAATCATTCTCGACGCGCATTCCACCAGGGTCGTGCGTTTGCAAGCACGCGATCCCGTGGCGATGGCGGCGCAAGAGCCGCCTGTTCCAGCGAGCCGGCTCGAAAAGGGTGAGGGGACCGGCCTCGACCGCATCCGCTGG
Source organism: Pseudomonadota bacterium (assembly GCA_030948025.1). Classification (GTDB taxonomy): domain Bacteria; phylum Pseudomonadota; class Alphaproteobacteria; order Rhizobiales; family Beijerinckiaceae; genus Methylocapsa. Next base: position 3,166 of record JALZAY010000031.1, read on the forward strand.
ATGCCGATCGAGCGTCGGCCGCCTGGACCTGGGCAAGTGGAAATTGCTGTCGCGGCTACCGGCCTTAACTTCCGTGACGTCATGTGGGGGCTTTCGGTTCTGCCGGACGAAATGCTCGAAGATGGGTTGGCCGGTCCGGCCCTCGGCCTTGAATGCGCCGGCCATATCGTCGCGACGGGAGCGAATGTCGAGGGTCTCAATCCCGGCGATGCCGTTGTCGCCATTACCGGGGGAGCGTTCGCCACCCATGTCACTGTGGATACAAGGACGGTGGCAAGGGTCCCGGAGGGCCTGCCGCTCGAAGCCGCCGTCACCATCCCTGTCGCCTTTCTCACCGCCTATTATGCCCTGGTCACTTGTGCCCGTCTTACGCGCGGCGAATGGGTTCTTATCCATGGGGGGGCGGGCGGCGTCGGTCTCGCGGCTTTGCAGGTCGCTCGCTGGCGCGGCGCGCGGGTCATCGCGACCGCGAGTTCGGTTGAAAAACGCGATCTCGCCGCGGCGCTCGGCGCCGAACATGTCTTTGACGCGCGCGCCCACGGTTTCGTCGATGGCGTGCGCCGGGCGACGGGCGGCGGCGTGGCGGTCGTGCTCAACAGCCTTTCCGGCGAGGCGATGGAGCTTACGGTCGGGTTGCTCGCACCGTTCGGCCGTTTCGTGGAACTCGGCAAGCGCGACTTTCTGGCGAACACCCATATCGGTCTGCGCCCGTTTCGCAATAATCTGACCTACTTCGGCGTCGATCTCGACCAGCTCATGCTCGCGCAACCGGACAAAAGCCGGCAATTGTTCAAGGAAGTCATCGAGCTTATCGCGGAAGGCGAATTCTCCCCTTTGCCGTATCGCACCTTCAGGGCGCGGGAATTCATCGACGCGATGCGGCTCATGCAGCAGTCCGGCCATGTCGGCAAAATCGTCATCACGCCGCCCAAGGCAAGCGAGCTTGGAATTGCGCCGCGCCGGCGGTTCAAGCCGGCGCCGGACAAGACGCATCTTGTCACCGGAGGTTGCGGCGGATTTGGTCTGGCGACGGCCCGCTGGCTTGCCGAGCGCGGCGCGCGTCATCTCGTCCTTGTCGGGCGGAGCGGCGCGGCGAGCCCCGAGGCGCGGGAGGCGCTCGCCAGTCTCGTGGCTAGCGGTGTAAACGTCCACGCCGAGCCGCTCGATGTCGCCGACGCGGCCGCGGTCGAGAAGCTCATTCAGAAGATTGGCCGCACCCTGCCGCCGCTTGCCGGAGTGTTTCATGCCGCAATGGTGCTCGACGATGCACTGATCGCCAATCTCGATGCCGAACGGCTGAAAAAAGTGTTGGCGCCGAAAGTGACGGGCGCCGAAAATCTCGATCGGCTTACCCGGGATCTGCCGCTTGATTATTTCGTTCTGTTCTCCTCGGCGACCTCGGCGATCGGCAATCCTGGTCAAGGCAGCTATGTCGCGGCCAATGGCTTCCTCGAAGGGCTCGCGCGGCAAAGAAGAGCGGCCGGTCGCGCCGCGCTCGCCGTTGCCTTTGGCGGGATTGAGGACGTGGGCTTGCTGGCGCGAAACCGCCTCGTTAAGGACATGCTCGCGAGCCGCGCGGGGGTCAAGCCCATGATAGCAAGCGACGCACTCAATCTTATGGCGGAAGCCCTAGCCCTGGCGGAACCGCGCATGGCCCCCGAGGAGGCCGTTGTCGTCATTAGCGAGATGAACTGGTCGACCGCGCGCGCCCATTTGCCGCTGCTGCAATCGCCGACGTTTAGCAGGCTCGTTCGCGCGGATGAGGCGGCTGCCGCCGACAACCGTGGAAAGGTTGATATCCGCGCCCTGGTCGCGACGCTCCCCCTAGAAGAAGCGCGCAAGGAAATCATCGGCGTGATCGTCGAAGAAATCGCCCATATTTTGCGGCTCCCGCAAGAGAATTTGAACCGTGGCAAGCCGCTTGCCGATATCGGCCTCGATTCCCTGATGGCGGTTGAGTTGGGGGCCACTTTGGAGGAGCGCTTGGCCTTCGAGGCTCCGCTCTCGACGCCGGCGAGCGGATTCACCGTCACGGAGTTGGCCGACCACATTCTCGGGCTTTGCATTAACCCGACGAGTGAAGAAGAGTCCATCGCGCAAGGTCTCACGGAGCGCCATCTCGGGAAGGGAATTGATCCCGCGGCCCTGCAAACACTGACCGTCCTCGTTGAGGATCGGAGCCGCGATATTACCCAGATTTTGCGCTAGGGGGCGTTCCGGCGAGGGAGACGCCGGTCCGGTGCTACAACAATGCGACAAACGATATGATAATACAGGGATATACAGCGTTCTCGGGTCCACCCCGATGGAACAGCAATCTGGAACTTGACCGGCGAAAAGTTTCGCCTTTGCGGATGCGGTGGATTCGTCAGCCGGTGGTCCGGTCGCCGGGCATAACGACGGGAGACAATATGCCGGACTCCTGACGGCGCCTCCAGTGTTAAGCTCACGCCCGCTTTTTCGCTTCATCGCTCTCACTTTCGCTCTGCCGCGCGTCACGTTTCGCCGTAAAAGCGGCGTGCCGGGTTACGGCAAAAGACCTCAAATCACGTTCATCGTCGGGGACACGCTTTACGAAGCGTTCGGCAAGTTCGCTCAAAACAATATCTGGTTTAATTTCTGCGATATAACCATAATCAATTGAGTTAGACCAAAAGAAATGAACTTCTCGAAAGGTTTGTGCGACGAGTCCGGTAAGTAACGATTGGTCAACTCCACAATATGAATCGCCGAACAACGCCACTTTTTGACTATTCGGAGCGTTCTCGTTACGATACACGACGTGACATCCGTGAAGCAAGCCTGCGCGGTATTTAGGGCTCTCAGCGAAGGATTGAGCAACAAGTGGATTTGCAAATATTAGTTTGGCAGGGTTCGAGAATTCGAAAACTTTGAAAGCCTCACTTATGGGCGGTTCAATTATGCTTCCAAGGTCCAAAGTTGCAGTGTATTCTCGAAACACTCCTTTTGAGAAATCTGGTGCTATTACATTCAACGCACGACATATTTCTTGGACTGCGATTACGGCGCCAAAATAAGTCCAGTGAGTGTCCGTCTTCCAGTACAAATGGCTGCTGTCGCGCTTTAACATTAGCGGACATGATAAGTCAATATAGATATCGCAAAATCCAATATTCGTCAATGCAGAAGGCAAAACCAATGATGGTCGAGAACCATAATGTGGCAGCTTAGATCCGTATTTATCTGCATATACGGTTATTTTATCAGGTGCTATCATATGGAAATAGGAAATTCCATGTGTTGTTAGGTTTTGTTTCCGCTTTTTTAAAATGAGACACCATTGCTCAATTTCATCGTCCGTGAGATGGTTTTTTACCGTATAGAATTTTTCGACGTTATTGGCTCCGGTTCGAAGAAACAGCCAGCCGTCTTCTCCCTGGTGTACAGGTGTGGCGTCTTCCATCGCATAAGGCGCCACGGGCACGACTTGCGCGGTTTCTACGGTTTCAATGAAAACGCGATCAGTGTCACATTTTTGAAAGGTGAGTTCAAAGGCGTGGCGGCCATCCCCAATTCTAGCCTGTTCGAGGTCTGGTCTATGGATGTCGGCGACGCCGGTAGCGAGTATTTCATTTTTGGTGCGCGCGACAACATGCACGCGTTCGCCCGGTTTCGCGGCATCCCTGACCCATCCGAATATTCGGGTCGAAGTGCGTAAATCGACCGAACCTTGCAATTCGAAGCCCGACTGCCCCGGCACTATTTTCCCGAAAGCAGTAGCGGGCCGGGTTGACAATTTTCGCCGAAATTGGATCACAAACGGACTCTCCAAAAAGAAACCCAGAGCACTTTAAAGCATGATCGTTACAACTTGTAACGATCATGCTTTAAATGAGAGCTTTCATGAAGACTGGAGTTGCGCAAGCTCTCTCTCTCCCAATTTGTGCACGCGGGTATTCTCCAGGCGAAAAGGGCCTTTCTTTTTCAAGAATTGCTCTTTACCCGATTCCCCGTCCGACGCGTGCTTGAAGGCCCAATGATGGTTGTCCCCGTTGCGTTCGACATTACGAGGCTCGCCACGCGCGTGCTGAACCTTACGCCGAACGGGATCGACCGGATTGACTTCGCCTTCGCCCGCCATTTTCTCGACCCCGCGCGGGAAGACCGATTAACAATCATGATGACCCCGCTCGGGCCGCGCGCGATCGCCGCCGCGGCGGCGCGCGACATCGTGGAGGGGATTTCCATTCATTGGGGCGAAGAAGACAAGCCTGAACACGATGAAAGCTATCGCAGTATAACCGCTTGGATCCGGGGTGAGGCCGCGCCATCCCCCGCGGTTCACCGGATTGAGCGGGGACGTCCCCATCGTGCGGCCGGAGTTCTGCGATGGATCGGCGAGCACGGCCTTCCCCTCGGCCGCTCTCCTGCCGCCGCTCTGCCGGAGGCGGCGCGCTATCTCAACGTCAGTCAATTCCCGCTCTGGATCGCGCGCTATTTCGCCTGGCTGAAGGAGCGCCCGGATGTCAAAGCCGTCTTCTTCATACACGATTTGCTGCCGATCGAGACCCCTGAGTATTTCCGTAAAGCCGAGTACGAACGGCATGTGCGCCGGCTGATCAATCTGGCGGGTTTCGGCGCTGGGGCGATCGTGACGACGGAGGTCGTGAAAGCCGCGCTCAAGCGCCATTTGGCGTCACTTGGCCGCTCCGGCATGCCGATTCTTGTTGCGCCTACCCCCGTCGCGCCGATCTTTTGGCGGCGCGACCCAGTCGACCCAGCATTGGCGGACAATCCTTATTTCGTGACCTGCGGCACAATCGAGCCGCGTAAGAACCATCTCATGCTTTTGCATGTGTGGCGGGAACTCGTGCGCCGCGACGGCGCCGCGGCGCCAAAACTTGTCTTGATCGGCGGCCGGGGATGGGAAAATGAAAATGCCGTCGATCTGCTCCAACGCTGCCCCTCGATCAGCGATCATGTCATCGAGGTCGCGGGCCTATCGACGCCTGGCCTGAAGCGGCTGCTCGACGGCGCCCGCGCGTTGCTCATGCCGTCCTTCGCCGAAGGGTACGGACTGCCGGTCGCCGAAGCCTTGGCGGCTAGAGTGCCGGTGATTGCCTCGGATATCCCTGTGTTCCGGGAAACCGGTGGCGGCCGCATCACGGCGGTGAGCCCGATCGACGGGGAAGGTTGGCTCGAAACGATTCGCGCCTTGGCCCGTTCCAATCGCCCGGAACGCCAACCAATTGGGGCCGAAAGCGAAAGGTTTGAAGCACCGGCAGGATCGAACTATTTCGCCGAAATTAGCGGCTTTCTAGAAACCCTATAATACCAACCGCCCTAACTCTTGACCTGCGCCCAATCTCGGATTTGGCGATCAGGGCGGTCCAGGCATCGTGACCCGCATCGCAACGCGCGTCGAGGATCGCCGCGTAGGTGGCAAACACGCAGTGGCTGAGAAAGGTGCCGCGCGGGTACTCCGAGATGTCCTGAGCCGGCCGAAGGGTCTGTCGCGTTCAGCTCCGGCGTGGAGGGTGCGCGGAGGGTGGAAGCGGCATGACCGCGATATTCTCTGGCACGATGAGTTGTGGCGAGAACGGGGCCAACCCGCACCGTCGAGGATCAGCAGGGCGATGGCCTTGACGCCGACGCATTCGGCCAGATGTTTGTGCCAGGTGCTTGTTGATGGCCGCGATGCTGACCTGGCATGGGTTGTAATAGTTGATATTAGCCTCACGAATACGAACTCTATCTCGCGGTGGAAGATATCGGCCATTCCAGGACCAAGACGAAGAGTCCGCAGACGAACGGTATCGTTGAGCGCCTGCACAAGACCATGTTAAATGAATTCCACCGCATCGCCTTTCGCAAGAAGCTCTATGCCTCGATCGCGGACTTGCAGGACGATCTCGACGAATGGATCAGAAGTTACAACGAGGAACGGCCGCATCAAGGCCGCTGGTGTTTCGGCAAGACGCCGATGCAACCATTCCTTGACGCCATCCCCTTTGCGAGGGAGAAAATGATCGCTGCCTGACCGCCATCAGCAGCAAACTGGCCACCTCCAAAAAGGCACCGTCTGTAAGATCAAGTACAAGCTACTACACCCGATCGCCGGAGAGATTGGAGCGCGCGCGACGTGGGGGCGCCGGGGTTGGGCTCACCCCCCGGAGGTTCCAGTCGGGCGAAATGGACTACGATGGCCATATCTCGCGGCGGGGAGACGAACGGTTGCGCGCGCTGCTTTACGAGGCCGCAACCGTGATCCTGACCCGGGTGCGCTCTGCCAGCGCGGTGCGCTTCTGGGCGCTGGCGCTCAAGCTCTGGTGCTCCATGTCATGTGGAAGACCAGAAAGAACTTCGATCCCAACCACCGGCTCGCTGCCGCGTGACCGTAGGAGCCATGACTCGATCACTTCCATGATCACTTGAGGTCATTTCAGCACTTCGCCCGCCATCGGGTGAGCCAGGCGTCCTGCCGGGCGGCCTTTGTGTCAGACGTGGGCGAGGCCATTCCGAGTCTCAGTTTGCGGCCGCACGCGGACCGCGTTTCAAACCTTGGAAGGCCGATCCCCGTCCGCCCATCATGCGGCGGCCATGCGCCGACCGCGGAGAGAACCATGACCCGGCAGATGCCCGACACACGAGAGGCATACAGAATCGTTTGACACAAAGGCCGCGATTAGAGAACTGCGACACGACCAAGCTGCCTTGCTCGTCTTTCATCCCGCTATAACAGGAGATGCGGCGCGCGGCGCCTGCGGCAAAAAGCGAGGCGGTGTTGCCGCACGCCGGTTTCGGCGGCGGCCGCGCTGGAGGTTGCGATGTCCGCTTCAAAACCGCCGTTTGACTCGATCCGCGATCTCATTGCCTCCATGCCCGGGGCCTCGGAGGCGTCCCGGCAGGCGGTCCGCTTGCGCCAGGCGGAATTGACCAAACCTCTGGGGTCGCTTGGGCGGCTCGAGGAAATCGCCGGGTTCCTGGCCGCTTGGCAAGGGAAGCGAGAGCCGTCGATCGACCGGCCTCTCGTCGCGGTGTTCGCCGGCAATCATGGTGTCGTGGAAAAAGGCGTGTCGGCCTATCCGGCTTCGGTCACCCGCGCCATGATGGACAATTTCACCGCCGGAGGCGCCGCGATCAACCAGATCTGCGCGGCCCATGGGCTCGGCCTGAAAGTATTTGACTTGGCGCTCGACGTTCCAACCCAAGACATTACCGAGGCCCCGGCCCTAGAGGAAAAGGAGGCCGCCGCGACGTTCGCTTTTGGGATGGAAGCCATCGCCGGCGGGATCGATCTTTTGTGCCTCGGTGAAATGGGCATCGGCAATACGACGATCGCGGCCGCCATCTATCATGGACTCTACGGCGGCGCGGCGGCCGATTGGGTTGGGCGTGGCACGGGAATCGACGATCGCGGCTTAGTGCGAAAGATCGCGGCGGTGGAGGCGGCCGTCGCGCGCCACAGGGAGCATCTCGCCGATCCGCTTGAGGTGATGCGCCGCCTTGGCGGCCGCGAGATCGCGGCGATCGCCGGCGCGATCATCGCGGCGCGCATGGAGCGCATTCCGGTAATCCTCGATGGTTATGTGGTTTGTTCCGCCGCCGCCATCCTTCATGCGCTCGATCCCCGTGCGCTCGACCATTGCATGGCGGCCCATGTCTCGGCCGAAGGCGCACATGGGGATGTGTTGCGGCGGTTTGCCAAGAAGCCGCTGCTCGACCTTGGGCTCAGGCTCGGCGAAGGCTCCGGCGCCGCCTTGGCGTTCGGGATCATCAAGGCGGCTATGGCCTGCCACACCGGCATGGCGACCTTTGCGGAAGCCAAGGTCGCGCGCAGGAGAGAGCATTGAAATGCGTGCATGCCGTGCCAGGTCACGGCGGAGAGCGCGCCAAAATAAATTCCAAGACAATTCGCGACCGTCCCGAAGATTTCGGATGTGCCTTACAACGCACCCCACGAAATTTGGCGGTCTGCGAGATTTACAGTCCGTTCAAGCGCCCCGAGTCAATTCACCGCACCCCGATCCCATCTGGAAGGTAGGGGTGAGCAGTTACCGCCCAATAGCCCGACGTGCTGTTTGTGAAGTCACGAAATCTCCGTAAGCCTTTTTACAACCAAGGCCAGACTTGTCACATTCGTTCCGAGTTTCGTCGGCCACGGCAACACGCCCAACGGCAAAACCTCTATTACCGCGTTTTCTTTGTAAATCCGTACCATCGCATGGAACGGGCCAGATATTATGACGCCATTGGGAAAAAGAGGCTTCGCTGCTAGGTAATAATCATGAAGAAGAATAACGCCGCCTTTATGGAGAAGCGGCAGTGCCGCACTCAGCTCCTCGTAAACAGTCCTGCCACCGTGGTCCCCATCAAGAAAAACAAAATCGAAACGCTGAGCAGTCCCCCTCATAAATTCCTGAGAAGGACCCGTGTGGAAATGAATTTGATCTAGTAAACCCAATTCCCGGGCGCAATTCGCAGGAGACTTGCTCATACAAGTTCTCCACGGGCCATGTTCGGGGTGGTTTACGTCAACAATATCAACCGTGGTTAATTTCCTGCCTTCATTCAGCCGTCTCAGCGCCGCGGCGATAGAAATTGTCGAGGCCCCAATATGCGTACCAATTTCCAGCACATTGCGTGGTTTTAAGGCCATAATTAGGAAGTAAATGGCGCGCCGGTCGCCAGGATTAACACCGAAAAAAAGTTCCTTGTCGGGATAAAAAAGACTGGCAATCTTGGCATGATCTTCCTCCCATGCAGCAACAATTTCCGGGTCGAAAAAAAAACGGGAAAGATCCAGGGAGGCAACGGAACGCAAATTTCCTGCATCAAAGCTCTTCTGCGGTACTTGTTCAAGACGCAGCCGGTCCATGAAATCCACGTACCTATTCAGAATAGGCCGTGGTAGAATGGTTCGGATGGCTTGCTTCATTTTGACGGCGTGCTTCATCATGGCCAACATTCTGCGGTTGAAACGGTGTCTGCGGACGACTGTGGGAGAATGGCACGAACGATTATTCTGGTAAAGTGGGAACCATCGGCGTGATCGGCGGCGTGCGCATGAAGCTGCCGTCTTCTGCTTCGACCTGCCGCAGTCGGATGCCTGTTTCTAACCGGTGAAGCAGAGCGACGAAGGTAAGTGGCGTTATCTCGCCCGTGGACTTTCCCTCGCGCAGCTCCGTGAACCGTTACTTTTGCCTGTGGAATTGGGACAGCACGCTCGTTCGTCTGCATCACTCGCTTTACGTCAAATGCCGCGAGAAGGCGGAACAAGAAGCCAACACCGATTAGCCGAAGCTTTGCGTCGCCTGACAATGCTCCGCGTTTGGCTCTACGCTTGCTGCGTTGGGGCTTTATGCCGGCGAAGCAGCCACGCGATGACCGGCACAAAAGCGGCGCCCGCCGGTCCGTCCCAGGTGTCGAAGCCGGGCCAGCGCACGCGCAGCCAGGCGGCAAGATCGGGATCGGAGCCGATGAGGTCACCGGCGATCCAGCCGAGCAAGCCCGCCCCGGCCCAAACGAGGACGGGAAAACGGTTGAGCAGCGCGAGCACGAGCGTGGAGCCGAAGACGAGGAGCGGGATCGACAGGGCGAGACCGATAAGGATCAACAGTTTCGATCCTTTCGCCGCGGCGGCGACCGCCATCATATTGTCGAGCGACATCACGGCGTCGGCCACGGCGACGATACGGATGGCGGACCACAGCGTGTTGGCTGGCGCGATCTCTTTTTGACGCTCTTCCTCGCCGGCTAGCCTGATCCCGATCCACAGCAGGAGACCGCCGCCCGCGATCTTCACGAAAGGCAGGCCCAGCAATTCAACAACAAGAACGGTGAAGACGACGCGCAAGACGACCGCCGCGCCGGAGCCGAGGATGACGCCCAACGTCCGTTGTCGATCAGGCAGCGAACGGCAGGCAAGCGCAATGACCATGGCATTGTCGCCCGAGAGAAGAATATCGATCCAGATAATCTCGAGAAGCGGGAGCCAAAACGCCGTCGTGACCGGGTCCATGGCTTGGAGCTAGGGCATGAAATGCGTGGGGTCAAGCTCGGGACTCTTCCCTTGCCGCGTCACAAAATTGTGGTGCGCGGACATTGACCTGCGATCTTTCGCGAGATCTTGACGGAATTTTCGCGCGACGGCGAGGATTGCGATAAGGGCGGCGCGGATTACGGGCGCCTGCGGCATTGTGATCAAAGATACTGGGCTTGTGCTTGACGCGGACACGATATTGGTGCGCATTTCCGGCGCGAAGCCTCTTGCGGTTCAAGCCGATTTGGGAGCGGCTTCTGAGTCTGTTCAGTGTTTCATATTGGGACCAACTTCCGCCATCGCCGATTCGATAGCGCTCGCCCCCCGTCTAAGACGGTGAGGCTAGGGCCATGAGAAAAGACATGAATTAAAAAGTACGATGGCTTTTGTGGCTGCCTATCTGGTGTTCGGCGCCAAAGACATCTTAGCTTGCCTTACGTCAGAAAAGTTCATGGTACGCGGGCTCTCACCACTGGCGCACGCGCATGTAGCTGCTTCCCCTGCTCTGGTGCCATTAACACAAATACAATGCTTTCCTTGGCCACAAGTGGTGGAGTCAGTGCACGAACAAGAATCGCCACCACCAAAGCCCGTCGCGGTGCAATCTGCCAAGGATGGTCCGCTAGATAAAAAGACCACCAATGCAAGCGAGGCAAAAACCTTTAACGTAAGCATAGCAACTTCTCCATTCGAAAGATCCGCGGAATAACGCGTTTGATCGAGGATGGTTCCGGTCTGGCAGAGCCTTATATTCGGCAGCCGCAAGACCCCTGATGAACTCATCGTCCCAATGGGCGAGCTTAAGGTCGCAATTCGACTGCCGGAAGAACTTCAATCCGCCGATCGGCTGACGTTCGATTTCTCGGACAATTCTTTTGTCGTCGCCGACAATTGATTTGCAATCACTGCGCCGTATTGCCTCGGCGACCCCCGATTTGTTTGCGTGGCCGCATTCCGGACATGGTTGACGGCCAGAAATGGGCCGCCCGCAAAGCCAGGGGTAAGATCCAGTCCTTGTTCGGTTCGTAGCAATATTCGATGCGTTCATCCGAGATTATAATTTGAACCAAAGCGCGATAGCACGAGATGGCATGCCCCGCATCTCCCGGAGGCTACCCGCGCGGGGACCAAATATCGCCAGGCGCCTTTGTTTCATGCTCGCCGGCTGCGCGATGATCCTTGTCCCGGGCTGCGCGTCGATCGGTCTATCCGGCGCGGGCGAGCCTGCCGCGGAGCCTCGTTCCGTCTCGATCTTCGTCGTCTCGACCCGCAAGGGAGAAGGCGGCGCGTCGAGCGAAGCCGCCGTCGCGAACGGGGCGCGGTTTTCTTTGCAAATGATCGGCGTGCCGCCGGGCCATGAGCCGGGCAGGGTGGAGCGGCCCGCCTTCGGTTCGGAAGATCCGCAAAAACACTTTATCGCGAGGAGCCGGCGCGGCCTCGACGAGACCGCTTTTTTTACCGCGGTCGCTAGCCATATTTCCGGACGCATCGGATCGAACCGCGATGTTCTGCTCTATGTTCATGGTTTCAACACGAGCTACGACGAGGCGCGTTTCCGGCTCGCGCAAATCGTGGACGACGCGCGCTTCGGCGGCGTTGCGGTGCTCTATACATGGCCAGCTGCCGGCAGCCTCTTCGACTATGGCGTGGCCAAGGAAAGCGCGACGATTGCCCGGGATGCCTTAAGCAAGCTCCTGCATCGGCTTTCCGAACTGCCGGATATTGGCCGCGTGCATATTCTCGCGCATTCGATGGGCGCCTGGCTCGCCATGGAAGCGTTGCGGGAAAATGCCATTTCCGGCAGCCCGGATCTCAACGGCAAGCTCGGCGATGTCATGCTCGCCGCGCCCGACATCGACTTGAAGGTTTTCCGTCAACAATTGGCGCGGCTCGATCCGTCGCATGTGTTCGTCCTCGGCGCCTCGAACGACAGGGCGCTTTCGCTTTCGCGCACGCTCGCGGGCGACCGGCAGCGTCTCGGCGCGCTCGACCCCAATAATCCCAGCGATCGCGCGGCGCTCGAAGAACTTGGCGTCAAGGCCTACGATCTTTCGCGCGAGTCGACCGGTCTGATCGGGCACGGCACCTATGCCGACGCACCCCAGGCGGTGCGCACGATTGGCGCGCAAATCACCGAACAGAGGCCGCAGGACGCCAACGTCCAGGCCGTGCTTGGCGAAAAACCCGTCGATTCAAAAATCATGGCCGTCCCGCTCGCACCATTAGCCGAGCCTTCCAGCGCTACCGCGAACCCGCCCCCGGGCGCGGTTTCCCCGCGGTAAGCGGGGAACCCCTCCGGCCTCACCCATGGCCGGGGATCGCGCCGCCGGTTCGTCCGCAGCCCCACCGCATGGAAACATGCGGTGGACAAGGAATTGCTGACTATCATCAAGTTGAAATAGGTCCTTAAAGAAGCCTGTTAACTTTTTTGGAAGACCTGGTCCAGCGATGCCGCCAAGCTCGGCTTGCGGGTTGCGGCCGGAATCCAGCTATGTTCCCCAAGATCGGCGCGGAAGAAAGGCGCGACTCGAAAACGACTTCATCGTTTGAAGACCCCCGGGTCATTTTGCAGCTGGCGACACCGCTTCGCCACGTTCGTGCAAGGCCCTCGCGGCAAGCAGCGCAAACCAGCCACCCATCGACGATCCAACGAGGATTTGCGGGCCCGCGCTGAAATCGCGAATGGCGGCGAAGCTTCTTCGAGCCGCGTCCCGATGGTTCTCGGTTCACCGCTAGGCTCGCTTCATGAGTATTCATGATTATTAAGGAGTCCGGGGTTTAGCCTTGGCCTCCTGGCTTGTTGAACGCCGTCTCGTCCGATGCCGCAAGTTTTCAGCTTACCGTTCGAGGACCGGGCCGCGCATCCTTTGGCCGGCGTCACCGTGCTTCAAATCATTCCCGGCCTTGAGGTCAACCCCACGGCGCGCGCGGCGATCGAAATCGCGGCGGCGCTTGGCGCGGCGGGCGCGCGTGCGCTCGTTGCTGGTGCAGGCGGCCGGATGGAGGGCGAGCTGCAAGCCATGGGCGGCATCTTCGTGCCCTTTCCCTCGCGCACCAAAAATCCGCTTGCCATGGCCCTGAACGTGCGCCGCCTCGCGCGTCTCATCGTGGCGGAAGGCGCCGATATCGTGCATGTGCGCTCGCGCGCATTGGCCTGGGTTGCCTATGGCGCGACCCGCCTGACGAAGACGCCCTTCGTCACCACTTTTCTCTCTGTCTACCAAGTCTCCAACCCCGTTGCACTGCGCTATAATTCGGTGTTGGCGCGCGGCGACGCGGTGCTCGCCGATTCAAACTTCACCGCGGCCGTCATCGCCAAGCTCCATTTCCCAGCGGCGGGAAAAATTCGCGTCGTTCATCATGGGCTCGATTGCCAAGTTTTCACGCCGGACGCCGTCGCGCCCGCCCGGGTTCAGGCCGCGCGGCGGCATTGGAAGGTCGCGCCGCATGAGCGAATAGTGCTTCTGGCGGCACAGACACGCCCCGGCAGCGGCCACAAGATTCTGATCGAGGCGGCGGGACTTTTATCGCGAAGCGGCCTCGCCGAGGTGAAATTCATCCTTGCCTGCGACAGGGACGCAAACAGCGCGCTTGACCGCGGCATCGACCGCGCCATTGCGACGGAAGGGCTGCAAGGGATTATGTGCCGCACGGGCCCTTGCGATATGCCCGCGGCGCTTCTCGCCGCCGCGATCGTTGTCGTGCCCGCGACCGAGGCGCGAGCTTTTGGCGACGCCGCGGTCCAGGCCCAGGCCATGGGTACGCCGGTCATTGCCGCCAATCTGGCTGCCGCGCCTGAAACCGTTCTCGCGCCGCCCATGGTCGAGGAGCCTTCGCGCACGGGCTTTCTTGTCCCGCCAGGCGACGCGGCGGCGCTGGCGTTGGCGATCGCCAGGGTTTTGAACCTCGGGGCCACAGCCAGCGGCAAGCTCTCGTCGCGCGCCAAGAAACACGTCGAAACGTGCTTTTCGGCCGAGCACATGTGCGCTGCAACCCTCGAAGCCTACGTGGATGTGCGGCGCGGCGGCGCACGATGATCGCAAGACCTTCCGGCGTGCCGGACGCCGGTTCGATGGCGAGGGCGTAAGGACGCGTTCATTTCGCAACCCGCCAAGCGATCTCTTCATTGACTTCGCGCGGCAATCAACCGATGTTTTCCCCGGGTCCGGCAGGCGTCGCGAAGATCATCCGTGATTCGCGCGCGCTGCCGGGTTCGATTTGTCCATATAAGGAGAATAAGCCATTCGCCGTCCAATGAAGGCCCCCCCCGTTCCGCAGAAGGACGGGCCGCGTATCAACCGTGAAATCCACGCTCGCGAAGTTCAATTAATCGATGCCGAAGGCCAAAACCGTGGTGTCGTGGAGATTATTCAAGCCCAGCAATCGGCCGATGAAGCGGGACTTGATCTTGTCGAAATCGTTCCGGCGGCCAATCCCCCGGTCTGCAAGATCCTCGATTATGGCAAATTCCGCTTCCTGGAGCAGAAAAAATCCGCGGAAGCCCGGAAAAAGCAGAAGATCGTCGAGATCAAGGAGATCAAGCTGCGTCCGGGAATCGACGACCATGACTACGGCGTCAAGATGAAAGCCGTCCGCCGGTTTTTCGAGGAGGGCGACAAGGTGAAAGTCACTTTGCGCTTCCGCGGCCGCGAGATGGCGCATCAGGATCTGGGATTCCGGCTGCTCGAACGGGTGAAATCCGAGACCTTGAGTATCGCCAAGGTCGAAGCCGAACCTTCCATGGAAGGCCGTCAGATGATCATGGTGCTGGCGCCGAAATAACGGGGACCTGGCGGGCTTAGGCAGGCCGAGATGCCGCTTCGTGGCGCCGCTCCGCCATTGGCTCGACGTGCCATCGGCAATTCGGAGCGGGGCAAGATCTCACCGCCAGATTTTACCGCCAGATTTTACCGCCAGGTACGATTCGCGTACTCGATGGCGTAATTTTGCGGTGCCGTCGCGATCGCGGCCATGCCGGAGAGGACCGCATCCTCGGCGAGGATCAGCCGCGTGCCAATGGCGCGCATCATTTCGTCGTAGGGCGCCTTATTTTCGAACGCCGCGCGAAATTTTTCCAGATCGCAAAACTCCACGATCCTTGGCAAAATCCCGCCCGAAAAGGTAACGCCCCCCTTGGCCAGGAAAGCGAGGGCGAGATCGCCCGCGAAACGCGCAGTCAGAGTCCAGCACAGCCGCAGAGTCGCCGCTTCCGCGCCGCCTGGTTGAGCGTGCGCTCTTTCGATCAATGCGATTTCGCTGGATTCCGCCGCGGCCTCGCCAGCCGCCATGCACCGCGCCCGGTGAAGCCGCATGAGGCCCGGCCCAGACAGGATTGTTTCTGCGCAGACCCGGCCAAGCGAGCCTGTGTCGAGATGCGGCCAAAGCGCGGTTTCCTCGGCTCCGAGAGGCCCAAAACCCATGTGCCCCGCCTCGCTCGCCAAGGCAAAATGGCGAGTTTCGATTTCGAGCAAGGCCGCCACGCCAAGGCCAGTGCCTGGCCCCATGATAAGTTGCAAGCCGGGCTTTGGCGCGAAGGCGCCGATCGGCTGGACCCAAGCGGGTTCGAGGACCGGCAGGCTAAAAGCCTGAGCTTCGAAATCATTGAGGAGCAGGCCTTGATCGAGCCCCGCCTTTGCCGCTACGTCCGCGCCGTCGATCGTCCAATCCGCGTTGGTCATCTTGACGGCGCGCCCGCTAACCGGGCCGGCGGCGCAGGCGATCAACGACCGTGGCTTCGCCCCGAGTCCTTCGAAGACCGCCGCGAGAGCGTCTTCGAGGCCGGGAAAATTCTTTGTCTTAAGGCGCGGCCCCGGTTCGAGCGGCGCGCCGGACTCCGGCATAAGCGCAAACCGTGCATTCGTGCCGCCAATGTCGCAGAGGAGAGCTGGAAAAGGAAATTTCACGCCGCGAGACTTTCATGAGTAGCAAACTTTGAACAATTGGTGCGGCGGTTTACGCCAAATCAAGCCGCTGGAATTATCGAGAGACAAGACTTCAAGAGCCAGACAACGTCGTGCTCCTGCCGCTTCCACCCTCCGTGCACCCTCCACGCCGGAGCTGAACGCGACAGACCCTTCGGCCGGCTCAGGACATCTCGGAGTACCCGCGCGGCACCTTTCTCAGCCACTGCGTCTTTGCCACCGACGCGGCGATCCTCGACGCTTGCTGCGATGCGGGTCGCGATGCCTGGAACGCCTTGATCGCCAAATCCGAGGTCATCGCCTCAATTGGAACCAGAGATTGGGCAAAGGTCAAGAGTTAGGGCAGTTGGTATCAGAGATGATTGATGTCGCGCATCGCCTGTTCGGCGAGCAGCCGCAATGATTCGCGTTCGACACGAATGAACTCATGCGGCCCAAAAGTCTCGATCCGCACAAAGTCCGAGGTGAGCTTTCGATAAGGCGACTTGTCCTTGCCGGGCGGGACGAGGGGGGCCAGCCGACACCGTCGAGGATCAACAGGGCGATGGCCCTGACGCCGACGCATTCGGCCAGATGTTTGTGCCAAGTGCTTGTTGATGGTCTCGATGCTGACCTGGCATGCGCAACGCGGCGCCGCTGCCGCGCGGATGGCGCCGGACAGGCAGCCCTCCGCCGGCCATTCCACCAGGCTTCGCCCGCCGGAACCCTTGGCCGGCTTCGCCGAGGGGGAACCTCCGGTCGCGCCGGATCCGCGGGCGCCGCGCTTGGCAAAGGATGCGGGCCGGCGTGCCTTGGCTTTCCGGCCCGGGCGGAATGCGCCAAAGGTTCCAGAGCGTGAAGCGCTGTGGAAGGGCGAAGGGAGGCTTCATCTTGAACCAGATTTCGACCGGCCGGCCGGCAAGCTCCCGCGGGATCGCGGCGCGCTGCCCGGCCGGCGAAGTTTTTGCAAAAGCCGCCGGCGCCTCGCGTCCGCTTCGCGGATGAAGCGGGCGCACCGGGATGCCGCTGAAATGTAAAAGTCTGAATTTGAGCTTTCCGTCACTGCCGCGGAAATCGCGGCGCGCCGTTCATCTCATGGGGCCAAGTTTGGCGAGTGGATCGACCCGGTCAAGGATGCAAAGCACCGGCTTTTCCGGCGCGACCATTGTCGGCAAGTCCGGTATACTGAAGTTGCTAAAAAATGCGCGCGTCCTTGCCAGGATCGACACCGCCTCGCCGATCATGCTTGGCCCGTGCGATGGATGGCGAAATCCGACATTGACCGACGGACGAAATCCAGACGTGCACGCTGAAATCAAGCGCGTGTGGCAACTTGCCGGCACTCCTCATGCCTGCGGTTCATCCCGGCGCCCGACCCCCTCTGTCTTGCGACGGGGGCCGCTTGGCATCCCCCGCGCCACCCCGGCGCGTTGCCCGTCCGATGGAGCGGCGGCCACCCCATCCGCGTTGGCGCGATGCATTAAGCCGCGCGGCGTCCGCCGGTCGATGGCCCATTGCCGGCTTGCCGGCCAACAGCCGCGAAGGCCCCCCATGGCAATCGCTAGAATGCCGCGCCTTGCGGCGTCGGCCGTCGGCGCCGCCCGCGCCTGCGCAACGCTCCCATCCCGGCGGGTCATCGCAACCGGCGCCATGCTGCCCGCCGCGAAGCGATAACTTGCGGCATCGCCTCTCCTCCGGGGCAGTTTGGCAAACCCCTCGGATCAAGTTTTTCGGCGGTTAGAATAATCTATTGATTATCAAGAGGGAAGCGAAATCGACAAAAGGGCGCCGCTGGTGCGCCGCCCATTAACTTATGGAGGATTGACTCATGAGGCGTGGAAGAGACTACCCTCCTACACCTTTTTTTTGGTCGGTTCTGAGAGGACCCACCGCCCATAAAAAAACATAGCAGCCACAAAGGCAACCGCCACAACGCCGCCGAGAGGCGTCCCAACCCAACTCGCAATTTCAAGAAGCTCGCCCATTACTTTACTCTCCGGTATTTATTTATGAGCCGTCGCGATTGATTTTCTTGGGCGCTGGACGGCGAAAGCGTCAAGTGTCCTCGCTGACAATGTGGTATAATTGCGACACATGCGCAAGGAAAATATTAAACGCCAGTCCGCAGACTTTAGAAAATGCGCAGAAGATTCTCTGAATTATGAAGTTAAGCTCAAGAAATTCTCTCTCCTGATGTATGAAAACCACGCATCCAGCGCATCGCGGCATCATGCCGCAGGCGCTCGGCGCTGTTGCCGTCCGCGTATCCCGCGAGACCCCAAATTCTGACTGCCGATTCCGGCCCGTGCGCGCGCCGGCGAGAATGTTGGCGGCCATCGTGCTCAATCCCAGCGCGTCGTCGAGTTCGCAGTGGGCGAGCAAACTGGCATCGCTGAACCATGAGCCGGCGGTTGAAATCGCACCAACCGCGCAGCAAATGAGCGCGGCATCCAGGGAATGCGGGATCACAAGGCAGCAGGCTGGCCGAGCTCCCGCGGCGAGCATCTCTTCATGTTATTTATAGAATATATTTTCAGCTTAAGCGAAAATGAATTGTTCCCGTTTTCGTGGAATACCGCACGCGAGTGTTCTATATCGTTGGGGTCCGCCCAGGCGCTAAAACTCCGGACTGTTTGGGGGCGCCAGCAGGACTTGAAGGAGGAGCGCGCATCGACCGTCGTGAATTCATCGCCGCCGCCGGGACTGTCGCCGCGGCTGCCACGGTTTCATAGGCCTTTGCGCAAATGGCTGCTGAAGAGCCAATGACGCATCCGCCGCAAGACAAGGCTCTCGAGGGCGCGCAGAAGACGCAGCGACGCCCTGCCGGACAAAACCTGTTGCCAAAACGCATCGCCAATGTGAAATTCAAAGATCGAATCGAGACAAGCCCGCCTTGAGCCAGAACTGCCGCCTGACCCAAGCGCCGCCAGCAAAATTCGGCAATCCCTCAAAGTCGCAGGAGAATAATTTGCAAATCAGATCGAAATTCAGCCGCTTCGGTCCGCTTGTCGTGGTCGCCGGGCTGCTGACCAGTTGCCTAGACTTCAACGCCATGGCGCAGGAAGTACCCCCGCCCTACATCGAGCCAGGATATGCCGCCCGCTTCTACCCGGGCGATGAGGACACTCGCCTCGGATGGGCCCATCTCGTGAGCGGAAATTATGGGCTGGCGGAACAGTATTACCGCCGAGCCGTCGAAGCGACTCGCCAGAACGGCTCAGCCTGGATCGGTCTCGCGGCCTCTTACGACCGGCTGGGGCGTTTTGACTTGGCGGATCTCGCCTACCGGCACGCCATTCGGCTCGAAGGCGAAAACTATATCATCCTCAACAACCGGGGCTATTCCTACCTCCTAAGCGGCGACATTCGTAGGGCAAGACGACTCCTGGAACGGGCCCTGCTGCTTGCGCCCGGTGACCTGACGATCGCCAACAACATTGCGGTCATGGATGCGGGACTGGCCTATTTTCACGGCTTTGGGCCTTGAGGTCCTTGCTGGGCGACGTCACCTTAGCGCGCTTCCCGATCGTGTGGACTCAATTAATCGAAAAGGAAGCGCTCAGATTCAAAGATTTGGAGCATGTCGGAAGCGAAAAAATCGGTCAGCATTTTCGGAACATGCTCTAGGGCCTGTTGACATTCATAGGGGGATTCCCATTTCGCGGAAAGTTTGATTCAAGGCTGCCGGCTGAGGAGGCGGCAGTGATTCGGCTGGTTTTGAA
>JALZAY010000032.1 GCA_030948025.1 Pseudomonadota bacterium
CGCCGCGACTTGAAGCAGTCGCACAGGACGCGAACGAAAAGGAAGGCTATTGCAATCATGCGACGATCACGTCCTGATTCGCAGCTGACCGCGAGTCAATTGGACGGAGTTTTCGGAATCGACAGGCTCGTTTCCAGAGCCCCTTCAACTCCGCAGGACGACACAAGCGCCACCTGCGCGGAGGATCTTTTCACAAATTGCGTCAGCTGCCGCGCGCGAGAGCGCAGGTGCGCGTACCTGATAGTATGGAGCGAAGCCGTGGCTGGGCACGCGAGCGCCGATGACCATGGGTTCGATCTTGCCAATTATAGCGGAATAGCTGCTCCGGGCGCGTGTGTAAGCGGCCAGCGCCGCCGCCTTCGAAAAACTGCCGGCGAGCTGGACGCCCCAAGGTGCAAAGAGCGCTGAGGCGGCAACGGAGCGAGGTCCTGAGCGGCGAATGGCGGCTGTCGCTTGTAAACAGGATAGCTTCGAGGATATTGCGCTGTCGGTTATCGTATCCGCCGCGGCGTCGCCGACCCAGTCTTCGACCGGAAGTCGCGTGATGGTCAGAACGTAGTCTCGGGTCTCGGCCGGCAAATTGCCGTGGCCGGCGAGCCAGTTCGCAACACGCGCAGAACCGGCATTGTAGGCCGCGGCGGCCAGTCCAAGATTGCCAAAACGCTGCTTGAGGTCGGCGAGAAGGTCGGCGGATTTTGGTATTGCTTCTTCGGGATCGAACGGTTTGGCAAGGCCACGCTCATCAGCCGTCTTCGGCATGAATTGCGCGATGCCTTGCGCGCCGGCTGGACTGATCGCATTGGGTCGAAAGCTGCTTTCCTGCCATATCAGCCGTGTCAGGAACGCGACCGGCAGACTCTGAGTTCGAGCCGACGATTCGATAAGGCGGCAGACGGATGTTTCGATCGATTCAACCTTGCCGGTCGCTGCGCTTTCTGATCCTGTCAGCGCAGAGCTGCCGCAAAATAGGGCGAGCAAGCCCAAGGATCGAAGGGTCGACCGCTCTAGCATCGAGATGTCTCAACATGCTTTCCATTACGCGAGAAGCAGTATTCCGACATCCACCGGATGACAGCCTTGGCGAGGGTGAAGTTGCCGCTTTTTAAGGATTTTGGCAATGCCAAATCCTCGACATGAGGGCTCCATACACCCACGCCGGTGACATCGGCGCTCACGCCGCCATGACGGTGGCAAAGCACAAGGCGATTGCCGCGGGGACTGACCACGTGTGGCGGGGGCCCTGTCCGGCGCGCCGCAACAATCCTATTTTATGAAAATCCCTTGTTTCGAGCCCAGGGAGTAAAGGATGTCGCGGACGTTAATCTTGATTGGACTCCTCTTGATAGCAGTTGGTCTTTCGTGGCCTTGGATCGGATGGCTTGGGCTTGGTCATCTGCCAGGCGACATCGTCGTCGAGCGCAAGAACTTCACTTTATATGTCCCAATCGCGACAGGGCTCCTGATCAGCGTGGTGCTGACGCTGTTGCTCTGGCTCGTCAACTGGTGAGGCTGTGATTCCAGAAGTAGAAATTAAAATGGCGTCATTCGTTCACGCTTGATATCGTATCGTCAACTGGACCTCACAAAAGACGGCGTCAACGAATCATCAAAGTCAGGTCCCCTCGGGTTAGCGTAAGGCTCGGTGGAGGCGCGCCACCCGGCGAACCTTTCTGACTTCGGACGCTTGAAGAATTTGGTCCCCCACGGGCATTGTTCCTCAATCCCTGTTTTCGGAAAGCCGATGCGATGGGTGACGTGTGTCACCGCGCCGATTTTGTTGGCGGACGTAGGTGATTATCGCGTCAGGGTGTTCAGTCTTGACCTTAAGCGCAGCGATGAGCGCATCTTCGGCGTCGACAGCGATGTGGTCCGTCTTCCCTTTCAGTTTAAGCCCGACGGTGAATTGCACCCGGCACGCCTCCTCTACCCAATACTTTGGGCCAGACGTTCGTCGATGCCAAGGCGTGTTGCGGGAAGGCCATCAAGCTGGCGGACGAAGTCTCGGCTTGGATTGCCGCAATGGACGCCGCTTGGCGCCGGGCGTCGGCTTCGAAGCTGGCGCGGCCGGACGGGTGGTGAGCTCGCGGCGAAAAACAAGCAGAGCCGTTATCACGAGAACGATTGAAGGCACAGTGGACATGAGGGAATCCCCCAGTGTTTTCTATGGCAAGCTTGCGACGGGTTTTACCAGAAGGCCACTTACCGGGCTTTTGCCGAACTCGTCGCAAACCCAGTTGCTGCGCGCCCTCCGCGCCAACAAAGCGGACCTCAGCGCGCTCGAGATATTGGACTCGGCATTTCGTCAAAACTTCGACGACATCTCGCCTGGCATATAATGAATAGCCGGTGTGGGATTGGTGCAACACGGCGCGGGCCGGGCGGCTGGCGAGGACGGAGTCCGTCGATTCTCTCTCGTAATTTCCATAGCACTCCCTGCATAGCGGTCCAGCGCGGTGCAAAATTCGGTGGCGCTCTCCCACAACCATTCGTCTGTCTCGCGGACAGGACGCGGCCGATGTGGCACGAGTTCTGGGTGAGCGTCATCGAGCATTGCCAACGCTTCGGCAATTGCCTTGGTCTTGCGATCCCGGCGCGACGAATGGATCATTGCTTTGCCTGGTTGTTTCAATATCTCCGCGCATCAACAAAGCGGACGTCACCGCGCGAGAGATGTTGGACTCGGCATTTCGTCAAAACTTCGACGACATCGTGCCCGGCATATAATGAATAGCCGGTGTGGGATTGGTGCAACACGGCGCGGGCCGGGCGGCTGGCGTGGACGGAGGCCGTCGATTCTCTCTCTCTTAATTTCCATAGCGCGCTCTGCATAGCGGTCTGGCGTGGCGCAAAATTCGGTGGCGCTCTGGCGGCGCCAGAGGGCGCGGGCGGAAAGGCTGGCCTGGGTCAACGCGGCGCGGGGCCGGGATTGGGCAGCGCAAAAGGCGCGTGTGGCAAGGCTAGCTGTGTTAACTAACGTTGTTCAGATTTTGGCTCTTAAGCACTATGTCATTGAAAGTATTGGTGTATCAGAATGGATTAGAACCATGGCCTCTGCCTTCGAAAGGCACGCTTCCCCTCTTTGCGAGAACGCTGTGCCAGCGGCCGTATGAAAAGTAGAGCAGAAGGCCGAGCGCCATCCAAACGACGAACCGTTCCCAGGCGACGGCAGGGAGCTTTGACAGCAACCACAAGGAGAACCCGATGCCAGCTAGGGGTATCCAGGGGACGAGGGGCGTCCGGAAGGTGCGCCGGACATCGGGCCGGGTCCGGCGTAGCACGATGACCGCGAGGCAGATGATCATAAAAGCCGATAGCGTTCCGATGTTCACCAATTCGGCAACCTCCTTGATCGGGAAGAAACCGGCGACGGCGCCGCCGCCGGGCCAAAAGCCTGCGCTGCTCACCTCATGCGAATAGGCCTCGCAGCCAACTTCGTCCGAAAGGTTCGGAACCCCTCCCGGATGCCGTGGCGCACGGCGGCCAGAGAAGCGGGTCACCGCCAGGTCGAAGCTGCCCCAGAAAAAGTGGACGGGGCTGCACTTGCCGATAAAGCCCGTGCGGAATGCCTTGAACACGCGATCGGCCTGCAGGAGCACCCGCCAGAAGCGTTGTGCATATTCGGCATCATAAGCGGCATGCACCCGGTCCTCGCTGAAGCGGATCGGGTCAGGCAACTCGTTGGGAATCTCATCGATGTGCACCTCTATGCCGACATCGGCGAGCGCTGCCATGATCGCCGCATGGAAATCCGCCACCGGCTGCGCATGAAGCGGCATCTGCCATCGAGAGCCGTCGCTGGTCTCGATGCGCAGCGCGTGGTCAATGAAATCGAGGTCGATTTGGAACGCCCGTTCGCCATACGGTATGGGTGAGGTGGTCAGGCCACGCACGGTCACGTAGAGCGGGACCTGCCAGCGTCCTACTCAGAGCCTAATTCTGACGACTATTGTTATTTTCCGCATCCCCTAATTAGGGCGATGTTCCCGGACTTGACAGCCGCTTCGGTTCATGCTACTGTCCTTTCACACTCAGAGGACAGACCATGGCCCGCGCAAAACAGCCCAGACAAATCCATCAACTGACCGTCGCGCAATTCGAGAAAATGTTCCCCGACGAAGAGGCATGCAAGGCTTACTTGGTCGCGCGGCGCTGGCCGCAAGGCGTTTGTTGCCCGCGTTGTGGCAATCCTGCCGTTTACGATCTTCCTTCCCGCAAATGGCATTGGCAATGCGAACAATGCGCGCCTGACGGCTATCGCTTCTCCCATATCGCCGGAACCATTTTTGAAAACACCAATAAGCCGCTTCGTGACTGGTATCGCGTCATTCATTTGATGCTGACCAGCAAAAAGGGAATAAGCGCTCGCCAGGTTTGGCGTTATATGGGCTTCGGCTCGCTGAAAACGGCCTGGTATATGTGTCACCGCGTTCGCGTCGCGCTTATGGAGGATATTGGGAAGCTCGGCGGAATTGTCGAAGTCGATGAAACTTTCGTCGGCGGCTTGGCCAAAAATAGGCATTGGGATAAACGCGGGGGCGGCGGTGGAACCGGCGGTATCGGTTCCGGCAAAACACCTATCGTCGGCGCGGTCAGCCGCAAGGGCAATGTGGTTGCCCGTGTGGTCGCGAACGTGCGTTCCGACACTCTCACTGAATTCGTCCGCGAAACCGTGTCGCATAGGGTGAGCTTGCTTTGTACGGACCAATATCCGGGCTATAATCCGCTCGACATGGATTACCCCCGCGCGACCATCGACCATGCGCGTGGCCAATATGTCATCGGCGCAATCCACACTCAAACCATCGAGGGCTTCTGGTCGATCTTCAAGCGCGGCGTGGTCGGTACATTCCACAAAATGAGCCGGAAATATATGCCTCTCTATGTTGCCGAGTTCCAATTCCGTTCTAATAACCGGGAGAATGCGGACATCTTCGGAACGGCGATCAAGGGATGCTGAATGGCGGCAATCTCTGATTGTTAGTAGGTTGAACCGGAGCCCTAACGAACACCCAAGAAGCAGGAAAACCGCTGCGCCGATGAATAGAGGAACGCCAACTATTTCATGACGAACGGGGCCGAAAACCAAGAGAAAGCCAGCACCCATCAGGACGACCATCAAAAGAAAAAATGGTGTAATGGGCCATGGTGGTTTCAACAAAATGATCCAACCGTTCGACTGACCGGTTGGTTGACAACCTATACCTTCTTGTTGGTTATAGTAGCTGGCCTTCAATTTTGTGCCTTGGAACAAACTGATCAAAGAATGCGCGACCAGCTCACACTCACCTTTCCTCCAAGGATCAAGATCAACAATGTTCATATTTGGGACAAAGGAGCTGGATCGGTTCTTAATCCTAATAACAAAGAACCTACATTCATACCAGGGACAACAATAGACGGGGCCGTATTTGCCTTGAATTCTGGTCGAGAATATGCCTATATTATTGACACATATTGTGAACTTTCTTGGATAGACAAGAATACCATGCCACCAGAAGGTATCACGTGGTATAAAAGAGATACTATTAGTATTGCTAAATGGCATCCAAAAGATGATATCCCGCTCATTAATTCTGGCGAAAAAGAGATTGCTCCGGGAGCTGTAAGACGATGGGAACTTGAAAAGGATGTTCCGGAAACAGTCTCGCAAAAGGACCTCTTCGTGATTGGGTATATCTCCTATCAAGACAGACTTAAAACAAGGCGGGCTATTTACTTTGCTAGAAAATATGATCCCGCCACACGCAGATTTTTCCCAGTAGGCGACCCAGAAAACGAAGGCGAAGAATAGCAAACACATATAGAACGCTCCGGCCTGTCGGAGCCACCTTAACCAGAAACTTGGCCAGCTGTCAAGTCCGGGAACATCGCCCTAATTAGGGGAATTATGCTCTTGACATACCGAGATTAAACGCGTAGGATAAAGCCACATTAAAGGGATGTGGCTATGACCTGCGATCTTACCGACAAGACTTTCACAGATGAAATCTCCGCCCGCGCGCATTTCGAAAAAATGCGTTGGCCAGACGGGCCGATTTGCCCGCATTGCGGCACCATAGACGAAGCAACCGAGCTGCATGGCAAGAGCACGCGGCCAGGGCTGTACAAGTGCCGCGCTTGCCAAAAGCCGTTCACGGCGATCATGGGCACGCTCTATGAAAAATCTCATATTCCGCTGCACAAATGGTTGCTTGCCACCCACCTCATGACCTCCAGCAAAAAAGGCATCAGCGCGCATCAACTCTGGCGTATGCTCGGCTTTGGTTCTTATCGCACGGCTTGGTTCATGGCGCATAGAATTCGTGAAGGAATGCGGGAGCTATTCCCGGAAGATGCTAGTCCACTTGGTGGCGAAGGCAAGACGGTCGAGGTTGACGAAACGTTCATCGGCGGCCTTGAGAAAAACAAGCATCGCAACAAGCGCAAGCACGCCGGAACAGGCGGGGTTGGCAAGGAAGCCGTTTTCTCGTTGGTTGAACGCAATGGCAAGGTCCGCTCCCGTCACGTTCCCTCAGTGAGCGCCAAAACGCTTCGCCCGATCTTGGAAAAGCACATTCATGCTGAAACGAAAGTTTACAGCGACGAAGGCGGCGCGCGCGTTGGAACAAAGTTCAAGAACCACGGGACTGTCAATCACAGCGCCGGTGAATACGGTCGCGGCGACGTGCATACAAACACCGTTGAAGGCTATTTCTCAGTCTTCAAGCGTGGCATCTACGGCACCTACCATCACATCAGCCAGCAGCATTTGAAGCGGTATCTGGCCGAGTTCGACTTCCGGTACAATGAACGCATGGCACTCGGCGTTACTGATAGAATGCGCGCGACGAAAGCGATTAAGGGCGTTGTTGGAAAGCGTCTTACATATCAATGCCCTAATGAAGCCCACACACATTAAATAGACTTCGCATTTGCGCGGGATTTTATGCCCCGCTTCTCTCTCTGTTTGCCAAGCTTCATTTCCGAACGCGGTTTCGGTGGCTTGCCAAGCATGTGCTTTATCACCGCATCGCGGCGCGCGATAGTTTCTTGTTCACTGTATTGATCATCTGCACGCTTCGTGTTCATTTGCTCAATTCCTTATTCCCGTATTGCAGTATGGGTGAACTAAATCACCATTTGCTGGGTGGCCAGTACCGCCCTCACTCACCCGCGTAATATGGTCATATGACACGGACTTATTTGGATCGAGTTTGCCGCCGCAAACAGTACATGTAAGCGCACCGGATAACGCTTTACTGATAAAAATCTGCGACTTATCGTCATCCGAAAACTTAGTGGTTCCTCCATCTATGATCCGCACACCAAGATGCGTTATAACGTCCTCTATATGAACAACTTTCACATCCGACTCTGCGACCAAAAATGCAAACAAGTCTCGCATTTTTGAGATGCGATTGCCTTTTGCCATATTTTGCGTTAAGCTACCGATGAGCGACTTATTGTCTATTAAAAATAGTTCCATATTCTTTCGGGCGCGTGTAAATTTCTTGAAATAATCATCATCATTATTGCGAAGCTTCTCAGCAATCAGAGACGCCATTCCAAGGAACAAAAATCGACTGTATTTTCCGCGTTCGTTATAGAAATAAACTGCGGGGTGAAGCCCCATGCTCCCTGCGGTATTACCCGTCATCCTAGACACTATTACGAGTGCCCTATTGAGAATTTCTGTTGTTTCATCTCCTATGCCGTCATCGTCGTATTTGTCGATAGGCTTAGCCCCACCGGTCTGCTTGGTTCCAGCTATGATGAGATATTCGATAAGCAGTCCGAGTGCTTCAACCGGAGAAACCGATCCACCCAAAGGAACATCGAGAGTCTTAAGCGGCGTATCAAATTCTGGCTCAAAAAAATTCTCATAAAGTTGCTTCGACAAAGTTTCAACAGCCGCCTTTTTATCTAGCGCAAAGGATGACCAATAAGCATTGCCAGTACCGGCCCGTAAAATTGCCCTGGCACTTATAGCGATTGGCTTCCGACGATTTCTTATTAACATTGTTTCTAGGTCATCTAATGGGGTTCCTTGTGAGTTGATCTTAAAAAATGATGTTTCAGCAACATCGGCATTCCCCTCCACCCACTGTAATTTCAATGAGCGGGTGAACAAGATGTTTGCGCGTTTTGTTTCAATTCCTGGCGTTTTGCTGCCGACAAGATTCTTAAGCGTCGTGAATCGTCCTACTCTTTCTTCAATCAACTTCCGCGTCCGTGCTGCAATTCGTTTCTGGTCTTTAGGGATTTCGTTGCCGTAAAAATTTAAGGAAATTTGGCGGTCGCCATAATCATCCTCGATCCACGCGCGTAAGGCGCTGAGGCGGTGACCTCCGTCCAACACGAAAATGAATACGGGTGACTTCCACAAGATTAGGGACGGGATAACTTCACTGTCCAGAAAGCTAGCGATCAATGTCGCTATCTGTTCTGGACTCCAATGGTTTGTTTCGCGCTGAAAATCGGGTTTGCGTATGAGTTTCAGATATGGAGATTCCGGTAATAGATGCGTGATCGGAAAATCCTGGAAGAGATCAATAGCTGTTTCCGCTTCCCTAATTTCAAAATCTTCGCGTGGGATCATTCCGTCCAGATTCACACGCTTGGCCATATCAGAAATCCCTAGAAGCGAACGGCGTTCGATTGATACATCGCCATCCCCTAGCGAGTCGAGGAAAAGACTAGGATCCTTTTCTCCAAATCCCTCGCCAGGATAAACCCAATCCATTTCGGGCGCGCCAGCCTCGCCGCCATTCGCGGTTGAGGCAACACAATTGGTGTCCAATTTATTGCGGTATGTCAAGAGCATAATTCCCCTAATTAGGGGGCGCGGAGTGATGGCAATCTGTGCATTTTAGCTCAATGCTACCCCCAGCCACAGTGAAGGGTGCGGGGCGTAGCGCTTGACCCGGCACGGGCCGTCGTGCTTAGCGACACGAGCGATTGGAGACCGCTTATGGCCAGCGACGATAAGCAGCCGGGGACGAAGTTAGCAAGCAACAGTGTTGTCTTGGCTGCCCTTGTGGCGGCTGGCAGCACCTACTTTGTCAATCACGAGGCGCCGCTCCAGGGATCGCGTCCGGCCATGTCCCGTATGAACGGTTCCTAAGCGCCGATTCACAGGGTGCGCCACGAACTGTACTCGTGTTGTGGCTCAATGAAATAGATGTTTTCGGCAACAATCCTCTTCGGAACATTGAGCGGCTGGCTATTTTTCTGCGTACGGGGGACGGCGGGGGGGCGGCAAACGCACAGTTCAGAATTATCGGTCCCAATACCTCGGATATTCTTCGTGCCATGGAGGAAGAAGCGTCGCCCGCTGCCGGCCGCCGTCGGGCCGCGGCGCGACGGATTGCGAGGCAAAAAAGGAGGAACAGGAACGATGGCCTGGCCTAAAGGGAATCCGGTTCTATACATACGGCGCCACCGCCGAGGACCATACGCTGCTTAAAGGTTTGCCCACGTCTTGTACCTCAGTCCACGACTATTTCGCGAATTTGGGTCTCAATTTACAGAGAACGATTGCGACGGATGATGTGCTTGCGCGCGGCATCGTCAGCGAGCTAGAACGCCGCCGCATCAAACCCGGGCGTGTCCCCACGGACCATCTCGCGCTTATCTCCGAATGGGATACGTTCTATGGCCAGACGCTCCCCGGCACGATGGAACGTTGTTTCGAGGATCCCGCCAAATGCTCACAGAAGGAAAACGCCGGTCACAAGTGGGTGCACAAACTTACCTATTTGCGCGGGCTGGATGGCCAGCTACCCGGCGCACAAGGGAGTGACGATCGGAAAGCTGGCAAAGGAACCGGGGAAGCCGACAGCAAGTCCAGTCCAATGGGCTTCTTGAAGACCCAGACGGGTGTACAGGAATCAGACCGCCCAAATGGGCAGGGGCAATTCGATTACCTGCGGCGGCTGACCGCTCACCTGCGGAATACCGACGAGGAGCTGCGCCAAAGCGGCGAGGGCAGGATTAGGGCCATCGGCATTCTCGGGAGCGATGTGTTTGACAAGTTGCTGGTGCTGCGAGCCGTGCGGCCCGAATTTCCGGACGCGTTGTTTTTCACAACTGATTTCGACGCCACGCTCACGATGGGGAGCGAACTCAGCTGGACACGTAATCTCATCATTTCATCGAGTTTCGGCCCTGAGCTGAGAAACGAAATTCAGGGTGAAGTCCCGCCGTTCCGCAGCAGCTACCAGACCTCCGCGTTCCTCGCCACGGATCTCGTGATCGGCGCCCCCAATGACGGCTGGAATCCCTGTTCCGGCGAAGCGCAATTAATCCAGTGGCTATCGCAACCGCAAATCTTCGAAATCGAACGAGCCGGAGGGGTGCTGCCATTTCCCAGCGGCAAGGCGGTGGCTCAGAACATCGCTCAAACACAGAACGGCTGCCAGAATATTCCGCCCCACGTGGCCCAGAATGACTCCACGGAGGAAGGGCGTTCCGTATCCAGCGGCGACGGGGATCGGAGCCCATCGGTCCCTCCCGCCGCCGACCCCCCGAAAGCCGTATGCGAGAATGAACTCTTGTCTTGCGGCGATATTCAGCCGCCCAAAGAGGTCCTCTTTCCCAAGCCGGTAGGCCTGGATCGGATCGCTTGGACACTGGCAGGGGCGACGCTTCTCATCCTGCTGACGCTTTGTATTCGCCGAGTGCGCGAGCGCGCCAGCGTCGAGGTTGGCCTTGTGGGCTTGATTACCGGCGCTGCCGCCGCAGCTTGCTACAATTGGGAACGGTTCGCCGCATGGCTGACCGAATATGGCAAGGGTGAGCCAATAGAATTGATGCAGGGTGTAAGCGTCTGGCCGACCATCCTGCTACGCTCGCTGAGTATTGTTCTTTCAATATACCTCCTGTGGAGGGCTTGGCAGAAACTGGATAAGAACTTGTATGAGATCGCGCGTGAAATGAATTTGCCGATGCCAAATTTGGCGATCGCCGCCGAGCGCGAAGCGGATACGGGGCACAGCCTGTGGAAGAAGCTCGTGCGCATGTTCTCCTACAGCCTGCGAGAGCGTCAGCCGGATATGAGTAAGCCCTATAATATTAACACGGCCTGGAGCGAATATGTTTACCAAGGACGATGGGTGGCGAGGTTGCTCCGCGTGGTGGTCTACGTCGCGGCTTGGTTCTGTCTGTGGAAGTATGTCGTATCCCCTATGATGGGCCGTCCAATCACGCCCTGGCGAGGCGAGCTTAGCCAAACCGTTTATAAGCTCACGTCTAGAGTCGACGTCATTAGCATGCTAGCCGTGATGTACTTAGTCTTCGATGCGACTTTGCTCTGCTTGCGCTTCGTCAAAGAACTGTGCCGCAGCTCCACCGAGTGGCCGGCCAAAACAAAGGCGCAATTCGAGGGCCGACTCGGACTGGAGCAACAGTTTGTCAATGAGTCGATTGATCTCGACTTCGTGGCAAAGCGAACCTCCTGCATCAGCACGCTCATCTATTACCCATTCATTCTCATCGCGCTGCTGCTCGTGTCGCGCAGCACGGTGTTCGCCAATTACACCCCTAACCTGACCGTCCTCGTGTTTCACGGGACCTGTCTCACCATCGTGTTTGGCTGTGCTATCGCACTGTGCTTGGCCGCGCAGGCAGTACGAAGCGCCGCCAAGCAAAATCTAACGGATGGGGTAATTTGCGCGAAGGGTCCGTGCGCCAAGGAGTCGGACGATGGCGGCCGCCGCGCGGGGCAGCTGGAAGCCGTGCTTGTCCGCGTCGATGGATTGCGCGAAGGCGCTTTTAGCCCGCTCTCACAACAACCGCTTGTTAGAGCGCTTCTTTTGCCATTGAGCGGTTTTGGTTGGACAAAGCTTCTCGAGAACGGAATGCTTCCAGGCTTATAGGTTTTGAAGTGACTCTGACGGCAGGGTTTTCCGCGGTTGGCAGGTGGATGCTGGGTGGCCTCCGTAGCGCAGCCGCCGAATGTAGATAGGGTCAAACGCCGGCGCAATGGGCCCCCTCACCGGCGATGGCCTGGGCCAAAAGCTTCCGCGCACCACGGCGCAAAACCTCCGTCAGTGGATCCTCAAATGCACCTGGCTCGTGCCCTTTGCTCGTGCCTTTGGCTCGGCGAATTTGACACCCTTATCCTGGGTCGCGGCGTATTGCCCATGGCTCGGCAAAGTGCTTCCTGATGGAAAGTGGCACTGGGAAGAACATCGCAATTAACCCGCTACTCGTCCGTCTCAGATGATTGACAAGGACAGGGTCGCGATCGTGTTCGACAATGATCTGCGAATTACAATCGACCGCACTGTGGCCTCGATTTCTGATAGTCTCTGAACAACTATGTGGTAAACGAGTCATGGCAAGACGCCCTAAAAGCGAGCGCTGACCCGCTGACGTGATCGGCGCGGCTGAAGCTTTGCGACCGCCTTTTGCCGGCTCGCCCGAATCTGATAGCTTTCACTGTTATAGGCGAGAAAACGTCCTCGATTTCGACAAGGAGGAGATGCAAATGGCGCAGCTCACGTTCGCCGGGCGCCGCCCCCTCTGGATCGCCTTGCTGGTTGGGGCGAGCGTCGCCTTCAGTCTCGGCTTTGCCTGCGCCGTGCCGCTCGCCGCTTTCGCCGCCATCGCGGCGCTGACCCTAAGCCGCCGGGATGCCTTCGCGCTCGTTGGCGCGGTCTGGCTCGCCAATCAAATCGCCGGCTTCGCGGTGCATCATTATCCCGTGACGGCAAGCACCTTGGCCTGGGGGCGTCGGGCTTGGCGCCGTGGCACTTCTTTCGACGCTCGCCGCGCATTGGGCGAACGACCGTCTCCCGCAAAGCAATATGGTGGCCGCGGTCACCGCGTTTCTGGCGGCCTTCGCGGTTTATGAAGGTTCGCTCTTCACGATTTCGCTCGCCTTGGCGAGCGGCGTACCGGATTATGCGCCCTCGATCGTCTGGCGCATTTTTGCGATCAACACCGCTGCCTTCGCGGCGCTTGTCCTGGTGCATCGCCTCGGCGTATTCGCGGGCCTTGCCCAAGAGCCCCGTCTCCCCGCGCGCGAACGGAGCGCTTAACGCCCGCCCGGTTCAAGATTTAGCAGGTCATTCAGGGCCGTCTCCCGGCTTATCTTTCGGCGCGCTCCGCTCTGGCGGGCCTCCGCCAAGCAAGTGCCGCAATTGCTGCACGCCCAACCGGCAAAGCCTGAAAATTCCATAGAGAAACGCAACAACAACAGCCAAAAGTACAACGTTGTGGAACAATACAATAACAGCATGTGATATATATCGAACAATATCGACAAGAGATCCAACTATATAGCTAAATAAATCGAACATAGGGTCGAAATCCTCCCGCCTTTGAAACGCCTAAATTCCTGATAAAGTGAGCCAGATTATACTGTTTTGTCCCACGGTGCCCATCGGCGCGATGTTTCCCAGACAACGGGTCTCCGTCCCGGCCGGCCACCTGGGCAGCTAACCATGACCAACGCCATCTAGCAACGCCTGTTTGTCCCGCACCGGCAAGGAACACGTGCCGCCCGCGCAAATAAAGGCAGCCGCGTCGCCCGCCAGCGCCACTTGCGCTTGCGCCGGATGCCCCTCCGGGATCTCATCCGGTCTGTCGATGTCCACCACGATGCGTCCGGTAAACGGCACGCCAAGCGCGGCCTCGTAGAGCGCCTTCCGTCGCGCCCCCGCGGTCACGATCTCCTTGGCGCGCAGCCGGAAGTCGAGCGCGTTCAAAATCCCCGCATGGCCAACAAAATTGCTCCGCGCCGCGGCCCCGAGCGCCGTGAAAAGTTGGTCCGCCCGCGCGAGCCAGCGCGCCTCGCCAGTGAGCCCGCCAAGCCGAACGAGGGCGGACAAATAAACCGGATGTGCGTTTGGGATCGCATCGTCGCCTGTTGGCGCGAGCCGCAAGATCACATCGCCCGCGTCCTTGGCGGCCATCTTGAGAAGCCCGCTGTCAGGCTCGGCATGATAGGTTTCGAGCGCCTCCGCCCAAGTGATCGCGTCGGCAAGATAATCGCGCGCGGAACCAAAAGCCGGCGCCCAATTGCGTGTTTCGTGCAACGCTAGTGCGGCGCGGATCATCGCGGCATGATCGAGCGCGAGACCAGGTGTCACGAGAACGCCCGCGCGCCAGCCATGCGCGAGGCGTTTGTTTCCTTCCGCGTCAATGAACTGCATCGTCGAGACGATGAAGTCATAAGCCCGCGCGGCAAGCCCGGTCCACTCCGGCTCGCCAAAAAGCGTGGCGGCATTGACGAGCGCGGCGATCATCAAGCCGTTCCAATCCGCAAGAATTTTGTCGTCGAGGCCGGGGCGTACCCGCTTTTCCCGCGCGTCGAACAGGCGTTGCCGCAAAGGCGCAAGCCGTGCTTCTTCCTCAAGCGTTGAAGGCTTTGCTTCGAGGCGGTTCAGAATGATTACGCGGCCATGCGCCTCGTCTTCCCAATTGCCGCCTGGTGAGACGTCATAAAATTTGCCAAAAAACGCCGCATCCTCGTGCCCAAGCAGGGCCTCGATTTCAGCATAAGTCCAGACATAAAATTTGCCTTCGACTCCCTCGCTGTCGGCATCGAGACTGGCGCAGAACGCGCCTTCTACATTGGTCATCTCGCGCTTCAGCCACGCAACCGTTTCCCGCGCCCGTTCGCAAAAAAGCTTGCCGCCGAACTCATGATGGCAAAGCCCCAAGAGCTCGAGGATCTGGGCATTGTCGTAGAGCATTTTTTCAAAATGCGGCACGAGCCAGCGTTCGTCGGTCGCATAGCGCGCATAGCCGCCGCCGAGATGATCGTAAATGCCGCCTTCGGACATTTTGCTCAGCGTCAGTTTGACGAGATCGCGGTAGGGGGCATTGGCAAGCCGCGCGCCTGCCCGCCAGAGCAATTCGAGAATCGGCGTATTCGGAAATTTCGGCGCCCCAGCGAGGCCTCCATGGGTGGGGTCTATGAGGCGGGCAATTTGCGGCGCGAGCTCGTTCACTTGGTCCAAGGTTATCCCGCCGCCGCCGGGCACGGCGGATTTCGAAAGCTCTTCGCGGACGAATTTTGTATTTTGCGCGATCCGATCGGGATCGGCGCGGAAGGCTTCGGCGACGGTTTTTAACACGCTCACGAACGAAGGCCGGCCATAGTGCGCAACCTTGGGAAAATAGGTGCCGCCCCAAAAAGGTTCGCCGCTTGGGGTCAAGAACATGGTCAGCGGCCAGCCGCCGCGTTCGCCGAAAGCGTGCAAAGCCGTCATATAAATATGATCGATATCTGGGCGCTCTTCGCGATCGACCTTGATGTTCACGAAAAGCTCGTTCATCACGGCCGCAGTCGCTTCGTCTTCAAAACTTTCATGCGCCATCACATGGCACCAATGGCAGGCGGCATAGCCGATCGAGAGCAAAATCGGCTTGTTGAGCGCCTGCGCTTCCTTGAGCGCCGCCTCGCCCCACATCCGCCAATGCACGGGATTCTTGGCGTGCTGCAAAAGATAAGGGCTCGCCGCTTGGCTAAGCTCGTTTCGGCCGGATGCGGGCATGAGAGTCCAAGCCTTGGTTCGAGAGCGGCCCGGCGAGTGAAGCGAACCGTGGGCAGCGGGTCAACTCGAATCTGCTCGGCGTTGCGACAAGACCGAATATTCAGGCCGTGTCCCTGGGACACGGGCCGGTTGTCCCGGAAGCGAGTTATAGGTTCCAGCGCGCCGCAGCAGAAAAGGGGCAGGAGCGCGGCGGCGAGGCAGCACCTTCGACTTCACGCCGAACCACGTTAATATGCCTGTTCAATTGCGGTTACCGGATCTCGAGGAATGCCGATGCATACCATCAAATATCGATTGAGCGACGAGAGGTTGCGTCCGCGCCGAACCAAGCTCGAAATTCCGGGATGGGCCGGCAAACCCGAGCCCCGCGCCGACGGCTCTCACGAATATGCGTGGCATTGCGTTCCATTCTCGGAGGCTGCGCAATATGGCCTCGAGGTATTCTATCCATACGACAACGAGTTGCGCGTGAGCACCAAAGACGGGCGCCTCGTGTTCGACGGCGATTTTGGGCCAGCTCCCGGCGATGGCCGGTTGTGGCCGCCGTTCAGGACCTTCGGCGAATACTTCTATACCTATCAGATCCTGCTTGACCTGAAGGTCGAAGCGGGGCTGGCGATTAAGATCGAGCCTCATCCACGCTTTTATACCGACCCAACCGGCGGCGTTCCGATCGCGGTGCCGGCGCTCATGCGGAATTGGTGGCCAATGATGTTCTTCATGGTCTTCAAATCGCCGGCGGAAGGCCGCACGCACATTTTCAGGCCCAACGAGCCGTTCGCGCAGTTCACTGTGATCCCGGAAGAGTCCGATTTCGAACTCGTCGAAATGAGCGAGGAGGAGGCTGCCGAGCGAGAATTGCAGGCCCGGCGTATCCACAAGAGCCGCGCTACTCTGTCTGCCGGCACCCAATGGACGTCGGCGTCGAGCACGGTATTCGACGCCACTTATCGGCGTATTCATGGCGCGGCGAGAAAACTTCCGGCCCGTTAGCACAAGCCGGCGCCGATAAAAATGATCGTCCGCTCGCATGTGGATCTGGCGGCAATCGCCGGTCCTGTATCATCATTGAGTTGGACGGCCCGCACCTGATTCCCGCGGCTGAGCCGTCCGCCTCCCAATAGGAATAGAATAAATATGGTCAGTACTCGTCATGGTGATGGTGGTGATGGTGATGGTGATGGTGGTGATACCCGTGGTGGTGATGGTGGTGATGATACCAGCGATGGTGATGGTGGTGGTGATGATACCGGCGATGGTGATGGTGGTGGTGATCGTACCCATATTGCGCTAGTTTCACGTTCGGGTTTTGCCCGGCCTCCCCCTTGGCGCTCGCTGCGTCCGCCGCCTCAGCGGCCATCAGCAGAGCGACCGCATTCGGGATTGGCTGGAGCAGCTCCGCATAAGACCGGGCGCTCAAGACTTCAGTCACGTTCTGAGCCCGTGCCGCTTCCACCGCGGTCATCGTTGCAAGGGCGGAGACTGCGCCCACAAGGCCTGCGATTTTCTTGTCCATGTCGACCTCTACGAAAAAATTCATGCTAGTGCGCAAATCA
Organism: Pseudomonadota bacterium; assembly: GCA_030948025.1. Taxonomy (GTDB): domain Bacteria; phylum Pseudomonadota; class Alphaproteobacteria; order Rhizobiales; family Beijerinckiaceae; genus Methylocapsa. The sequence goes on from JALZAY010000032.1 coordinate 17,042, forward strand.
CGCTCGTTCACATACCGCACTAACAAACTAAAATCAATGAGACGGACGGGACATTATCCGGCATTCCCTAAATTATTCCCCCACCACTCCTTCACGCCCATTCAAAGGCGCGAGTTTGCGCGACGGTCTCGGATGCGGGCATGGGGCAAACTCAATCCTTGGCGCAAGACTGCTTGGCCGAAAACGAGGGATCTTTGTCCTTGTCGCGGATGCGATCACGAAGGACAATAGGGCCATGAACACACTGGTTCCAAGTGCAGCATCGCAAGAGATCACCCGGTCCCGCCGGATCGGATTCGTAATATACCCGGATTGCGATATCGTCGATGTGTGCGGTCCCTTCGACGCGTTCTTTTACGCGGACGCCTGGTTGGCACGGTTCGGGAGAACCAACGAACCCGGCTATAAGTGCGATATCCTGGCCGCCACACCTGGCCCGGTTCGCACAAGTTGTGGAATCGAGCTCGTTGCGACCCACAGTTTCGGTGACCTAAGGGACGGTCTGGATACCTTGGTCGTGGTGGGTGGCGTAGCTGCCGAGCAGGCCAGCAAAGATTCGTCCCTCGTCGAATGGGTGCGTTCGACGGCGCCAAAGGTGCGGCGGGTGGCGTCGGTTTGTAACGGCGCGTTCATCTTGGCGGCCGCGGGCCTCTTGAATCACCGGCGCGTGACGACGCACTGGTTGTTTTCAGAGCTCCTCGCGACGGCGTACCCGTCAATTCAGGTCGATTCCAACCTCCTCTTCGCTCGCGACGGGAATATCTACACTTCGGGCGGGATCACCGCGGGGATCGATCTAGCCCTGGCCTTGGTGGAAGAAGATCTCGGCCGGGAAGTTGCGCTCGCCACGGCCCGGATAATGGTGGTTTTCCCCCGCCGCCCCGGGGGACAATCCCAATTCAGCGCCTATGTGAATCCACTGGTAACAAAGAACCGGCCAGACATTAGCGAACTGCAAGCCTGGATCCTTGGGCACCCAGGGGAGGATCTCAGCATACCGGCACTAGCGGATCGCATGGCCATGAGCCCGCGCAATTTCGCGCGGCTCTTTCGCAACGAGACCGGAGACACGCCGGCGCAATTTACTGAACGGGCGCGGGCCGATGCGGCCCGCTGCAAACTCGAACAAACCGTCTTACCGGTCGAGACCATCGCCAAGCAATGTGGCTTCGGCAATGCCGAACGAATGCGGCGCACCTTTCAGCGCCATTTCGATGTCAGTCCGCTGGACTACCGGGCGCGGTTTCGATCGACCCTGCTGAACTGAATTCTAAAATAGAGCGCGCGGCGGCGCACCCCCTGAACAGGGGGCGCGGAGGAAGTGGTTTTGTGCCTCTCCTTTCGTCGCGGCTTCGCCACCGGCCCGCGAAAAGACCGGTTCCGGTTCATGCCAACAGGCAGAAAATAAAGAGAAAACCAATGCGAATTCTCTTTTTGACGTCGGCCCACAACGGCCTCAGCCAGCGTCTATGGATCGAGCTCGGCGAGCGGGGCCACGAAATCCGCGTCTGTGGCGCGGCGACGGACGAGGCAATGATCGCCGCTGTCTCCCGCGAGGTGCCGGATCTGATCATTGCGCCGATGCTGAAAATCGCCATTCCGGAGGAGGTCTGGTCGCGCCATCTCTGCCTGATCGTGCATCCCGGCATCAAGGGCGACCGGGGCCCCTCCTCGCTCGACTGGGCCATCGCCAACCACGAGAAGATCTGGGGCGTAACGATCCTGGAGGCGGCGGACGCGTTCGATGCCGGCCCGATCTGGGCCTCGCATGAGTTCGTCCTGGAAGCCGATCCTCCCGCGAAGAGCAGCCTCTATCGTGGCCAGGTCACCGAGGCGGCCCTGCGCGGTGTTATCGAGGCGGTCGCCCGAATCGAATCGGGTGAGTTAAGATCCGGCTTCTGGCAGCCCGAGAAGCTGTCCGATGTGTCGCCCCAAGGGTCGCCCACTTTGCGCGGCTGTCTGCGCCCGCCGATGCGGCAGGCCGACCGTGCCATCGACTGGATGCAAGACAGCACGGCCCTGATCGTGCGAAAAATCCGCGCGGCGGACAGCGCTCCCGGCGTCCTCGGCGCGCTGCTCGGCAAAACTTGCTTCCTTTATGGGGCGCATGAGGAGGCACACCTCCAAGGTCCGCCCGGAAAAGTTCTGGCGCGGCGCGATGGCGCGATCTGCATCGGTACAATCGATGGCGCCGTATGGATCTCCCATCTGAAGGCCAAGCCCGAGGCCCAGGCGGTAATCAGCCTCGCCCAGCCGGGTATAGGCGATGCCGAGCCCTACCCGGTCGCCGGGGTCAAGCTGCCAGCGGCGCAGGTCTTGGGGCCGCTGCTTCGTGGCGTGCCCGAGGCACCGCTGCCGATCGACGCGCCGGCCGATTATCGCACCTTCCGCGAGATCGTCTATACCGAGGAGGACCGGGTTGGCTACCTCTCATTCGATTTCTACAATGGGGCGATGAGCACGTCCCAGTGCTATCGACTCCGCGACGCGTTCCTCCACGCCCGCTCGCGCCCGACCCGGGTCATCGTGCTGCTGGGTGGCCCGGATTTCTGGTCGAACGGCATCGATCTCAATATGATCGAGGCGAGCGCCGATCCGGCCGCGGAATCGTGGCGGAACATCAATGCGATCGACGATCTGATCTTCGAGATCCTCAACACCTTGTCGCACCTCGTCATCGCCGGGTTGCGCGGCAATGCCGGAGCCGGCGGCGCAATGCTGCCGCTCGCAGCGGACCACGTCTATGCGAGGTCTGGGGTCGTCCTCAACCCCCACTACAGGAGCATGGGCGGTCTCTATGGATCGGAATACTGGACCTATACGCTGCCGCGGCGGGTGGGGCGGAGGCGGGCGCTGGAGCTGACCCTGTCCTGCCAGCCGATCGGCACGCGGGCGGCGCGGGAGATGGGATTTCTCGACGACGCCTTCGGGGAGGATACCGGGGCGTTCGAGGCCGAACTGAGGGAGCGGGCGAGACGCCTCGCCCGGGATCCGGAATTCCGCCTGATGCTTCGGAAGAAGCACGAGAGGCGTCTCGACGACGAATCTATCAAGCCCCTCGCGAACTATCGCGCCAAAGAGCTGGAACGGATGCAAGTCAATTTCTTCGGACCCGATCCGTCCTATCACGAGGCCCGCCGGCGCTTCGTCTTCAAGGGGAATCCGCCGCCTCAGCGGAGCCGAGCGCCGATTCGAACAGCGGTCGAGGCGATAAACAAGAGCTTGGAAGCAGTGAGCTAGGAAGGACGAGAGCACGGGAGGATACACCATGCCGGATAGACGCCGCGAAAAGTTCTGGAGTCGTTGGGCAATGACTTTGGGTGTGGTCGCGGTGAGCGGCCTTTCCGCCGTCACATGGACGCAAGCCGAAGAACATATCGTCCGGCCGGAGACGCCAGGTTCCAATGGCCGTGAGGTCTGGGTTGCCTCGACGGAATTCAAATTTATCCCCGCGACGGTCCGCGTCATTGCCGGACGTTCCGTTACTTTGGTTCTCGATAACAGTCAGGCTGAAACCGAGCATGGCATCAACCTGCCGGCCTTTGGTTTTTATCTGATGGCAAGAGTGGGACAGGTGACTCGCAAGACGTTTATTTTCGATAAGCCCGGAGAATATGAATTCGTTTGCGATCTGCCAGGCCACCAGGAGGCCGGAATGAAAGGCAAGCTGATCGTCAGCGGGCCCTGACGGCGATTTGGCAGCGCCTGCCCCTTCAGGTTCGGCGGGTGCCGTCGCGATTTGTGTTGGAATTGAGTTTCGCGCGATCCCAAGCGTGACCCACGGGTGAACTGTGCCAAAATGAAACACTACGCCAATGGCCAATGACACGATCTTCGCCCTTGCCTCTGGCGCGGGCGGCGCCGTGATCGCGGCCCTGCGTCTCGCGCCCGGCAACCCGCGGCCGCCACCGGGGGCGGCCGGCGCCGCTCAACGCGCCTTTGGAAAATTACGGAAGAGCGGCAAGACGATATAATACAGACCCACCGCGATCAGCACGGCCTTGCTAAGGAATCCGGCCTCCGGGAGTCCTCGAACCACGGCCGTGATCGCGGCGGCGCACCAAAAGCCTGTCAACGTGATCGTCACCAGGCGGAGGCGCACGACGCGCAGCGGGTGAACGAAGACGACCGGCGCGAACATCAGGCACGCGAAGCCGATGATGACGAGCGTGCTGACAAGCGGCCCCGGCCGCAACACCAGAATATAAAAAATGAGTACGTTCCAAATCGCCGGAAACCCGCGAAACCAGAGGTCGTGGGTCTTGATGCGCCGGTCGGCGAAATAGAGCGCCGAAGCGGCGCAGACAACACAACAAACGAGGACCGCGAGCGGCGGCAGAAGCAGGCCGGAACGCCACAAGGCGACGAGCGGCACCACGACATAGGTGAGAAAATCGACGACGAGGTCGAGAACAGCCCCGTCGACATGCGCCGCCGTCTCCTCGACCCTGTAGCGCCGGGCCAACGCGCCGTCCACGGCGTCGATCACCAGCGCCGCGCCAAGCCAGGCGAACATTGCGCTAAATTGGCCGCCGGCCGCGGCAATCAGCGCGGCGAACCCCAACGCGGCTCCGCAGGCGGTGAAGCAATGAACGAGAAAGCCGGCGACATGAGGGGGCATGGCGTATTCGCAAGACCGGTGACGGCGCCCCCTATGGATGTCCAGCGCCCAGCGCTTTAGATAGCATTATAAATCCGGCCGGTCAGCCGCGTCGAGCACCGGCGTCCCTGCGGGGGGTTCTTTTTAGGAAAACGTCAGGCAGGTCCGGCCTCCGGCAACAGCGCCCTTTCCTATCCCCGCCTTAAGGCTTTATATGCCACGTCTCAATTAGGCACGAGGTCCGGCGGGCCTCGATAATCTGGGGAATGTCCGATGACGAAGCCAGGAAACGGCAGCAGCAAGGGACGGGGCCAGGCCAGCGGCGGCGCGCCATTGAAGCCGGAAAAAGCTTTCCCACTCTTTCCGCTCTCTCCGGAGGGCGCGCTTTTGATAAGTTCCGCGCTTACTGTCTTTAGCTTTTTAAGCCACATTTTTTTCCTTTTGCTCGTCGATCCTTGGAGAGTTTTAGATATCTCCAAAGAGTCCGCCATGGCCTATTCAACTATCCCATTGTGTTTTGGGGTTGTTTTTTTACTGTCCACCATATATAGTTTTATAAGGATAGAATCTCGATCCATGTTCTATGTAATTGTATTTATATTTGCGCTTATATTTGGAAGCTTTAGCCTTCACGGCCTTTTTGGTTTTGTCCACCATTACTTAAATGTTGCGATACTGTCGTCGTACCCCAGATAAGTTTGTTTTATGACCGAAATTGTTGCAGCGATCGGCTGGTCGCGGGTTCAGATCGTCCTTAGGGGCAGCGGCCCGGCGCGTGTGACGCGGATGTCCGTCTCGAACGATGAGGGCGAGGCTCTTGAAACAGGCTCTTAGCCCGCCCGGGCTATGGTTTATTCACTGGGGCTAGCATACGAATATTCAGAGCATATCATTTCACATCGGGGCCGTAAAACGTTGCCATGACAACGGGGCGCCGCTCTCCAGAATCCATTGTTCTAAAATCGATCGCGCCGTCTTTCCCGATCCGCCTATGGAAGTCTTCTGGGATTACATATTTATGGGAACATTTAACGTGAGCAGAATAATTTTCGTAACGGCCGACAACCCCACCGACGTCTCCAAATTGTCTGGGACCCTCTACTATGTGTACGCCGCTCTTCAGCGGAACCCGCACGGCGGCATCAC
>JALZAY010000189.1 GCA_030948025.1 Pseudomonadota bacterium
TCAACAAAATCAAACACTACCGCGCCGTAGCCACGCGCTACGACAAAACGCCCGATAACTTCCTCGCCGGCGTCAAACTCGCTTCACTTCGAATCTGGATGCGCTTTAATGAGTCGATGACCTAGACTGTGGCCGCTAAGGCGGCGGGTGCGGATTTCGCAGCGTAAGTTTCGCCTGTGACCATCAGTTTCCAGGCGATGCGGGCCAGCTTGTTGGCCAGCGCCACGGCGACCAGCTTCGGCGGCTTACGCTTGAGAAGCTGCTCAAGCCAAGATGCTAGTATGCTCTGGCTTCCGGCATTTCGGAGATGCCTGATGACGGCTGTTGCGCCGACCACCAGTACGCTGCGCAAGCCTTCGTCGCCGGTTCGCGTAATGACACCGAGCCTTACCTTCCCGGCGGTCGAATGATCTTTTGGCGTCAACCCGATCCAGGCCGCGAACTGCCGACTCGATCGGAACATCTCGGGGGCGGGCGTTTTCATGCTCAGCATCGCTGCGCCGATCGGGCCGACGCCAGGGATCTGAGCAAGGCGCCGGTTGCATGGGTCGGTCTTATGCCAGGCCATAAGTTTGGCCTCGACCTCCTCGATTTGCGCCTGCAACTGCGCATACTCCTTGGCGTGGATTGCGAACAGCTCTCGAGCCAAGCCGGGTAGGCTCTCATCGGCTTGGATGCGATCGAGCAGCGGAACCAGGTGAGCAATCCCCTTGGCGGCGGCTAGACCGAACTCCGCCGCACAGCCGCGGATCGCATTGGCGAGCTGCGTTCGATTGCGGATCAGACGATCGCGCAAGCCGACCAACATCAACGCCGCTTGCCGCTCTGCAGTCTTCACAGGTACGAACCGCATTGACGGCCGGCTCATCGCCTCGCAAAGCGCTTCGGCGTCGGCAGCATCGTTTTTGCCCCTTTTGACATACGGCTTGACCAGCTGAGGCGCGATCAATTTCACCGCATGGCCAAATGACTGCAGCAGCCGCGCCCAGTGATGGGACGCGCCGCAAGCCTCGATCGCAATCACCGTCGGAGCAAGCCTCTCGAAGAACGCCACCATGTCCCTGCGCCGCAGCTTCTTGCGAAGAACCGGTTGCTCAGCGACGTTCACCCCATGAAGCTGAAAAATGTGTTTCGATGTATCCATGCCAATTCGGCTAATAGATTCCACGGACGGTCTCCTTTGTTTGAGATCTGCAACGACCCCATTTTGGCACATCGATGCCGTCGGGGCCGTCCACCCCAACAGATGGTATGCGGTTTCGGCCGGCGTTTGCGCAGGTCCGCTGCGACCATCGGCCCGAAATGGTTCACCCAGCGCCGGACGGTCTCATAGGAGACCACGCCAACAAATCTTCGACGCCGCGGAAGCTCAGCGTGAACCGAATATAGAGCCAGATCGCGTGCTGGATGATTTCGGGCGGAAAGCGATAGCCGCTCGCTATAGCTGATTTTGATCATCGCGGATGGTACGGCCATAGGTCAGTGACGGCAAACCCGCCGCCGACGTGATGGTGTGGACGGCGCCCGCACCGGTATCTCGCTCAATGAAGAGCTGTGCCAAGATGGTTGTCGTTGAGCAACCCTCTGAAGGAGAGCCGTCCATGGGAAAGTCTATCACTGATTTGTCTTCTGTCACGACTGTTGGCCTCGATCTGGCCAAGCATGTTTTTCAGGTTCGGCGATGGCCGCGAGCGTTCAGGACGTCTCCGCTTTCTCAGGCCCGCGCGAGTTCGCCGCCTTTCTTGGCCTGACGCCGAGACAAAACTCGTCCGGCGGCAAGGAGCGGCTGGGCCGCGTCTCGAAGATGGGCAACCGATATTTGCGGAAATTGCTCGTCGTGGGCGCCCATGCGGTCCTCTATCATCGCAAGCCGCGCGACGACGGGCTGCGATCCTTTGCGAAGAAGCTCATGCAGAGCAAGCCCTTCAAGCTTGTCGCCGTCGCGCTCGCCAATAAAATCGCGCGCATCGCCTTCGCGATCATGCGCGGCAAGACAACCTATTGCGCAGTTCCGGCGTAACGACCGCTGACATCGTCAGCGGCCAAAGGCGGCACAAGAATCGAGGGTGACCAAGAGGTGATGCGAAGAAAGCGGATTGATCCCAAAGCCCGTGGCCTTGTCTGCGCCGTCAAGCGCGCCAACGTGATTGGGGCAAGGGATCAGCGGACAACATCAGGGCCCGCGGGGTGTCAAAACCCGCATCGACAGGCCGAAGACATGACCGCACCCACGATCAAACGCACCGCCGCAAAAAAACCCTTGATCAGCGGGCGCCATCCAGACATGACAAGGCCCTGCAATCCGACATGGAGCCTAATCCGGCTGTTCAGCAAAAGCGGGTGGCTGCTCGGCAAATGCGTGACCCATTCGTCTGTCCCAAAGCCGCACGCCTCCAGTTATCCCGGCCATGTTGGAAACGGTCTTCACATTGGCAGGTAATGGCGGCTCGATCAGCCGTGCATTGCCTCCCCCGATGTAAAGCATGTCATAGGTTATGACGGTTTCGAGGATACTGATAATCTTGTGGACGCGCTGGGTCCAGTGCCGCCGGCCGACGGTCTCAAGTGCAACCTCGCCCACATATTCATCATATGTTTTGCGTTTGCGAATGGGATGGTGGCTGAGTTCCAGATGCGGCGCAATCTGCCCATCCAGGAACAAGGCGAAGCCCATTCCCGTGCCCATTGTCAAAACGCATTCGAGGCCTCGCCCGGTAATGACCCCAAGGCCCTGGATGCTGGCATCGTTGAGCATGCGAACTGGCTTACCCAAATCTCGTGTCATGACCGCACCAAGCCTGAAGCCATGCCACTCTTTGGTACCGAGATTGGGCGCCGTCAAAACGAAATCCGCCCGCACCACGCCCGGGAAGCCGATCGAGACACGATCAAACTGGCCGAGCCGTCGTGAGAGGCTAATCAACGCCGCGACAACTGCGTCCGGCGTGGCCGGCTTCGGAGTCTTGACGCGGACCGGATCCGTAGACATCTTTCCTGAGGCTTTGAGGACAGCTGCCTTGAGATGACTGCCGCCGATGTCGATGGCTAGGGTCAGCGGTTTCGCCAGTCCGGCGCGATCGTTGGTGTGTGCCATTGGCTCGCTCCCCGATTTAATTGTATGCGGCCGTTCGACCGTGACTAGATCGGCTCCGTACGGTCCCTTAGCTGTGCCGCTTTGACGCCCACTTCACAACGTTCCACCAGGCTCGCGTTGCCATGGAGCACTTCGAACTCGGTTCGCTCACCCTCGCGCCAGAAGCGGATATCGAACTTGTGCCGACCTACGCGAAGATCGCGAATCGTTATGTCCGGCAACCATTCTGGGAGCAACGGATCGACATACAGTTTGTTCCGTGGCGCGTCAGGCAGGAACCCCAGCATGGCCTGCGTCAGCATGAAGATCGATCCGGCCGCCCAGGCTTGCGGCACATTCGCGCTGATATACTGCACCGGAAACGTCGTCTCATCGCGTGTAAAGGCAGTGTAGAGCTCCGGCAACTGGTTCAGCAAGAAATGACTCGCTCCGATGCTGATGTCGTGCGCGATCCGCCCCGCCTCCGCGCCGAAGCCATAGAGCTTGAACCCCATCGCGATGATCCCATTGTCGTGCGGCCATACCGATCCAGTCTGATAGTTGTACGGATTGAAGGCTGGATTGCCGGTCGAGAGCGTGTGGATACCCCATCCTGTCGAACAATGTAGCTAAGTAACAAGATAACGCGCGGGAAAGTTCAGATCATCCCTGCCTCCACGGTTCATTATAGGCTTCCTGAGATACTGCCGTCTACGGTCGAAGGCCGTTCGTCGTTGAAGAGTCCCCCCAAGAATCCAGCCTGAACTCCAGCGAGAGGCGGTCTGCCTCATTTGCGCTTACAACAGCAGCGTTGTAAATTTCAGGGGATTTGCGGTTAAGCTGAATCAACTCGGGGTAAAATATTTCCGTGGACGACCGCAAGCATTCGTATTGCCATTATCGCCTGGACAGCCGGCGCGGCTGCTGATGTTGGGTGTGCAGCCTGTGCCGATAGGAAGCCGTGCATTCGATGTCCTCATAGCCTTGCGGTGACCCGCGCGGCCCTCCCTGGCGCGTGCTTTACGGCCTGGACCAGATAAGCCAAAGATGATTCCGCCTTCCACCGATTTGGGGCGAAGCGAGGCAGAAGAATGGCACGTCAGAGCGATATCGATCAGCTGGCGATCAACACCATCCGCATGCTGGCTATCGACGCGGTGCAGAAGGCAAATTCTGGCCATCCCGGAACCCCGATGGATGCGGCGCCGACCGCTTATGTGCTGTGGCAGCGAGTTCTGCGCTATGATCCGGCCGACCCTCATTGGCTCAACCGCGATCGCTTCGTCCTTTCGAGTGGCCACGCGTCGATGCTGCTCTACAGCCTCATCCATCTGACCGGAATAAAGGCTGCCAATCCGTCGTACGAGCGGCTGGATCGCGATGCCGTGACTTTGGAGGACATCAAGAACTTTCGCCAGGCCGGCAGCCGCTGCCCAGGACATCCGGAATATGGTTGGACCTCCGGGGTCGAAACCGCGACCGGGCCGCTAGGTCAGGGCGTGGCGACCAGCGTCGGCATGGCGATCGCCGGTCAATGGCTGCGTGCAACCTATAACCGGCCCGGCTACGATCTCTTCGACTTCAATGTCTATGCGCTATGCGGCGACGGCGACATGATGGAGGGGATCTCAAGCGAGGCGGCGTCCTTGGCCGGTCATCTGCGTCTGTCCAACCTGTGCTGGATCTATGACAGCAACCGCGTGACGATTGAGGGTCACACCGATATCACGTTCACGGAAGACGTCGCAGCGCGCTTTCTCGCCTATGGCTGGAACGTGGAGCGCGTGACGAATCCGAACGATCTCGACCTCGTGGAGCGCAGCTACCGGACCTTTCTCAATGGCAACGATCGTCCCGCACTGATCATTGTGCACAGCCACATTGGCTATGGTGCCCCGCACAGGCAGGATACCCCTTCCGCGCATGGAGAACCCCTTGGGCCAGAAGAGGTCCGGCTGACGAAGGAGTTTTTTGGTTTCGATCCAGACCAGACTTTCGTGGTTCCTGAGGGTGTGCGGGCGCATTTCGATGCCAACATCGGCACACGGGGCGCCGGATTGCGCAGGGCGTGGAATGCGGCGTTTGTGCGCTATCGGGCTCAGTATCCTGATCTGTGTGAACAGATTGAGCGCCTTCAGAAGCGGGAATTGCCGGACGGCTGGGACGCGAGCCTGCCGACATTTGCACCGAGCGTCGCCGGCATGTCGACGCGCGATGCATCGAGCAAAATTCTGAACGCTGTGGCCGAGCGGGTGCCATGGCTGGTGGGCGGTGCGGCTGATCTTGCCCCAAGTACCAAGACCCGTCTCGCCTTCGAATTTGCCGGGGACTTCCAGGCCGGGGGCCATCTTGGGGACCATCGAGGACGTAACTTTCACTTTGGCGTTCGCGAGCATGCCATGTGTGCTGCTGTCAACGGCATGACGCTCAGTGGTATGCGGGCCTTCGCGTCCGGTTTTTTGATCTTCACCGATTACGCGCGTGGCGCGATCCGCTTGGCATCGCTGATGGATCAGCCGGTTCTCCACATATGGACGCATGATTCGATCAGCGTCGGCGAGGATGGACCGACCCATCAGCCGATCGAACAGATCGTCTCGTTGCGCGCGATTCCCGGCATGATCGTCATCCGCCCGGCCGATGCCAATGAAATGACCGAAGCCTATCGTTTCGTTCTCGGGCTCAAAGACCGCCCAGCTGCGCTGATTTGCTCGCGACAGGTGCTGCCGATCGTCGATCGTAGTCAATTTGCTCCCGCCAGCCGACTGCCGCAAGGCGGCTATATTCTCGTCGACGCCCCAGGTTCCGTGCCGGACGTGATCCTGATTGGCAGCGGCAGCGAAGTATCGCTGTGTGTCGCAGCGCGCGACCTCCTTGCCACCGAGAATATTAGTGCCCGCGTCGTCAGCATGCCGTCATGGGAACTCTTCGATGCCCAGGACCCTGCCTATCGGCAAAGCGTGCTGCCACCCTCTGTGACCGCAAGGGTCACGGTGGAGGAAGCCTCACCAATCGGTTGGGAGCGATATGCGGGGCCATGCGGCGTGGTTCTTGGAATGCGCAGCTTCGGGATGTCGGCACCGCTGAAGATCGTCGCCGAGCATTTCGGCTTCAAGGCGGAGCATGTGGCCGTCGCCGCCAAAAGCACCATCCGCCGCGCGGCGGGCGGAACGAGCTCGCAGGATGATCAGTTTCGTTCATAGGAGAACGCAAATGCAACTTGGCATGATCGGTCTTGGCCGAATGGGTGCAAATATGGCGACGCGGCTCATAAAGGCCGGTCACGAATGCATCGTTTACGACAGCCATCCGGAACCGGTGCAGGAACTGGTCAAGCAAGGGGCTGCGGGCTCGACCAGTCTGCCCGCGTTCGTCAAGAGTCTGTCGAAGCCTCGCGCGGTGTGGCTGATGGTGCCGGCCGCGGCAGTCGATCCCGTGCTCGGCTCCCTGACACCGCTGCTCGAACCGGGCGACATAGTGGCCGACGGGGGGAACTCCTACTACCATGACGACATCCGCCGCGCGACTCAGCTTAAGCAGGTAGGAATTCATTATGTCGATGTCGGCGTAAGCGGAGGAGTATGGGGGTTGCAACGTGGCTACTGCCAAATGATCGGCGGCGAGCCCGAAATCGTCCAGCATCTTGATCCCATCTTCCGAGCCCTTGCACCGGGAGTCGCCGCCGCCCCGCGTACGGTTGGCGCGACAGGCGAGCCAAGCCAGGCCGAATGTGGCTATCTCCATTGCGGTCCAAACGGCGGCGGTCATTTTGTCAAAATGGTCCATAACGGCATCGAATATGGCATCATGGCCGCCTATTCCGAAGGACTGAACATCATCAAGAACGCCAATGTCGGTCGTGTGAGCCGTGAGGTGGATGCGGAAACGACGCCGTTACGAAATCCCGAATTATACCGATTCGAGTTCGACATCGCCGAGGTCACCGAGGTCTGGCGGCGCAGCAGTGTCATCGGCTCATGGTTGCTGGATCTTACTGCCGCGGCCCTACGCAAGAATCCGGAGCTGACGAGTTTCGAAGGACATGTCTCGGATTCCGGCGAAGGGCGCTGGACGTTGCAGGCGGCGATCGACGAAGGAGTTCCCGTCCCGGTCATCGGCGCCGCCTTATTTGGGCGTTTCGAATCGCGCGGGCTTGCGGAATATGCCGACAAGCTGCTGTCGGCAATGCGATACGAATTCGGTGGCCACATCGAGAAACCGGCAAGCAGGGAGGCCCCTTGAATGCACCGCCAGGTTTCCGATGCGATCGTTT
>JALZAY010000190.1 GCA_030948025.1 Pseudomonadota bacterium
TCTCCCGCCATTCCGGCGCGGCGAACCTTTTGTCCGAAGGGTCATAGGGCACGAACGGATTTTCGAATTCGCCGGACATCCGCCGCAAACTATGCGCCCAAAGGCCAAGGAGCTTTACCGTCAAGGACGATTGCGCTTCGAGGGTCCGGGCGGGGTCGCTCAACCAATGTTCGGCAATGCGGCTGATCGAACGAAGCGCGTCGGCAACTCCGTTTGACACATTGCTTTTGGCCTCGTTGCTTTCCGACGGTTTGAAATACGCGGCGAGTGTTCTGCCGCCCTGTTCCACGAGCCGCGCCAAATTATAAGACAAGCGTTCAAAGTCGGGGGCGCCCTCCATTTCTCGCGAAGCTTTCCGCGCCGCCGGGGCGGGGGCGGCCACCGTGCGGCTGTCTCCGGCAGGGCCCCGCGCCGGCGCTTTGCTAACAGGGCTGGCCGCCGCGTCAGCCGCAACGACCGGCGCAATCCGCTTGGACGCGGCGGGTTTTGGCGATGCGCCGGCCTTGGCCCATGTTTTAATTTCAGCCTTTGGCGGGGTGAGCTGGCGCTCGATCCGCCCGGCCTCCAAGCGCTTGATTTTTCTCGCGCTCATTCGATTTTCCACGCTTTCGTGCGGCTCAAAAAGCCGTTTCTGGAGTCGCAAAATCCGCGAAGCGTTTCGTCGCGGTTCCGACACAATAAACTTGGATAGTGCGGATAGGCAACCAATCAAAGCTCCGGCACTGGCACGCTGAAATGAAATGAAACGAAACCGGCTCCTTCACCTTTACGCGCGGCCTGTGACGCTGCTGGCGCTTGCCGGAATTTGCCTTGGCTTTGACCCACTTGCTCATGCGCAAGAGGCAAAGGCGGGCGGCTCGCCGCTTGACACCTTGATGCACACGAAAATTTGGGCCGACGTCCCAGAGGCAAAGGATTTCGTGCGCGAGACACGGCCGCCGCCGGACAGTCTCGCCTATCAGCCGGTGACAGGAACCGATCCCGAACGGCCGAAGCTCAGAAGCAAGGTGGAACTCGAGGCCCTGGAGAGCGAACTTGCGCGCGCGGCCTCGCACAACGACAGGAAGGCTGGAAAACGCGTGGGCATCAAAAAGCCCGTTTCCGTCAAAACAGTCAAGCGCGAGTAGAGTGGCGCGGATCGAGGCCCGCATGTCCGGCCGCCGCTTCCTTGACATTGGCGGCAGGCGAGTTCAAGCGATCAGCTCCGCCAGATGCTGAAAGACGGCGTCGTTTTGCCTCGCCGGAACTTGCCGCCGCAAGCCAAGCAACGGGGCTTTGGCGAAATTGGCGAGGGTCGCCAATGTCGCGTCGAGCGGCACCTGGGCACCCTCAGTCTCGCTGACGACAATGGCCCGCAGATCGAGCGCGTGTCGCAATATCACGTCCTGAGCGGAAAGGACATGGCTAAGCGTCCCAAGATAACTGCCGGCGACGAGGATCAACGGCAGGTTGAGCGCGGTCATCAAATCCAGCACTGTGCGGCGATCGTCAAGCGGGACCATGATGCCGCCGATGCCTTCGATCAACAGTACGCCGTCGTTTCCGGCAATTGCCGCGCGACAGAAATCGACGACCGCTTGCAAATCGATTGCTTTATTTTCGGCCCGTGCCGCCATGTCCGGGGAAAGAGGGGCGCGAAAGCGCCACGGCGAGACGCGTTTAAGTTCCTCCGGTTTGACATCGCGGCCTAGAGCCTCGAGGAGCACAGCCGGATCGCTGCCGCAAGGTGCCGCCGGATCGAAGCCGCTCACGAGAGGTTTTAAAGCGGCGACCGGTTGTCCGAGCCCGCGGAAATAACGGATGAGGCCCGCGCACACAAAAGTCTTGCCAACATCGGTCCCGGTGCCGGTTATGAAGACTGCGGACACTTGGGGACTTCCTGGCGCGCGGGCGCAAATGCGACGAGAGCCCGCACGGCATCGGCGAGTCGGGCGATCTCTTCGTCGGGATGCAGGGCAGTGAAGGCGAAGCGCAGCCGCGCGGTGCCAACCGGGACCGTCGGCGGACGGATCGGCGTCACGAGGAAACCTTCCTCCGCCAATTTGTTTGCTGCTTGCAACGCGGCATCCGGCTCGCCAAGGACAAGCGGGACAATCGGGCTTTGCGCCTCGGGAAGGCCAAGACGAGAGGTGAACGCCCGCGCCTTGGCGAGAGGTTTTGCGGTCAATCCGGGCTCGCTTTCGATGATCGTCAAGGCGGCGATCGCCGCCGCCGCCATGGCAGGCGGCAAGGCAGTCGAATAAATCAGAGTGCGCGCGCGCGTTTTCATCAAATCGATCACGGCCCGCGACGCGCATAAATATCCGCCATAGCCGCCGATCGCCTTGGACAAGGTCCCCATTTGCAACGGAACCTGCGCTCCGCCGCCAGCCGCGAATGTCGAGCCGCGGCCGTTGCCGATCACGCCGAGGCCATGCGCGTCATCGGTCATGAGCCAAGTGTCGAAGGCGGCGCAGAGGGCCGCGAGTTCCTGCAAGGGAGCAAGATCGCCGTCCATGGAAAACACCCCGTCGGTGACGAGCAACGCGTGGCGCGCGCGGGCACGGTTTTCGCTGAGCAACGCTTGTGCGTGACCAATATCGTTATGCCGAAACACCAACGTCCGCGCGCGCGACAATTGCGTCCCCGCCCAGAGGCAGGCGTGCGCGAGTTCGTCGATCACGATCAAATCTTGCGCGCCGGCAAGCGCCGGGACGATGCCGGCATTGGCGAGGTAGCCGGAACCGAAAACGCAGGCGGCTTCGGTTCCCTTGAGCCGCGCGAGCCTCTCCTCCAGCTCGCGAAATAAAGGATGGTTGCCGGTGACGAGGCGCGACGCGCCGGCGCCCACGCCATATTGCGCAATCGCGGCCGTAGCGGCCGCCTTGAGCGCCGGGTGATGGGACAGGTTGAGATAATCGTTGCAGGAGAAGGACAGCAAGCGGCGGCCGTCGCGTTCGATCCATGGGCCTTCCCCGCGAAAACTCTCGGCAAGCGTGCGCCGCAAAGAGGCGCGATCGAGCTCCGCCAATTTGCGAACAGCGAAATCGTCCAAGGACCGCATCGGCATCTTGGCTCTTATTGGCGCGGATAAAAGCGTCTGGCGGAGCGAGCGGCGGCGGCCCGCACATCGGCGGCTTATAAGCAGACGATCGCCGCCGCAAGGGAAAACGCGCAGCTAACCCCACCGCCGCGCAGCGCGCCAAAGAATCCATTGCCTTCGCCATTGCGGCAGCTCGATGACGGTCTTGAAGGGTTCGTAGCTAGGCTTTTCCATCAGCCGCAGATAAGGCTCGCAAAGGCAGACGGGCAAGAACGCCGGACGGCTTTTTTCGGGCAGGCTATGCAGCCGCGCATCGAAGGCATCGAGATGCGCGCGGGCAACAGCGCGCAGATCCGCAAGCGCGGCCAGGACCGCCTCCGAGGCGTGGCCCGCGGCCAAATCGTCGCGGCTCGGCCCATGCGCTAGCAAAATCTCGACTGGGATAAAAACCTGGCCGCGCACGCTATGCCAAGGCAGAGCCCGGATCAGCCCGGTAATCCCATAGGCAATCCCCGCATGGAGGGCGGCATCGCGGCTCGCGGCAGCCTCCTCTCCGTCGAGGATGAACGCGGCAAGCCGCAGAAGATTCGAGCATGTCGCCTTTGTATAAGACTCGAGCGCCACGACGGAATCCATCGGCTCGCCATAAAGGTCGCGCCCCCGCGCAGAAATCGATTCGAGGAGCGGCGCTTCCGGCAGATCGAAGCGCGCGATCGTATCGAGAAGGGCGGCGGCGACGGGGTTGGCCTTGGTCTCGCCCGCATGTGTCCCTTCGAGCGCGTCCCGCCACCATTGGAACCGGATTTCGCCGAGCAAGGGCTCGGAGACGATTTCGCGCACGCGGGCGATTTCGAGACTGAAAGCATAAAGGGCGTGCGTGTGCCGCCGCAACTCGGGCGGGACAAAAAGGCTCGCGAGCCAGCGGTCTCTATCGTCGCGGCGGAGCAGTCCCTCGCAATAGGCGTAATTCCCGTTTGGCGGCGTCTCCCGCCCGCGCATCAGGGCACGGCCAGAAGGGCGGCCGCGACAAGGTCGCCCGCGCCATACCGCTCGATCGCATGGGCGCCGGGCAAAAAACCAACATATCGTGGTTCGATCATGGACGCCTTGCCGGACAGGTTCTGGCCGCCGTGCCGCTCGCGCCGGGTCTACGCCGGCTTCTTCGCGGGGGTGGCGGCCGGCGCCGGACCCACGGTGTCGCCGCGCAGGCCGAGGTAGATCAGCATCGGCGAACAAATAAAGACAGAGGAATAGGTCGCGACAAAAATGCCCCAGATCATCGCGATCGAGAACGAGCGGATCACCTGGCCGCCGAAAACGACAAGCGAAAGAAGGGCGAGAAACACGGTCGTCGCGGTCATGATCGTGCGTGGCAGCACCGCGTTGACCGAGAGATCGATCAGTTGGTCGGTCGGCATCTTGCGATATTTCCGCATCATTTCCCGAATGCGATCGAGCACCACGACGGTTTCGTTCAGGGAATAGCCAACGATGGTGAGAATGGCGGCGATCGATGTCGTATTGAATTCAAGCCGGGTCAGCGCAAAAAAGCCAACGGTCAGCAAGAGGTCGTGCATCGTCGCGATGATCGCGCCAACCGCGAACTGCCATTCGAACCGGAACCAGAGATAGCAAAGCACCGCGACGATCGAAACGACAACGCCAAGCGTGCCGGATTGCACGAGCTCGCCGGAGACGCGGGGACCGACGACTTCGGTGCGGCGGACCTCGTAGCCATCGCCGATCGCCGCTTTCACGCGATTCACGGCGGCTTGTTGCGCGGCATCGCCGGCCGCCTGGAGGCCGAAACGCACGGTCACGTCGGACGGCCCCCCAAAACCCTGCACCTCGACGTCGCCGACGTTCAGATGTTCGGCGATGGAACGCAATTTTGCCGTATCCGCGACGCCGCTCGTGGCGCGCAGCTCGAGCAAGGTGCCTCCGGAAAAATCGATGCCAAAATTCATTCCTAAGGAAAGAAAAAGCACGACCGAAATAATCGAAAGGAGCGCCGAGAAAGGATAGCTCACGCGGCGGAAGCGCATGAACGGAAATTTGGTGTTCTCGGGCGCAAGGCGCAGGAGTTTCATGCGATAGGGCCTCTTCCGAAACGGCACTCCAGCGGTTCTTGTTGCTCGCGTCGAGGCGGATTGGCTTGCCACATGAAACACTCTATCCTTTTGCGCGATCGCGCCCGAAAGTGCCGCGCGGTTTTACCAATCCTTTAAATCGGCAATCTCGCCGGTCGCTTGTAGCGGTACCACAGCGCGATCATCATGCGCGTCATCGTCACCGCCGTCACGATCGAGGTAAGAATGCCGAGGGCCAATGAAACGGCGAAACCGCGCACCGGTCCCGACCCCAAAAAATACAATATGGCGGCGGCGACGAACATGGTGACATTGGAGTCGACGATAGTGGCGAAAGCCCGCTTGAACCCAGCGTCGAGCGCGGAAATGATCGAGCGACCCATATGCGCTTCCTCCCGGATGCGTTCATAGATCAAGACATTGGAATCGACCGCCATGCCAATGGTGAGGACGATCCCCGCGATGCCCGGCAGAGTGAGCGTCGCCCCGAGAAGCACGAGGCCGGCAAAAATGAACGAGACATGGACCGCCAGCGCGATATTGGCGAAGACGCCGAATATGCCATAGGTGATTAGCATATAGAAGGCGACGAGGGCGGCGCCGACATAGGCCGCGCGCTTGCCCGCGTCGATCGAATCCTGGCCGAGACCCGGACCGACGGTGCGTTCCTCGACGATGGTGAGCTTCGCTGGAAGCGCGCCGGCGCGCAAAAGAATCGCGAGATTGTTCGCCGCTTCCACCGTGAAATGCCCGGAGATCTGGCCGGAACCACCCGTGATGGGACTAATGATGCGCGGCGCAGAGATGACCTTCCCGTCGAGGATGATGGCGAATAATTTTCCGACGTTTTCGGACGTCACCTCGCCAAACCTTTGTCCGCCGCGAATATTGAAGCGGAAATTGACGATTGGTTCTTGCGTGCGGGGGTCGAAGCCCGGCTGGGCATCGGTCAAATCCTCGCCCTGCACCATGACGCGCTTCTCCACCGGCAACAATTTGCCGGGTTGCTCGACGTCTTCCAAAGATTCGACATCGGCGGGGTCGGCGCCCGGATCGGCGACAAGGCGGAATTCGAGCTTGGCCGTCGTTCCCAGGATTTCCTTGAGCTTGCTGGTATCCTGCAAACCTGGCACTTCGACGAGAATACGATCGGCGCCTTGCCGCTGGATATTGGGCTCCGTGGTGCCAAGCGCATCGACGCGGCGGCGCAACACTTCGATCGATTGCTCGACGGCGCGGCGGACCTTGCTTTCGACGCCCGCCTCGGTCACCGTGAACTGGATGAGGCCGTTGTCGTTTTCGGTCACGTCGAAAACCCCTGCGCGAGAAGAGTCGGAAAGGCCGCTGCCGGCGGAGGCCGCCAATTGCTTGAGTTTCGGCATGACTCTCGCACGCTCGCCCGGATCGGGGATGCGCAATTGCACACCGCGTGGCTGAGCACCAATGCCACCCGTGATCGCAACCTTCTCTTCGCGAAGCACCCGCCGGACGCTGTCGCGCAGATTGTCGACAAGAGACTTCACGACCGAATTGCTGTCCACCTCCAGAAGCACATGCGATCCCCCTTGCAGATCGAGGCCGAGCACGATGGCGCGGGCCGGCAGCCATTTCGGCAAATGCGAAATCAGCGCCTCGCGATGGTCCGTGCCGAGGAGGCTCGGAACGATGAGGAGAAGCGCGAACGCCGTCATCGCCAGAATGGATACGATCTTCCAGGCCGGAAAACGCAGCATGATGGTGCAAAATCTCGACGGTTATGGGCGCGGCTCCCGCCGCTGCCCAGAGTTCCTGCTTGTTGCAGGCTTCGATTCAAGCCTGATCCTTGACCGGCTCGCCCTTGGCCCGCACGTCCGTAATCATCGCCCGGAGAACGCGCACCTTAACATTCGGCGCGATTTCGAGTTCGAGCTCCGCATCGTCCACTACTCTCGTCACTTTGCCGATCAGGCCTCCGGTCGTGATCACGCTATCGCCCCGGCGCGTATTCTTGATGAGATTGGCATGTTCCTTCGCCTTTTTGCTCCGCGGCCGGATGACAAAATAATATGCGATGGCAAAGACCAGCGCGAAGGGCACCAAATTTATCAGCATGTCCGCCGAGGTGGGGCCCACGCTCGTGGCGGCTTGGGCGAAAGCAGGTGTAAACAAAATCCCTTCTCCTCGATCCCGAGTCCTTTAAAGACTTGCGTCCGCCAAGA
>JALZAY010000033.1 GCA_030948025.1 Pseudomonadota bacterium
TGGGAACATTTAACGTGAGCAGAATAATTTTCGTAACGGCCGACAACCCCACCGACGTCTCCAAATTGTCTGGGACCCTCTACTATGTGTACGCCGCTCTTCAGCGGAACCCGCACGGCGGCATCACGCACGTTAGAGGAGGGCTCGCCCTCCTCGATCTGGCCGCTCGAGCCTTCAACAAATGCCTGCGAAAACTCGGCATCGCTCTCGACTGCCGGTTCTCGACCGCATACGCGGTTCTCGCTGGCCTCTACCTGACGGCCAGACTGCAATTTGCGCCGGACGGGACGCTGCTCGCGCTCGTCGGATCGAACTACATGGCCTACGTAAAAACTACCCGGAAACTGATCTATATTTCTGACGCGACGTTCCAGGCGATCCAAAAGTCACACCCGAAGGTCCAGGCATTTCCCGGATGGCTTAAACGTCAGGGGCATCGTAACGAAGGTAAGATCCTAGCGCGGACGACGTCTGTTATCTATTCGTCCAGGTGGGCCGCAGATTCCGCGAGGCTCGACTACCGTGTTCCGAGTGGCAAGATCTTCGAGCTACCGTTCGGCCCCAACATCCCGGATGATCTGATCAACCTAACATACTCCCGAAAATCGATAGGCTCGGAAGTCGCAATTCTGTTCGTATCTGCCGACTGGGATGGAAAGAACGGCGACATAGTCATATCGGTTTGCCGCCGAATGATTGATTCCGGAATCAAGACACGCCTGATCCTGGTCTGCGAGGCGCCGGAACATGCCAGAAATCTGGAGTTCGTGACCTATCTCGGGTTTCTGCGGAAGTCGGATCATATCCAGATGGTTCGGTTCTGCCGAGCGTATGTCGAGGCTCATTTTCTCCTGTTGCCATCAATCGCCGACGCCACCCCGATAGTTTTCTCTGAGGCACAGGCATTCGGCGTCGTGTCGATCGCCTATGACGTCGGAGGCGTCAGCTCGGCTGTTCTGCACGGACACACCGGGTCGGTGCTTCCGCCGGAGGCCACCGATACCGCGCTAGCCGCCGAGATCCTGCGCTACGTGCGCAAGCCGCTGCTCTATCAATTGACGTCTGAGCGCTGCCGGAACAGGTACCTTGACGAGGCGAACTGGACGCGCTGGACGGCCCTGATCTGGCAACTCGCCGAGTAGCCAAGGCGGCATCACGCCGACCCCCATCATCGACATCTGCTCATCCGCTACCGTGGCGCACGCGAAAAATCACAACCCCAAACATTGTTCTATCCTTATAATCACCGTGGCCAGACTTCTTCCTTGCTGCTACCGGATTGTGCAAAGGGCATCGGAAAGCCGCGCCAGCCGGGCGCGTTTGCGAGTGAGCATCGCCGTGAATGCGGGGGACAGAAGAAAGCTGAGTTCGCGTTCGCGGCTGAGCGTGACCGGATCGGCCGCCACGAGCTCCTCGTCGCAATAGCCCGGATGACACATGATGAGATGGCGCCGTCCCGGCGCGCGCAGATAGCGGGCGAAATCGGCGGCGTAATCATGGTCTGGGTCGAAGGCCGAAAATCCCGAAAATCCCTCGTTAGTGACGTACCCCCGCGCGGAAGCCTCCCAGGCAAAGCCTCTCCCGATCCGGGCGATCCCCAGCGCTTTTGTCAACTCCACGCCGCGCCGCAGAATGCGCCACGGACGATCGGAGATATCACGCAGCCAGACCTTGCCCGAAAATCCTTTCTCTTCGAGGCACGCGAACAATTTGGCGCGTATTTGCGGCAGAACCTGGACATGCTGATGCCCATCCACGAAAGCGGGAGCGGCGTCGAAATGCTCGCAAAAACCGTCGAGCTGGCGCGAGATTTCCTGGCCGATCTCGGTTTCCGGCAACTCGTTTCTCCGCGAGGCCTTAATCAAGTCACCTAGCCCTGGCAAGCGCCCCGTGGCCGCGAAAGCCGGCATGTCTCCCAGCGGGCTGCCAAGCGTGAGGTTAAGATGCAGCCCGATGTCGGCCTTTGCCTTGAATTGGCGCAACTCACGAGCGCCCTTCGGCCAGAATGGCCGCGTTGTCATCACGCTTGTCGCGCTCAGCCGGCCGGCGCCAAGCGCTTCCAGAATACCGCGACTGACGCCAGGCGACAGCGCATAATCATCGGCGCAGAGGCAGAACGAAAAATACTCTCCGGCCGCGCCCACAATGATCAACCCCTCGCGTTGCAGCCAGATGTCCGAACGCTCCGCTGAGGGATAATCCGGCATGGGCAAATATGCAAGCAATCTTGCCCAATGCCATGCAAAAGCCTAAGCGGGAATCCCATTAACCCCGGCATGGCCGCGGTTGCGATTCATGAGGCCGCCAAAAATGACAACATCCGGCACGGGGCCGGCGGGCGCGAACGCCGCGGAGCTTTCCGTGATCACGCCGGTCTATAATGAAGCCAACAACATAGAGGCTCTGCTGACGCGGCTCGTGCCGGTACTTGAGCGTTGCGCGGCCTCGTTCGAAATCATTTTTGTCGACGACGGCTCGACCGACGATACGCTCGAATGTCTGCGCGCCGCCCATCACAAGGACTTTCGCATTCGCGCGCTTTCGCTGAGCCGGAATTTCGGCAAGGAGATCGCAATAGCGGCGGGCCTTGATCATGCAAGGGGGGCCGCGACGGTCATCTTGGACGCCGATTTGCAAGATCCCCCCGAGCTGATCGAGACCTTTGTCGCGCGCTGGCGCGAGGGCTACAAGGATGTCTTCGGCCAGCGCGTCGATCGAAGCGTGTATAGCCCTTTGCGGCGGATTTTGACGCAGCGTTTTTATAAGCTCTTTGGTTCGATCGGAGAGACGCGACTGCCGGAGGGCGCCGGAGATTTCCGGCTCCTCGACGCGCGGGCCGTCGCGGCGCTTCGCGCGATGCGCGAGCACGCGCGATTTTCCAAAGGTCTTTATGCCTGGATCGGATTCAGATCGATCGGCGTGCCGTTCGATGTCGAGGCGCGCGTCCATGGCGTGTCCAAATTCAGCTATCGCAAATTGACGCATTTGGCGCTCGACGGGCTCATGTCTTTTTCGACAATGCCTCTCAAGGTCTGGAGCTATATCGGAATGACCACATCGCTGCTGGCGCTGACCTTGGCGAGTTTCTTTTTGGTCCGCACCCTCATCTCCGGCGTCGATGTTCCAGGCTATGCTTCGTTGATTGTTTCGATTTCCTTTTTTGCCGGAATTCAGTTGCTGTCGCTTGGCATCATCGGCGAATACGTTGGCCGCATCTTCGCGGAAGTAAAACGGCGGCCGCTCTATCTGATCGACGAACGCGTGGGCATCGGCTCGCCCGTCGCCGACGATTCCTTGGCCCTCCCCCGTTCCGAGTAAATCGAAAACATCCATGTACAAAAGCTTGATTTCCGTCGGCGGCTTGACCTTGCTCTCGCGCGGCGCCGGGTTTGTGCGCGACGTCTTGCTTGGCGCGGTCCTCGGCGCGGGTCTGCTCGCCGACGCTTTCTTCGTGGCCCAGCGCCTGCCCAACCATTTTCGAACTATTTTCGGCGAGGGTGCTTTCAATTCCGCCTATGTCCCGAGCTACGCGCGGGTGCTTCAATCCGAAGGTCTTGCCCGCGCGCGGCTGTTTTCCGGCCAGATTTTTCTCGGCCTGCTCGCCTCCCAGATTCTCGTCGTCGCACTCGCCTTTGCCTTCACCCCCTATCTCATCGACGTTCTGGCGCCGGGTTTCCGCGCGGATCCGCAAAAATTCGCGCTCACCGTCACGCTGACGCGGATCACCTTTCCCTATCTTTTGTTCGTCACGCTCGTCACGCTGCAATCCGGCACGTTGAACGCGCATGGCCATTTCGCCGCCGCGGCCTTCGCGCCGGTCTTAATGAATTTGTCGATGATTGGATTCCTTGGCATGGCTTTTCTATTCACCAATGCCGGCATGGCGGCGAGTTGGGGATTGATGGTCTCCGGCGTGCTGCAACTTGTGCTCACCTCGGCCGCCGCCCATCGCGCTGGAATTTTCGAGCGCTTCGCACGCCCGGCGATGACGAAGCACATCAAGCGCTTCTTTGTGACATTGGGTCCGGCGGTAATCGGTTCGGCGGGCACCCAGATCGCGCTCTTCGCCGACACCATCATCGGTTCGCTGCTCCCGACCGGCAGCCTATCCTCAATCTACTACGCCGACCGCATCTATCAAATTCCGCTCGGCGTCATTGGTATAGCGGCGGGCACCGTGTTGTTGCCGGAAATGAGCCGGCTCTTCGCGGCGGGTAATCCCAACGCCGCTCTGCATGCGCAAAATCGCACCATGGCGCTGTCGCTCGCGCTAACGGCGCCATTCTTCATTGCGTTCATCATGATCCCCGACGACATCATGCGCGGGGTTTTCCTGCGCGGCGCCTACACCCCGCAAGCGGCCAGCGCTTCCGCCGCGGTGCTTACGGCCTATGGCTTCGGGCTTGTCGCGATTGTTCTTTTGCGCTCGGCCGTGGCAAGCTTCCAAGCGCAGGGCGATACCAGAACGCCGATGCTGATCGCGCTCGCCGCGGTCGCGATCAATGTCGGTTTGAAAATCATGCTGTTCAAGCCTTTTGGCGCCCCAGGGCTTGCCGCCGCGACGGCGGCCGGAGCATGGATCAACCTCTTGCTCTTGTGCTTTTTCGCGATCCGGCGCGGCGCCATGAAGGTCGATCTCTTTTTGTGGAAGACGGCCACCACGGTCACCACGGCTTCCTTCATTCTGGCGGTTTTCGCTCTCTTTGCCGCCGCGCCCGTTCAGCGCATGGCGGCGGGCCTCGGCCGTTTCGCCAATGTGTTTGAACTTTTGTTTCTTGGGCTTGCCGGGGCGCTCGTCTATGCCCTCATTCTGATCGCCGGATTGCGGATCGCCGATGTGAAGCTGGGAAGATCGCGGGACTAATAGCGCGGCGGGGGACCGGTCAAAGGGCCAACGCACTCAATACCCGCGCCCAGCTTCGGGTTCCCTTGTGGAACGAGGAAAGCTCGTATTTCTCGTTCGGCGAGTGAATGCGATCGTCCTCCAGACCGAAACCGATCATCAATGTGTCCATTCCAAGATCACGCTTGAAAGCGCCGACGATCGGGATCGAGCCGCCGCAACCGGCAAGAACCGGCTCCTTGCCCCATTCGGCCTGTAATGCCCTGCCCGCCCGCGACAACGCCTCCGAACTGAAAGGAAGCTGCACCGCCCCCGACGCGCCATGCGAGACAAATTCGGCGCGGCAATCGGCGGGCAGCCGTTCCTTGACGAAAGCCCGGAAGGTTTCGGCGATTTTGTCCGGATCCTGCGATCCGACGAGCCGGAACGAGAATTTGGCGCTCGCTTGCGCCGGAAGCACGGTTTTCGACCCTTTGCCGGTATAGCCGCCGACGATGCCGTTGAGGTCGCAGGTTGGCCGCGACCAAACCATTTCGAGAACCCCCCGGCCTTCTTCGCCCGCCGGAACTGAAAGGCCGACTGCACCCAGAAAATCGCTTTCGCGGAAGCGTAATTCGCGCCAGTGCTCGGCGACTTCCTCCGGCAGTTCGGCTACGCCATTATAGAAACCCGGAAGCGTGACACGCCCTTTCTCATCGTGCAAATCTGCGATGACGCGGGCGAGCACATGGATCGGATTGATCGCGGCGCCGCCGAACGCGCCCGAATGCAGATCGCGGTCGGCGGCATGAATAATAACTTCCTCAAGCACGAGGCCGCGCAGCATGGTGGTGATCGCCGGCGTCTCCCGGTCCCACATTCCGGTGTCGCAGACAAGGGCCATGTCCGCTTTGAGCTCGGCCTTGGTTTCAGCAAGAAAAGCCGGAAGCGACGGCGAGCCGGTCTCCTCCTCGCCTTCGATGAGGAACGTAATGTGGCAGGGCAAGCCGCCGGTTTCCTTGAAGGCGCGGCAGGCTTCGACGAAGGTCATGAGCTGCCCCTTGTCATCGGCGACGCCGCGTCCGGCGATCCGTTTGCCAGTTGCGGCCTCGACGACACGCGGCTCGAACGGGGGGCTCTCCCACAAATCGAGCGGGTCTGGCGGCTGCACGTCGTAATGGCCGTAAAAGAGCACATGCGGCACGTCGGGACGCGCGGCCTTGGCCTGTCCGACAATGATCGGATGGCCTGGCGTTTTGCGCACCGACGCCTCGAAGCCGAGGCTGTTCAGCTCGGCGGCGAGCCATTCGGCCGCCTTGGCGCAATCGCGCGCATACGCGGGATCGGTGGAAACCGAGGGGATTTCAACCAGCTTGAAGAGCCGTCCCAGAGCCAAATCGAGGTTTCCATCGATCTTCGTCAAAACCGTGTCGAGCGCGGCCATCGGACCTCCTTGCAAACTTTGGCCGTTGTAAAAACGGTCCGGCAATACCCGCAAAGCCCAAAACCGTTCGGCGGAGACCAGATTATATCCAGTATTGAGGGATTATGTTGTCGCAATCGCGGTTCGGGCCAATAATTTCAAGTTCGCGAGCGGAAAAGCGCCGCACGCCCGATGAAAGTTCCGCTTTACGGCGCGCCAACCGGCTCTATTCTTACGTGACTTTTGGAAGACGAGGCATGAGTTGCGACGGGGAAAGCGCGGCGGGCCTAAACGCCGCCTCACGGGAAATTCTTGATCGCCTCGAAGCGATTTGCGGCGCTACGCACGTCATCGCCGATGCGCCCGGCATGGAAGGATTTTTGCGCGAGCCGCGCGATCGATTTCATGGCAAGGCGCTTTGCGTGGTGCAACCCCGCTCGACGCGAGAAATCGCGGAAGTGCTCAAACTTTGCCAAAAGACTGCTACTCCGGTTGTGCCGCAAGGCGGGAATACCGGGCTCGTGGGCGGCCAGATTCCTCTCGGCCCCGGCAATCAAATTGTGCTTTCGCTTGGCCGCATGACGGCGCTGCGCGAGATCGATCTTAGCTCGAACACGATGACCGTGGAAGCCGGCATGATCCTTTCCCGCGTGCAGCAAGAGGCCGCGCGCGCGGGGCGCTTGTTCCCTCTCTCGCTAGCGGCGGAAGGCTCATGCACCATCGGCGGCAATCTCGCGACCAATGCCGGCGGCACGAATGTGCTTGCCTATGGCAACGCGCGGGATCTCGTGCTTGGGCTCGAAGCCGTGCTCGCCGACGGGCGGGTTTTTTCCGATTTATCGAAGCTGAGAAAGAACAACACGGGCTACGATCTAAAAAATCTTCTTATCGGCTCGGAAGGCACGCTTGGGATCATCACCGCGGCGGTCCTAAAACTCTATCCAATACCCCGCGCGATCGAGACCGCCTTTATCGGCCTTGCCTCGCCCCGGGCGGCGCTCGCCCTGCTCGATCTCGCCCGCGACATGGCGGGCGGCGAAATCACGAGCTTCGAACTGATCCCGCGCATCGGCCTGGATTTTGTCCTTGCGCATTTTGAACGCGCGCGCGAGGTTTTGCCCAGCAGACACGCCTGGTACGTGCTGCTCGAATTGAGTTCGCAAAGCCGGCAAGGGCTTGCCGCGCGCTTGCTCGCGCTCCTCGAAGCGGCGAGCGAGAAACATATCATCGAGGATGCGGCGGTCGCCGCCTCGCTCGATCAGCGCGAAAATTTCTGGAAGCTGCGCGAAGTTTTGCCGGACGCGCAGCGCCATGAAGGTGGCTCGATCAAACATGACGTCAGCGTTCCCATCGCGGACATCCCGGCTTTTCTGGAAGAAACCGCGCGCGCTGTGATGGCGGCGATCCCAGACGCGCGGCCCGTCGCCTTCGGCCACCTCGGCGACGGCAATATTCACTGCAATGTCTCGCAGCCTATCGGCGCCGACACGCAAGCGTTTTTGGCCCGCTGGGACGAGATCAACGCCATCGTGCATGAACTAGTAGTAGCGCGCAAGGGTTCGATTTCGGCCGAGCATGGGATCGGCCAATTGAAGCGCGATCTATTGCCGAAGGTGAAAGACAAGGTGGCGATGGAGGTCATGTGCGCGATCAAGCAAACCCTCGACCCAAAAAATATTCTCAATCCCGGCAAGGTGCTTTAGAGTCGTTTCAATCCCTGCCCGGAACCTGAGCCCTCACCCTGAGGAACCCCGAAGGGCTGTCACGAAGGGCGAAAGCGTGGCTTTGAAACAGGCTCCTGGGCGTCCCTCCTGGCCCGAAAGGTTTTCGCAATGCCGCTCACCCGTGTTTCCCTATTGAAAGGCAAGCCGCCGGAATATCGCCAGGCTATTCTGGACGGTCTTTATCAGGCGATGCGTGAGGTTTTCGACGTGCCGGAGGACGATCGTTTCATGACGATCGAAGAATACGACAAAAGCAATTTTGTTTACGGCGAAAATTATCTGGAGATTGCCCGCGATGACGATCTGGTGATCGTTCAAATCACCGTCAACAACACGCGGGGGCCCGACAAAAAGAAGGCGCTCTTCGCGCGCATCGCCGAGCTTCTCGCCAAAAAACCCGGCATCAGGCCGGAAAACATTTTTGTGAATCTATTGGAAGTCCCCAAGGAGAATTGGTCGTTTGGCAACGGCATCGCGCAATATGCGTGAGAGAGGGCGAGTAGCGAATTTTCTCTTGCGAATCTCCGGTCATTCGGTCTTACTCGTCCGGCCTTGGTTTTGTAAGGCAATACCGGCGAGATCTACGCTGCTGACGAAGGCAACAGGCTTGGTGGAGGGGGCGGATGGCTTCTAACTATAAATACGAGCTTCATACTGTCCTCAGGGACGATTTCAATGAAGGATGGATCTGGGTAAAAGACAAGAACTTGCAGCACCTCGAAGGACGTCGTCGTATAGTCAAGGTAGGATATAAGGCTAAGCATATATATTGCGAGCTTTTATACGCCACGAAGAGAGATATCAATCGGTTTAACGAGCATTTTTGTCCTAAGATAGAGGCCCAAAAAATAGAAGGCGAAGATTCCCGCCTAATCTTCATAAGCACGTGGTATCGTAACCTTCTAGGCATTCCAAAAGAATGCCTTACAGAAGAAATATGCGTATCGGTAAAAGAATCAAATTCACTGCGCGCGTATTTCTGTGTTTGTTTGCAACACCCGCAAGCGGTGGTACTACTAGCAACAGTGTTGGCATTCATTGGCGTGGGGTTAGGCTTCATCGGTGCGGGGTTGGGAATCATCGGCATACCGGAATGGCGCCCAGTAGGAGAATGCATTGGTAGAGCCGTTGTGGCGCTAGGCGTACTTCTGTCTATACTGAGTGTTCTGCCACTTTTCAGGCGGGCGTGGCGCACGCGGTCGTACTCGTAAGTATTGGGCGTCGGTCGCCCATTGAAATCCGTGAAGGACCGAATGTGGATCTTTGGATACGGATCGCTGACGTGGGACAATTGGGAGCACGAGTTTGGCTGCCTCCGCAAGGAGGAAGCCAAGCTTCTATCGTTCCGCAGAGACTTTAATAAAGCGTCAACATCGCGATGGGGTACCCGACCAGATCCGTGCCCAACTCTGGGGCTTGAGTCGGCCGTGGGTGCTAGCTGCGTTGGTATGGCGTTCGAATTTCCTGACCATCGATCTGAGGAGATCCTGTCGTACCTGAAGCGGCGGGAAGGGCATGACTTTACCCTTGCCGAAGGTATCGTTCACCGGCGCACTGGGAGTCGTGTGCGCGCCCATATCCCGAGCAATGACAGACATGGCGAGACCTACCTTGGGAACAGAACCATTGCCGAGCGGGTCTCAATGGCGCGGGTCGCCGTAGGTAGCGCTGGAAGGTGCATCGATTACGTCGCCAATATTCGTCAAGAGCTTCGTTCTCGGGGAATCGATGACGCCTGCGTTGAACAATTCTGGCGGTCGGTGACCCTCTAAGCCACTTCGCCACGATGGTTCACCACCGCCTTCTTTCCGATCCAAGCCGATACGGGCATGTGACAAAATTCCCCAGATAAACCCTACCGCATTCCTTCGCTTGCTCCAAATCGCGGCTTCGTATCGCGCCCCGCGCGCCAAAGGTGCGTTTGCGCAGACCGTCAATCGTACCAAAATGTTTCACGTGAAACATTTTGGTACGATCAGCTAGAATTGCAGACCCTTTAAGGGCATTGCCCAGCTTCTGATGTCATCCCGCCAATATCCAGCCGCCTCGAATGATTCAATCATGAACGTTCTTCTTCTCGGCTCCGGCGGACGCGAGCATGCCATCGCCATCGCGCTCGCGAAGAGTCCGTTGCTGGAAACGCTGTTTGTCGCGCCGGGCAATCCGGGCATGGCGGCGCTCGCCCGCACCGCCCCGCTCGACATAAACGACCATCCGGCGGTCGCCGGCTTTTGCAAGGCGAACCGGATCGATCTCGTCGTGGCTGGCCCGGAGGCGCCGCTTGTCGCTGGCATCGTCGATGGTCTGACGGCGGAAGGGATCAAGATTTTTGGCCCAAGCAAGGCGGCCGCCCGGCTCGAAGGCTCTAAAATTTTTGCCAAGGATTTTTGCCGCCGTCACGGCATACCGTCCGCCACCTATGCCTACTTTGCCGGTGCCGCCGCCGCGAAGGCTTATGTGGGCGCGAAGGGCGCGCCGATCGTGGTCAAGGCCGACGGGCTCGCGGCGGGCAAGGGCGTCACCGTGGCGGCGAGCATCGAGGAGGCGGAAGCCGCGATCGACCGGATGTTTTCGGGCGAATTTGGCGAGGCGGGGCAAAATATCCTCGTCGAGGATTTTCTCGACGGCGAGGAGGTTTCGTTTTTCGCGCTTTGCGATGGCGCGCGGGCAATGGAGTTCGCTTCCGCCCAGGACCACAAGCGCGTGGGCGAAGGCGAGCGCGGCCCCAATACCGGCGGCATGGGCGCCTATTCGCCGGCGCCGGTCATGGATGCGCGGATGCGCGAACGCGTCATGCGGACGATCGTCGCGCCCACCCTCAACGGAATGGCGGTGATGGGCGCGCCCTACAAGGGCGTCCTTTTCGCCGGTCTGATGATTTGCGCGGATGGGCCAAGGCTCATCGAATACAATGTGCGTTTCGGCGATCCCGAAACCCAAGCCATGCTGCCGCGTCTCGAAGAGGATCTGCTTGCTTTGCTCCTCGCTTGCGTCGAGGAGCGGTTGCCGGAGCGTCCGGCGCGGCTCTCGGCAAAAACCGCGCTTAGCGTCGTGCTCGCCGCCAAGGGCTATCCCGGCGCGCCGGGCCGCGGGAGCGAAATCCGTGGCATCGAGCGTGCCGAGGCAATGCCGTTCGTCTCGATCACCCATGCCGGGACGAAGCGCCAAGAGCAAAAACTTGTCGCCGATGGCGGCCGCGTCATCAATGTCACAGGCGTTGGCGCCGATGTGGCGGACGCGCGGGCGCATGCATATGCGGCGATCGACATGATCGATTGGCCGGGCGGATTTTACCGCCGCGATATCGGCTGGCGGGCATTAGCGCGTGATCCGGTCCAATTGGATCGGAGCATGTCTGGAAGCATGGGTTTTTAATGGATAATGAGGGCCTGTACCGACGCCGTGCCGCAGTCGTCGCCGATAGTGAATCTTTACCTGCGATAGCGGATGGCTTTGGCGGCGGTCTCGCTGCCGCCAAGTTCAGGCGACGTAGCTATCCGGCATTTCCATCGGCCCGCCATAATAGTTTAGGTAGCGCTCTTCCAAGTCGCTGAGCGGCAAGATCGTGAAGACGTCGGTCGTGCCGAACTGCGGGTCGATCACCGCGCCGTCGCCAAATTTTGCCCCGGCGCGCAGGTAAGCCTTGAGCAAAGGAGGCAACGCCGCAACTCCCTTGCGCGCATCGATCGCCTTGGTGTCCGGCACCGCCATGTCCACGCCGCGCCCGGCAAGCGGGCGGACGCGCCATTCTTCGTCCGCCAGCGCATGGCGATGCAGAAAACTCAAAGGCACGGCAAGCGCAAGCGGATCGACGCCAGGCAGGCTCGCGCAGCCGATCAGCACGTCGATACGATGATGTTTCGCATAGACCCAAAGGCCGCGCCACAAAAGTTCGATGACACGCTTCGATCGATACTGCGCATGGACGCAAGAGCGGCCGAGTTCCAAAAAGCGTTTTCCCTGATGGCGGGCCAGCAATGGAGCGATATCGAATTCCGTTGCGCTGTAAAAGCCTTGGTGGCGTGCGGCGGTATCCCCGCGAAGAAGACGATAGACCCCAACGATTTTGGGCTTCTTGCGGCCGAAACGATTGAGCTGATCTTTGTCAATGACGAGAAGATGATCGCAGATTTTGTCAAAAGGACAGCTGTCCCGCCTGGTCAGCGCGCCGCGTTGCCGAGGCATCGCCTGGCCTTCTTCGTAAAAGACCTTGAATCGCAGCCGCTGCGCCTTGCGGATCTCCCGGCTCCTCGTCGCCAGCCGGACTTCAAACGGGCCGAAACGCCCAAGCACCGCGGGCAGGCCAGAAAGATCGCGCACGATCCGGTTCGGTCTCATGAAGGCGGCGGTGTGCCGGACGGCACCGCCGAAACCGGACGGCGTAGCAATGTTCCACATGAGCCAGCGAATCTCGTCTTAACCTCTGGGGATCGAAACTAGAAGCCGGACGCGAAGGTTTGATGACGAAAAGGTAAGATCCACAGGGGAGGGCAAGCGGCGCTGTCATCAAACTGCAGGCTAAGCGTTTTAAAGAGGCGCGAATCGGAATGCTAACCTGCGGTGAGACATGGCTTATTTCCGGGCTACGGCGATCGTTCTTGCCATGCTTTTGTTTTTGTCCCTCGCTCCCTTGCAGTGGCTCGCGTTGCGCCGGCATTGGCCGCTGCGGCTGTGGCTTCCGGTCGCCTTCAGCCGGACGCTCGCCGCGCTACTGCGCCTGCGTGTTTTCGTGAAGCTCGTCCCGCTGCCGCAAGGGCCTCGTCTTATTGCCGCAAATCATGTTTCGTGGCTCGACATACTGGTGCTTTGCAGCGTCGAGTCCGTCTGCTTCCTCGCCAAGCGTGAAGTCGAAGCGTGGCCGGTCGTCTCCACTTTCGCGCGGCTGCAAGAAACCGTCTTTATAGATCGCCAACGGCGGCGGACGATCCCCGCCGCCAACGCGGCGATGGCGCAGCGCATGCTCGCGGGCCGCCCAATGCTGCTTTTCCCGGAGGGCACGACCGGTGACGGCTCGGTGCTTCGCAAATTTCACAGCTCGCATTTCGCCGCCGCGCGCGATCTTCTCGCCACGGCGAGCGGTATCGAGACGGTTTGCGTGCAACCTGTCGCTATCCGCTATTCATCGCCCGCGGCGGCATGGCTCGGCGATGCAACCTTGTTTCCGCACCTCTGGTCGCTCCTCAAGGGCGAGGCGATCCGGTGCGATCTCGCCTTTGGCAAGCCGCTCGCCTACGCGCGGGGAGAAAGTCGCAAGACGATTGCCGGCGGGGCCGCTTCGGTGATTGCCGGCATGCTCGCGTCGATGGCACGGGCGGCCGACCTGCCCGCGCAAGCCAGAACGCCGGCCCTCGATTCCATCGCGGCGAATCCCTGACGCACTTTTCAGCCCTCCAAAGCGGCCAATGGTCCGCCGTCATCGGCCAGTTGCGCCGGTAAAGGCTCCTGCCCGGTGTAAAGTCCTTGATTCGCAATCCGCGAATAGGCAACGCGCAATTTGCTTGCGCGGAGCTTGCCGGGCCGCGAACTTGCCTTTGTTACGATTTGTAACCGGAATTGACAATAGATTGTAAGTTTATGATAAGAAATAGCTTTTTTATTTCCACAAGGGCGGAGGCAATGGTCTTTCGGCCTTGCGCGACGATCCCCTTTTGCTGCCTCCAGCGCTTATGCTATGCTATGATTCGCTCAAATCGGATCGGTGCGATCCAGGACCGCCAAGAAGCGGCACGCGAGATGCCGCCGCCACGACGCCGGACTTTGACCTATCGTTTCGTGAACCCACCTGGACCGCCGAACGCAAAGTGCAAAAGTTCAATAGCCTCGCCGAATATGCCACGAAGCGCTTCCGGCTCGCCGGAAAGGCTTACCTCGACGGCGGCGACCCGTTTTTCGCGCCGATCGACACTTTGCGGCGGGAAGCCGGGATAAACGGCCGGCGCTTCGTCAGTTTCGCCAATTACGATTATCTGGGGCTCGCGTCGCATACCATGGTTAAGGCCGCGGCGGCGGCGGCTCTGGACAGGTTGGGGATTGGCGCACTCGGCTCCCGCCTCGTCGGCGGCGAACGATCAACGCATCGCCCTCTTGAAGCGAGCATCGCCAAATTTATCGGCGCCGAGTCGGCGCTTGCGCTGGTCAGCGGCTATCTTACCAATGTGACGACGATTTCACATATCCTGGGGTCGCACGACGCGCTTTTCATCGATGAACTCTCGCATAACAGCATCGTTAGCGGGGCCAAGGCTACCCCCGCCGAAACCATTATTTTTCGTCACAACGATCTCGACCATCTCGATTTTCTGTTGCGTGAAAGACGCGGCAATTCCCGTAACGCCCTCATCGTCGCCGAGGGCCTCTACAGCATGGATGGTGACATCGCCGACCTAGTCCGCCTTGTCGAGCTCAAGGAGCGGCGCAAGGCTTGGTTGTTGATCGACGAGGCGCATTCGATCGGCGTGCTCGGGAGAAAAGGGCGCGGGCTTTGGGAACACGTTGGTGTCGATCCGGAACAAATCGACCTCACTATCGGTACTTTATCGAAGACTCTGGCGTCTTGCGGCGGGTTCGTCGCGGGCAAGGCGCCCGTGATCGAATGGCTGCGCTATACGCTGCCGGGCTTCGTCTATAGCGTCGGCCTATCGCCAGTTATAACGGCGGCGGCGGAGACCGCCTTGCAAGTGATGCAGGAAGAGACTTGGCGCATTGAGCGGTTGCGCCAAAATGCCGAACTCTTCATGGAGCTTGCCCATGACGCAGGGCTCGATACGGGTCCTGCGATCGGGCGTGGCGTCGTCCCAGTCCTTTTTTCGGACAGCCTTGAGACTTTGGCGGCTTCCAGCCATTTGATGGATCACGGCTATTACGTGCCGCCGATCATTCAAATCGGGGTGCCAAAAGACCAGCCGCGCCTGCGTTTTTTCCTTTCGGCCCTGCACACCGAGGCGGAGATGAGGGGCGTGACGGATCTGTTGGCCAAGCGGGAAAGCCAGCGGGACGCGCCGGCCCGTTCGTTGAGCGCGGCAACCTGACGGCGACACCAAGTTTCGGTTCGCATTTCCTGCCGTGAGCCGCGATGTGTCGAACCTGCGGTGGCGGTCCCGCCGTATGCCGCCCAAGGCTCGAAAAGAAGCAAGGCGAATTCGATGAGAAGGACCGAGCGCACAATCGAGATCGTTCCGGCGAATGGGCTGCGAAACTTTCTCGCGTTTTGCCGGTTGCCCCGGCTTCTCTATAAGGATCAACCAGGATTCGCGCCTCCTCTCGATGCCGAGCGCTGGACCTTGTTTTCGCGCAAGCTCAATCCGCATTTCAAGCTCGTCCAATCGCAAGCCTGGCTCGCCCGCAAGAATGGCAAGCTTGCCGGCCGGATTTTCGCCCAGATCTACGACGAAGCCCATGCGCCGCTTGGCGCATCCCGGGCGCAATTTGGTTGTCTCGATGCAATTGACGACGATGAAGTTGTCGCCGGCCTGACGCGAGCCGCGGACGATTGGCTGCGCCAACGCGGCGCCGCGCTCGTGCATGGGCCGTTTTCGCCCTCTATCAACAGCGAGATGGGACTGCTCATTCAAGGTTTCGAAGCAATGCCCATGATCTTCGCGCCCTGGAATCCGGCTTATTTGGGCGGCTCCCTGGAGCGCCAGGGTTATACGAAAGTGCGCGATGTCATTTCCTACCGCTACGACATCGGTGACAAAGATCGGGTCGCGCAGCGTAGCATTGTTGAGCGGCCGGACTGGCGCAAAAGGCTCAATATCAGATCCCTCGATCTAAAGAATCTCAGCAAGGAAGCGGAGCTTATCGTCGACATATTCAACGATGCGTGGAGCGAAAATTGGGGTTTTGTTCCTTTTACGCTCGACGAGTTTATGTCAAGTGCCGACGCGCTCAAATGGGTGGTGCCTTCCGAAGGTGGATTCATGAAAGGTGGAGTCATGATCGAACTCGACGGTGTGCCGCAGGCTTTCGGCCTCGTCTTGCCGAACTTGCACGAAATAACCGCCGATCTCGACGGCCATCTGTTCCCTCTCGGCCTGCCGCGGGTCGTCTCGCGGATCAGGAAGCACGCCTTTACGTCCGGGCGGCTCGCCCTCTTTGGCATCCGCCGCGCCTTGCATCGCAAAATCGCCGGCGGCGCGCTCATACTGGCATTCATCGAGGAAATGCGCTGGCGCAGCATAACGAGTCCGATCGAACATATTGAATTCGGCTGGGTTTTGGAAGACAATCTCGGCATGCGCCGGCCGATTGAATTGACAGGCGCGCGTATCGACAAGGTGCATCGCGTCTATGAAAAAAATCTCGCCGCTTGATTCGAGAGCGCTGAACACTTTATGCTCGCATGATCTTGACCGCGAACCAATTTTCCGCGTTCGCGGATCATGACTTTATGAATTGCTTGAGGATGGTAGGCACATGGGGCTGGACTCAATGGATGCCGGACCCGCCCGCATGGAACGCGGGGCGGCAAACGCAGGCTTCATCGCGACGCCGATAAAGCGTCCGCATCCGCCGCGCCGCCGCGCCATTTTAACGGCGCATCCGGAAGCCGCCGGTCTTATCGGCCACGACCGGAGGACGGCGGTGATCACGCTCGCCGTCGTCGCCGGGCAGACCTCGATCGCAGCGCTGCTTGGTTATCTCGGGGCCGCCTATTGGTGGGCGGCCTTGGCCGCCGCCTTTTGCGTCGGCGCCTTCGCCAATCACGCAATGTTCGTCGTCATCCACGACGCGACCCATAATTGCATCTTCAAATCCAATGGCCTGAACAAATGGGCCGCGATCCTCGCCGATCTGCCAAACACGTTCCCGACCGCGATGGGATTTCGCTGCTATCACATGAAGCACCATTCGCATCTCGGCGATTACGACTACGACGCCGATCTCCCGAGTCATTGGGAAGCGCGTCTGTTTGGCGGAAGCGCTTTTGGCAAGGCGGCATGGATGTTTCTTTTTCCGGTCTTCCAGCTTACCCGCCTCGGCCGTCTGAAAGGCTCGGTTCCGATGTGGAGCCGGTGGACATTCATCAATGGCGGTTGCGTTTTCCTCTACGATCTCGTTGTTTTAGCCTGCTTCGGCCCGAACGCGCTTCTCTATCTTTTCGCGTCCTTCTGGTTTTCGGTCGGAGGCTTGCATCCACTCGGCGCGCGCTGGCTCCAGGAGCATTTTACCTCCGATCCGGCCCAGGAGACATTTGATTATTACGGTCCCTTGAACCGCGTCGCGCTCAACATCGGCTATCACAACGAACACCATGATTTTCCCGACGTGCCTTGGTCGCGGCTGCCACGGTTAAAGCAAATGGCGCCGGAATTTTACGCCGGACTCAAGACGCATAAATCGTGGAGCGGGCTGTTGCTCAAGTTCATCTTCGACCCGCAATTCACTTTGTACACGCGAGTCGATCGCAGCGCCGCCGCGCCGGTTATCAGACCTCGTTAAGCTGATCCGGTGTAGGCAAAACGTCCGCAAGGGGCGGCGCCTTGGGCGTGCGTTTCCAGGTCTCGGTCGCCCCGAAAACAGTCTTTAGGATCGACGGCGCGTTGGAGACGCTGACATAGATCAGCAGCGGTATCAGCGAAGCGAGCGTCGCGAGATAGCGCCAAAGCGACCCCCGCCGCAAAATAATGTAGGGCATGAGCGTCATCCCAATGCCGATGATCAGGATCATGGCCGCGGTCGTTGCGATGCCCGGCAGGTAGGGGGCGAGATCGCCGCCCCGGATGATCGCGCATAGAGCGAGGCAAAGGCAGGCAAGCGCAACGCAAGGGTAAAACGTCTGGATGAGAATGAGAAAACTCGCCGACAGCTTTCGCCAAACCGGCCAGTTGGCCATCCAGACCTCGCCGAGGAGCTTGCGGGCAACCTGCACAAAGCCGTTCGACCAGCGTCGCTGTTGGACCTGCCAATGCGAAACCTTTTCGGGGACAAGCCCAGGCACGGGGGGATCCATCGCGAAAAGACCATGCCATCCGGCGATTTCGGCGCGCACCGTGAGATCGAGATCCTCGCAGAGCGAGTCGCCCGACCAACCGCCGGCCGCCGCGATCGCCGCGCGGCGCCACACCCCGCCGGTGCCGTTGAATTGAAACAGCCAGCCGGCGCGAAAGCGCGTCGCCTGCTCCATCACGAAATGGGCGTCGAACATCAGACCTTGCGCGCGGGTCAGCCAATTCGTCCGGTAGTTTGCGAATTCGCAACGCGATTGCACGAAACTCGCGCTTGGATCGGCGATCAAGGCCGGGACGATCGCCCGCAGCCAATTCGGCGGCGCCCGGAAATCGGCATCGAGAATGGCGACATAGCGGGCATTCGAGTGAGCGAGGCCAGCAGCCAAGGCGCCCGCCTTGTAACCCGGCCGCCCGGGGCGACGAAGATGCGAAATATCGTAGCCTTGCCAGCGCAGTTCGCGGACGACAATATTGGCAATCGCGGTCGTGTCGTCGGTGCTGTCGTCGAGAAGTTGGATATGCAGCTTCTCTCGCGGCCAATCGAGCGCGGCGGCGGATCGCAAGCTATCCGCGACCATTGCGGGTTCGTTAAAAACCGGGATTTGCACGAGAACATGCGGAAGACCGGCTTCGCTAACCACCGCTGAGGGAAGCGGCTTGCCGAGCAGTCTGCCGGTCGCTTGCTCAAAAATGTTGATACCGATGAGAATCAGAAAGCCGCCGCCGACAAACAGAAGCCCGCACACGGCGGCGAGCAAGCCGGTCTCGCACCCAATTCTGAAAAGATCGACGAAAACCAATAGCCAAGCCCCCGTGACACGGTCGCTGCCGCTGCGCCTGCGCATTTCCATGCGTCTTTTCGCTTGGAACGGCCGTTTTGCCCGGACCGTCTTTCGCGACGGCCGCGCGGCTTCGTGAAAGCAACAGAAACGCCTATACAAGCCGCCTAAACGGACACTTAACAAGCTTTGAATCCGAAAAGCCTGGTTTCGACAACAAACAAATTGCAACAGTTTGTTGCAGAAGTTGAGAGACTGGAATGTTTCACTTTGAGACAGCGCGATGCCGCGGTCATTGTTGTATGAAAAGGGTCGGCGTTGCTCGCCTTGAGCTGGCAGGCGCGGGGTCACTTATTCGACGCGAGGAAAGCAACGCCGTGAACAGACTTATCCGATCCACTGCTTGTCCTGCGCGCGCAAAGAGCGAAGCGCGGGCGAAGAGGACGGTCGCCCGTTTGATCGCGCCTGATTGATCGCGGCCCAGGCCGGGATGATGGAAAACGACGCCCGAACGGCGGGCGTCCCGCGCGCCAGCCGCGCGGCAACAACCGAACTACGCATCGCTGGGGCAAGACGAAAGGCAAGTTTGGCTGGCACGGCAAGGCGGCGATGACGAAAGACCGGCGCGGCAATCCCATGGGTCGCGGACAGCGGCGCATGGGTTCCTTTCTCGAATTGCGCTTCTGCAATGGGGGAGGGAAAATGGGGGCGAGACACCAACGGTCGTCCCGATCAGCGTTGTCGGATAAGTAGGCCGTCAACCGGATGCCGATCAACGTCGCGCCGGGCAAGAACGTTCGCCGCGCTTGCCCGAAGCCGGCGGGCCGGCGCCCAAATGGAATCATCTGATCAATAAGGACGTAGCGCAAAATCAAAGATTTGGAGCTTGCCGGAAGCGAAAAAGGCGCGCAACTTTCTTAAGGACATGCGCTAGCGGCTGCGGTTTGGCGCAATCGGCCGCCTCCGCGAAGGTGCGCGCTGGCGATGCTCAGCGCCGAAGCCGCCGGTATTGCCGGTCTAACTGGTATAACTGGTAAAATAAGGAATTGCTCAAAATCCAAGCGCTGGAGCAGGTTTTTTAAGGACCTGCTCCAGCGCGGAGCGCAAATTCAACATCAAGGCTCTAGCGCAAAAATCTGGGTGCGCCAGTTGACGCCACCCGGCGGCGGGGAGACCACGCCGGAGAACTGGTTGGTGCCCCAAACCACGCCGCGGCCCGCGATGACCGGCCTCGGATCGGGCGTCGCCGCTGAGTAGTCACCCCAGCGGCACGTGCTGCCGGGGGCCACACAAGTGAAGTCCCTGTACGGCCCGGCCCCGTTCATAACCAGAAGGAAGGAGAGCGGCCCGCCATTGACGCTCGATCCGGCGACGATCTCTGGATTGGTGCCGCTGCCCGAGACGTTGAATTGGATCACGACACTATTCCCGAACGCGCTGATGGCCCCGTCGTGGCGCCGGTCCGGCGAAATCGCGGCGTTGAACAAGAACAAGCCCGGGGAAGCGATGTCGCCGCTTCGCAGGACGACCGGCGTTGCCGGGACGGGATCGATCTCGTACGCGCGCACCGCCGAGACAGTCCCGCTGGCATCGAGAATCGTGTGCTGTGTCCAGAACGAGAAAGTGCCGGTTCTAGGATCTGTGGCCTGCACCGCCTGGGTATTGCGGGAGTCGAACGTATCCACCACCTGCGTGACCCGCGCCGGCTGGGTGGCGTTGGGCGGGACCGTATAGGCGCCGACGGTGACGCCCCTGGCGGCCCCGAAGACCGGGAAGCCGCCAACGTTCGTCACGTTGAAAAACCAGAGGTTGGTCGACGGCAAGGCTCCGTTGCGGGCCACGACGAAACCGGTGGCGGAGGTGTCGATCTGGTTGGCCGGCACCGGCGTGAAGACTTGATTATTGCTCGAGTCAACTAGATTGATCTTTGTACCGGCTTTGAATGTGCTGGCCGCCGGGCAGGTTGTTCCGGCGGGAGGTTTACTGAACGCGAGGAGGTCCGATCCGATAAAGTTCGGCTGGAAGCCGTTCACCCCGATGATGATGAAATCATTGTCGTCGCCGAGCTTAGGAAAATCGGGAAACAGCGCACCGGCAGGCACTGTGTAGTGGCACCAGTCGGTGGTGACATTGTTCGGGTCCGGAGTCGTGCTGAACCCGACCGACAGCCTGTTGTCGCTGGCCGAGAAGACCGAAACCATCGTGTAATAGAAACGGTTCGTCGCCGGATCCCAGATCACCTGCACGTCGAAGCTGTTCACGCTGGCGGCAATGCCCGCCAGCTGGTCCAGCGTGCCCGAGCCTATTAGGGCTCCGGTCATGCGGTTGAAGATGCCGGCCGTCGTGTTGACGAGTTGAACGAAGCGCGTGGGCCCGATCGCGCCGGTGGTGTCGGGGGGGCTGGAAAAGCTAGGGCCCAGACCCGGAACGTTGACGCCGCCGACGACAACAGGAGCCGACGGCCCCGCAGCCGCCCCGCCAGCCGGCCCGAGACCGGCCGGATTAAAAGGGCGCCGTGGGCTCGATTTTTCGGCCTTGTCGCGGGCGCGGTTAGCGGCTGCCTTGGCGGCGACGTCGGCGCCGCTGAATGGTAATGGACCGTAGCGCCTCGCCGCCGCGGCCGCGGGGCTCATTGTGCCATCACCCTTTTCGGCGGGATTGGCAGGCCTGATTTCCTGCGCCTGCGCCCCGAACGCCGCGAAAGAGAGCGCCGCTGCGGCGCCCGACACGGCCAAGCATCGCGTTGTCTTGCGTACCATCATGTTGCGTATTGTCATAATCGCCTCCCTGAGAATTTAGGTTCGTCACCGTTATATGTTTATATTGCATAAGCCGCTCGCGGTTCGGCCTTCTTCGGCGGCGGCGGCGGTTGTCATTGGGGCAATCGTTGGTGCAATCGTTGGTGCCGCCTATGGCCTATTCAACCGACATCCACCGGATCACGGCCGTGTTGAGGCTGAAATTGCCACTTTCGACGGATTCTGGCAATGCCAAGCCCTCGACATGGGAGCTCCCGTGCACACCAAAGCCGGTGACACCGGCGCGCCGCGCCAAAAGTCCGCGGCTTGTCCCAGTCCAACCCGGCGTCCCCCTGCAATCGGCAACCTCATTCCGCCACGGCCCGTGCGTCGCTTTGCCCAGCAAGCCAGTGCTCCGCCTCGATCGCTGCCATGCAGCCGAGACCGGCCGCGGTCACTGCCTGGCGGTAGATATCGTCGGTGACGTCACCGGCCGCGAATACGCCGGGCACGCTCGTCGCGGTCGAGAAAGGTGCTGTCTTGAGGTAACCATTCGGCTTGATCGCGAGCTGGCCCTTGAAAAGTCCGGAAGCGGGCTCGTGCCCGATGGCGACGAAAACGCCATCGGTCTCAAGCTCACCCAAGCTCCCAGCCTTTACATTCCTCAAACGAACGTGGCTCACGCCCGGAGGATTGTCCGTGCCGAGAATTTCGTCGACAACATGGTCGAAGATCAGTTCGACATTCGGCCTCTTGAACAGCCGTTCCTGCAGGATGCGTTCGGCGCGAAATGAATCGCGCCGGTGCACGAGCGTGACCTTGCTTGCGATGTGGCTCAGATACAAGGCTTCCTCGATCGCCGTATTGCCACCGCCGATGACGACGACCGGCTTGCCGCGAAAAAAAAATCCATCGCAGGTCGCGCAGGCGGA
Organism: Pseudomonadota bacterium; assembly: GCA_030948025.1. GTDB lineage: Bacteria > Pseudomonadota > Alphaproteobacteria > Rhizobiales > Beijerinckiaceae > Methylocapsa. The sequence goes on from JALZAY010000033.1 coordinate 22,369, forward strand.
CACGCCATAACCTTTAAACTTGGTTTCCGAAGGGATGCCGAGCCATCTCGCCTTGGCGCCGGTCG
>JALZAY010000191.1 GCA_030948025.1 Pseudomonadota bacterium
ACCGTGGACTGCGCGACATCGATGCCCAGTTTGAGCAGCTCGCCGTGGATCTTGGGAGCGCCCCACAGCGGGTTCTCAATACTCATTCTTCGGATCAAATCGCGCACTTCTTTGCCGATCCGTGGCCGGCCACCGCGCGGGCGGGATTTCCATCGCCAATACGCGGCGAAGCCCATTCGATGCCAACGCACAACAGTCTCGGGCCTGACGATGGTTACCGCGTCAAGAATGCGAGGACAGCGACGATAGAGCCAAATGAACAGGGCGCGGTCGGCCCAATGCAAATGCAATCGGCGTGGCCCGCGCTGCTGCAGGACATTGAGCTGATGCCGCAATACCAGGATTTCGGCTTCCAGCTGCCGCCGCGACTTGAAGCAGTCGCACAGCACGCAGACGAAAAGGAAGGCAATTGCAATCATGCGAGATCATGCTCTGATTCGCTGCTGACCGCGAGTCAAGGGGACGGAGTTTTCTGAAGCGACAGCCTCGTCGCCAAGTGCGAAAAAGGGGCCGCGCAGTGTAGCGAAGACCTTCAGTTCATCATCGGGCCATTCGATTGCAGTGATGGCATTGCGAAGCGCGATGACCTCCTCACGATCATGAAACGAGCGCCCACCCACAAGAACGTGAGGGATGCGGCGTGCTTCGAGCACCCGGACGTACGATCGAGTGACGTCGGCGCCGAAATTGCGGAATCGGCGGAAGAGAATCGCAATGTGACTTGGTCGAAGTACTCATTGTAATGATACTTGGCGATGTGGCGGTGCAACGTCGTGGCGATGTCAGGCTTGTAACGGCAGTCGAGAACATGGAATTGCTTGAAGTCGGTGAGCACAGCCAGTGGCGTCTCGGTGTTCCAGCCGTAGCGGATGGTCTGGAAGTAGTTGTCGGTGGTTGCGATGTCACCGTGCGGTTTCTTCGCTTCGGCAAAGAAGCGGACGTCGCGGTAGTTCGGGGCGAGGTGGAAGGCGTAGTCGGCGCGGCGTTGACCGCCAGCCGAGACGGTCGGCTCCACTTTAACTTCCTGCTCGTAGGGATTGGTCTGCTCGTCGTGGTTCACGTCCCAGCCCAACGCGATGAAGAACTTGTCGATGAAGTCCTTGCGAACTTCGGCCTCTTGGTAGTTGGGGGACAGATAGCGGCCTTCGTTGGCTTGAAACCTCGCGGCAAGTTTGCTGACCTTCTCGCACGCGTGCTCGAACGCGAGGACGGACATGATTACAATCCCTTCTGAGTCTTCATGTAAGCTCCACCCTATTTGCTTGCTTTCATAAAAGGCGCAAAAAGTTCGCCTGTCGCTTCCGAAATCTCCGTCCATTTGACTCGCGGTCAGCAGCGAATCAGAGCATGATCGTCGCGTGATTGCAATTGCCTTCCTTTTCATCTGCGTGCTGTGCGACTGCTTCAAGTCGCGGCGGCGGCTGGAAACCGAAATCCTGGTATTGCGGCATCAGCTCAATGTCCTGCAGCAGCGCGGGCCACGCCGATTGCATTTGCGTTGGACCGGCCGCGCCCTGTTCATTTGGCTCTATCGTCGCTATCCTCGCATTCTTGACGCGGTAACCATCGTCAGGCCCGAGACTGTTGTGCGTTGGCATCGAATGGGCTTCGCCGCGTACTGGCGATGGAAATCCCGCCCGCGCGGTGGCCGGCCACGGATCGGCAAAGAGGTGCGCGATCTGATCCGAAGAATGAGTTGATTATTGAGAACCCGCTGTGGGGCGCTCCCAAGATCCACGGCGAGGTGCTCAAACTGGGCATCGATGTCGCGCAGGGCTTTGTCACATTAGCGGGATTTACTTGCTTCTACTGTCTTCTCGGGGAGAGCCCGGGTACGCGATTCCAATGCCTTAGCCTCGCCTCGCCTCGCCACGATCGATAACGACCTCTACTTGCTCAATGTGACAATGCCTCTACAATCGCTTTGCCCGCTGGAGCGAGCGGGGCGTCTGGCAGAAGATATTCGAGGCGGTATTATCGACCGCCCGGTTCGCCGGCACACGCGTCCCCAAGGAGAAGTAATTCGACCATGCCCGAAGTACTCGGTTCAGGTCCAAGACGATCTCATCCAGGGGACGGTTGTCGCCACGCCGCAGCATCGATCCGACCTTATCTTTGATCTTTTGTATGCTCTTCCTTGATGGACTGGCCCCGAGATACCAATGACCATCCTTCCGAAAGTGATGTGGTCCAAACGCATAACCAAGAAAGTCGAACCGTTCTCGCCGGGCGTCCCTCACCGAGGTTTTGGTCTCATTGACGGTCAACCCCAGTTTGGTCATCACACCTCTCGTCCACTCCAAAGCCGTGTGCGCATGCCCACGGCTCAGAATGACAAAGTCATCCGCATAGGCGACGACTTTCGCCGAGAATGCTTCCGAGCACCCTGTCAGCCGCCAGTGCTTCAGGAACCGGTTCATGTACAGGTTGCTGAGCAACGGGCTGATCACCCCGCCTGCCGCGCTTGTTCGATTTTCCACCAGAAATGGTTGTCTTGCCATTCGCGCCTTGTTCCTCAACGGCACCGTCAGCCACATCTTGATGAGGTGGAGGACGTCTCGATCAACGGTCCGGCGGGCAACTGATTGCATCAGATCACCGTGAGGGATCGTATCGAAGAACTTGGCGAGGTCGGCATCGACCACATCGGTGTAGCCCCGGCAGATCAGCCGGTGCACTTCCTCGATAGCGTTCGTTGCGCTCCGCCTCGGACGATAGCCATAAGCATTTTCTTCCAGGTCCGCTTCGAAGATGGGTTCAAGGACAAGCTTGGCGGCTGTCTGTACCACCCGGTCCCGGATTGTCGGGATGCCGAGTGGCCTTTCTCCACCCCCGGGCTTCGGGATCATCGCCCTGCGCACCGGCGCTGCCTCGTACGTCTTCGCCGCGAGGTCCATCCGCAAGTCCGCTAACCACGTCTCCAGCCCCGCCGCCTCGATCATCGCGAACGTTATCCCGTCCACCCCCGGTGCCCCGCGATTCGCGCGAGCCAGCCGGTAGAAAAGAATGTCCGCCCGAGAAATCTTATCGTAGAGCAGGTAGGAGCGGAAAGTCGGTTCGACCTTCGCTTTACAGTAGAGCTTCTTCTGAAGGTCCGGATCTTTAGCGGTGTTTCAAGGTTCATCACCAATCACCTCACCTTCCCATCTTCAAAAGCATGTCACAAGCCGAGGCCCTTCCCTCCACCGGCATTACCCGGCTTCAACAGTACTATGACCCCGTCCGACTCCCGCTTGGACCGTCGCCCTGGAAGACGGCGTAGAGGCCGCTAGCCTCGTCCAGAACGGGTCTCCTCCGTTGCACGCATCACCTTCCCGGCGTGCCATGCCCATTACCCCGGCGGACCGGATGGGGCGTGCGTCGATTACTTGCCCATCCGTGCAGCCTTCCCCGTCGTTTAGCCGGGTCGGCATCCGCGATTTCACTTTCGAGGCCTGCTCAGGCTTCACTCTATTTATGGCCCACCGGGTTGCTCGACCGCCCAAGGTGGCCTTTGTCACGAGGCTTCGATCCGGTCAGTTACCCAACCCAACCGATCGTCAGCTACCAGACCTATCGACAACCATCTGGGTGGAACCTTCCTCCACTGGTGATCCGCGCCATCGGGGCGCACTGAACGGCGAAAGCTACCGGCTCAAGCAATCGAAGGCCCGGCGGCGGTGTGCGACCCAACCCGCTGACAAAGCCGCCCCAGCAGCCGATCCAGAAACCGCCGAAATCATCAGCGCTTCCTGAAAACCGCGTCCGCCCCGGCTCCGAAACCCGGCCATCTCCGCTGGGGCGGACGCGGCACGTCTTGCTCTACGCCCACGCCGCAAACTGGCCTGGTTTTGCTCCGCCCCGCTGGCCGGTTTTTGCTCCGCCGTTGACAGACGAGCTTAAGCTCTAGCGAGGCGCGGCTGCGAACACGGAACGAGAGCAGGGAAACGAGGGCGGAAAGAATCGTGATCATGCCCGCGACGACGGCGGTGGCGCGAAAATCTCTACACCTTCTCGACCTTTCGGAGTTTTGAGCAAGCACACCGGATGGGCTCCTCAAGCCTTGGAGGCGCGACGTTTGACCATTTGCTGAACCTTTCGAACGCTGATTCGAAGAGGAGCGGCCGGGGATGTTCGCGGTGGAGATTTACGCAGCGGTTCGACCGTTTGTTTTCATTGAAGGGAAGAGCCGGCGGGAAGCGGCGCGGGTCTTTGGACTGAGCCGGGATACGATCGCCAAAATGTGCCGGTATTCGGCACCGCCTGGCTATGTGCGGTCCAAGGCTCCAGAGCGGCCAAAGCTCGGGCCGCTGGTTCCGGTGATCGAGGCGATCCTGGAGGCCGACAAAATGGAGACCCATGAGCAAACTCAAGTATCCATAAATTACCGATTCGGAAATTAACGGAAATTGACACTTCAAGAACTATACCGACGGGATTACGAGCGTTGTGGCGTCCACTGCGTTTCAGGAGGAATATAACTAAAAGGTAGTAATGATATGCGTTATAAGCTTTACAAGCATTTAGCTGGCAGCAGCAAAATTTTTATCCTCATAATCCTCGGTCTCTTTCTTGGCGTAATGCCCGCCGTTGCATGGCCGAAAACCGCAACCGTCTGGTTCACGCCAAGGAACCAGCCCCCAATACCAGCTCCCGATTTCATGAACTTGTTCCAGCCGAGCGCGCCGTGGCTGCAAGCCGCATCGCATGTGCAAATATTTAAGCTCTACCCGCAATTCGTCAACAACGCATCGGATGCCGATCTACAAACAGTGATCGCCGGATTGCGACAACGGCATATTGCTCTCGCGATCGAGTATGGGCTGCTTAATCGTAACGACCCGGTCTTGTGCGGAGGAAAAGATCCGCAGTGCGGACGGGTTGAAGGATTTGAAGGCGAGTTACTTGCGAACGCCCTTGCACGCATAAAGAACCTTGGGGGTAATTTACAGTATGTGGCGATGGATGAACCGTTGTGGTTCGGTACTTACAGCACCGAGCCGGGCGCTCCCCAAGCGTCGATTCCGGCGATTGCGCAAGATGTAGCAATACAAGTTGCAACCGTGCACAAATATTTTCCGAATGCACAGGTCGGCGATATCGAACCTATGCAGGGTGATGGGGGCCCCGCCGATTGGGTTCAGGAAATCATGCAATGGGCGAAGACCTATAAGGCGACTGTGGGGCAGCCGTTGGCCTTCATTCATTCGGATGTGGCCTGGCAAAGAACCGGCTGGAGCGGACAGCTGACCGAGTTACATGCGCTTCTGCACGTAGAAGGCATTCCGTTTGGCATTATCTACGACGGGGATTTCATTGATGGAGCCGTAGAATGGACAACTGGTGCCGAAAAGCGCTTCGCAGAAATCGAGACCGATTCACAATTGGTTCCCGATCATGCCATCCTTCAAACGTGGAATCCCCAGCCATTATACGCGCTGCCTGAAACACAGCCCGGCACGATGACCTTTCTGGTCGACCGCTATGCCGCGGCGGAAACGGTTATTAATACAACGAAAACAAATGCGGGTTTCACGGGGACACTTACCTCGCATGGAACGCCGGTCGGCGGCGCACAAATATTCGCGTACGCAGTCGACGACGGAACGCTGAACATCACGACGACAGCTTCGGTTACAAACACCGTTCCTGCCGGCGCGGCTGTCGCGGTGGTGGCTTTGCGTATCAATACGGAGTGCAATTGTGACGGAGCGGCCAATGTGTTGCTGGGTTCAGCGCAATATATTGACGAAACCCAACACGCTACCGTCACGGCCAATGTGGTGCCTCCTTCCCAACGCGTCGTCGTTCCAATGGGACAGACCATGTCTGCAAACTCTACGCCGTTTCGAGTGGCGCCGGGAAATCAGTTCACATTTTCCGTGCCAATGCAAGTGCCCTATAGCTCAAGCAACACTGGATACGTCGCCATTATCTTTCTCGGCGGAACGGGGGCAGAGATTTGGCGCGGGGAGCTGCCGTTCAAGCCGGGGCAACGTCTTATCGGGTCTAATACAACGAATAATAACGGTCAATTTACGATAACTGTGAGGCCTCCACCCCTAGTCATGTTCTCCTTTTCGGGACAGGCAAATTTGCGGCTCAGCAAAGCGATTCAGAAAATGAAAAGCGCATACTGAAAATAGGTGAAGAGCCTAGTACAGGGTTTCCAAAATTCGAATGCTAGCAAGCGGCGTTGGCAAGTTTGTCGGACCATGGGTGGACGACAGGGTGTTGGTTGATGGCATCGATGGCGGCCAGGATGCGCTCCGCGAGGTCTTGTTTGGCGACGACGCGGATGGGGCTTAACACGGAGCGGGCGAGCTTGGCGAAGAAGCCCGCAATGAGGCTCAGCCACGCGCCATGCTTCGGAGTGAAGGTAAATTCGAAGCGGCCCTCCGGCTGTGTCGCGATCCAGGCTTTGGTGTCCTTGGAGATGTGGGCGGCGAGCCCCCTCTGCAAGCGGATTGCGCCGAAGGAAAGAGCAATCCGCGAAGCGGGCGAGGAATGATTGTCGAGGATAATTTTGATCGCGGCCGAAGCCGGATAGGCCGGTTGAGGAGCTTCAAGAATTCGATGAACTCACGCGAGCGGTGGCGCTCCTCGACAAGCGCATGGACCTTGCCGGTCAAGAGATCGATCCCGGCAAGCAGGCTCAGCGCGCCGTGGCGCCTGGGCTCGTGATCGCGAGAGAAGGTCGCATGGATGCCGGGTTTCGGCGGCAAGTCCGGCGCCGTCGCGCCGGGCTCCTGAGCTTTTGCCGAAGGATCATCATAAGAGACGATGGCCACCGCGCCGCTTGCCTCCTTCGCGCTGGCCGCCGCCGCGTTCAGGATCTCGGCCTCTTTGTAAACGCCCAGGATTTGCGCCATTCTTTCTTCGAATTCCGGATCGCGGCGCTCGAGATGGCGAGCGTATCTTGGGCGGCTTCACGGCAGGCCCGTCGCGAATTTTGCATACGGTCCCTTGGACCAGACCGGCAAGGCAGGCGTGGCCGGCCAAAGGTCCATGCTCACCCGCATGGCGGGCCAACAGCCTGGTCGTCCAAACCCCAAGATCAAGTCCGGGGCAGGTCCTTGGCTTTCCGGCAGGCCAGAGCAACCAGCCATTCCTTGGCTTCGGCGGTGATGGCCGGCTTTTTGCCGGGCCGTGAACTGTCGTCCAACGCCGCCAAAGCGCCGCAGCCGGCGGCCCGTTCGACGCAGCGCTGCACGGTTTGATGATGC
>JALZAY010000192.1 GCA_030948025.1 Pseudomonadota bacterium
GGATGCGAGCAATGCCTCTTGAACGTAGCTATGTGCTGTAGAGCTGCGCCACACCGCGACATGAACTATAGTTAATGCTTGGCGCTAAGAAATCAAGAGTGCCCGGCGCTCACAGAATGAGCATGGCAATGCGCGCGGGCGGAGGCCCCTGACCTGGAGGAACCAGATCAGGGGCTGCGCCTGGTTTGTAGCCGAGCGGGGGGTGCCAGCCACAACGCAACAGGCGGCTTCGCCGGCCGGTCGGGGGACAACCCGGCGATTGCCCGTTATCGCTTCAAGGCTCTAAAAGTTTCACGCGGGTAGAAATATCACGGCATCGTGACAAAGAACTCAAATCTCGATGCGTAAAGCATAAGGTGACACAATGTCGGTCAGAAAACGCATATGGAAAACAGCGGCCGGCGAAGAGCTGCAAGCGAGCTTCGGGAAAGCTACTTGAGCGATGTTCCGCGAATCCACGGCGAAGCGGCGGAACAGGTGGGGTAATGGCGACACGGGAATCCAACGTTATCATGTTCCCACAACCGATCGATCCGGAGCGCAAGGAAGACGTCAGAATCGCGGAGCAATTCCTTGAGAAGATCGACGGATTGAACATGAAAGGCTTGCGCCGGGATCTGGCGGCAGCCGAGGCGAGAGTCTTGGCGGGCGATACGGGCGCTGCGGGGGACGCTGAATTTTTGTTCCATTCGATCAGACGCCGACTCCGTGATCGCGACGCAATTAGGCGTGAGGCTATTGCGCAATATGTGCTCGCGCGGGCCAAAGCTCGGGATTTTTGGAGCGCATGACGGCGCGCGGGGCACGGCGGCGCGGCGGGGCCATCGGAGCATAGAGATAGGCCACCCCCTGAAGTTTGTAAGCGATTAAGGCCGCAAACAGCGCTTCAAAGCAGATCATCTCACACCTCTTCGCCCCTTCACGTGGCGCAAATTGCTACGGAAGTCGAACGACTCTCTCTTGATCCGCGCCTCGACATTCGCATCGGCCGCCTGAGCCTGTTCGAGATAATGCGCCAACATACCATCCTGCATGTCCTTGCGCCTCGCGGCGGCGGGAATGGTCGGCTTTTTCTCGGTCATGAAGTTCTCGCGAATTCACCGTGCACCTGCGCCGCCCTTTCCGCATATGCCGCACTCGCTTCTTCGCGAGTGTCAAAAAGGCCGAGATATTCGCGAGAGCCCGTTCGTTAAATCTTGCTCGGCATATAATGAAAAGCTGGTGTGAAGCTGGGGCAACACGACGGGGCGACGGGGCGACGCGGCTGGCTTGCGGGCCGAGGGTAAGAGCGGAACACAAAAAGCTCCTGACCGGCCGCGCGAAGGGCGTTGTGGCGACCAGGTCAGCCGAAATGAATGAGCGATATTGGCCAGCCACAGTTCAGCAATGCTTGGTATTCATAGGCATTGCCCGTGGCTCCTTCGGGCAATGCCTAGCCGTGGGCATATTTATCGGCCCGGCCGCGATCCGCGTCTCCAGGCGTGTGATCGTGGCCAATTCGCAGCCGTGGCAGGATGGCGCACCTGCAAAAATGCGGCCGTGGCCGGATACCCCAAATGGGTTAGACGCCGGGCAAGGCGGCTGGTGCGGCCGAATGGTAAACTCTAACGTAAGGTTAGGGTTTTCATGGCATCCAAGCGCGCCGCGTTTCTCGTGAAGTGTGGCGCGCGGGAGGCATCATGATCCACGCTTTCATCATTTGGCTTGCTGTCATGGTCGCATGGGTTTGGTGCGTGCGGTGATAGACGCGCGGGCGCGGCGGCCGGAGCGGTGAGCGAGGGGGCGCGGCGTTGCCCAAGTGTTGCCCCGGCGATAAACTTGGTTCTGTTATAACTAGAGAGAATTAGTGTAACATATTGATTTTATTGGTGCCTGTTGCAGGAGTCGAACCCGCGGCCTACTGATTACAAACGAGGAGTTCCTTGCCCTCGAAACTCTGCCGGAGCGGATTGTGATGGTGGGCGGCGGCTATATCGCTGCCGAGTTTTCCCACATTGCCGCGCGCGCTGGAACGCAGGTGACGGTGCTGCAACGGGGCGAGCGCATGCTCACCCATTTCGATCCCGATCTGCTTAAATTGCTCGGATCGGACTCGATCTGCCGGAGACCGCGGAAACTGAAAATACACGGTCATATCAGGGAGGTCTGTGGCTGACGACCCAGTCAGCGGCGAACCGGTCTCCGGGTCAAATTCCCTGCTAACAGGGAATTTAACAGGGAATTTTTCAAATTTGGGCCTTTTTCTGCGATTCTCGCTCCTAATCATCTAGCAATTTCAAATGCTTGCAGCAAAATTCCCTAGCAAATGGAACAGGGAATTTTTTTGACGGAACAGGGAATTATTTTTGCCGAACAGGGAATTCTCGCGCCCGAATAGGGAATTGGACCTCGGATCAATTTTTTGACCGTCCGCCGGTATCCAACTAAATTCCCGTTAACCCAGTCGAGGTCGTTCGACCGGCGCCACTGCGGACGGCTTCGACCGCCAGTTCGGGATCGGTCGTGGCGGCGACGCGCCGCGCCAATTGATTGGCTCGCCAATATCGTGCAGCCGCGTAGCTTCGACGATTTGGCAAAACATGGTTTCGGCGATCCGCCGGGATCAACGACGGAGGCTGCACGAGCGGCACCCATTCATCGGTTGACCCCCGGATTTTTTCCGTTCCTAAATGTCCAACGCGACTGGCACGTTTAGCATCCGAGAACGGCCTCAACATTTGGCTAAGGAGGAAGCGCTATCCATTTCGACGGCTCGGACTTCTCATCGCAATTCATTCCGAAACAGCGCTGGCACAGACCATGCTCGTTCCTTCTTCCTATGTGGCGGAGGAGAACTATTTATATTGCAATCCAGCGTCGAATGGGGACAAGCGCCACGGGGATTTCCGCCCCGATCTCGATCACGAACCCGACATCTATCCCGTCCTCGGGCTTCCCCTCGCTCCTCCGGCTTCTATGCTGTTCGGTTTCCTTGCGGTTGCTTCCTGCGACAAAACCAGTCGGGCGATGGCTGTATTGCGAACATTGGCGGCTTCCTGGCGGAGCCGCGCACCAGGCGTCGAGCCCTTCGCCGGTGCAGGCGGATAGATGAAGCGCGTTGATATTGGAGGCTTAGCGTGGGCGGACATCAAGTCGAACGAATTCAAAAAAATGCCGCAAGCCCACGATGGGGCTGGAGTGGCGTCCGCGAGATCGTTCCTCCACTATGGTCCGAAGCAGAGTTGAGGCGCGTCGCTGGTCTCCTGGCGAGCCGTCAATCATCGATCGAAAACATCGTTGCGGAGTTGCACGCTATCGGAGGCCGCTATCATCGCAACCTGCATCAGGACGAGTTTGGGCCGACGCGGGCAGAGCGGATGCAAGCGCTGCGGGACCTACTTGTTCGTTTGGGCGTCCTGTCGTCGCGGCTTGAAGCTCTACGGCCGCAGCTTCGGTTGCTCTTGTCCGAAGGGTTTTTGGAATGCCGCTCGGCGGCAGGGCAGTTGAACGTCGATCCCGTCGCGTTCTATTCCGCCGACAAGACTGCTATTGACGCCGTGTCGGAGACCGCGTCGGACGTCCGCCACACCCTGGCTCGCGTCGGAAGGACCGATGAAGCCAACCTGATTGGAGAGGTTTGTGCCGCCGCCGACACAATTGTGCCGCTGCTTGGGAACCTCGACACGACCACGGACGGGGATGTCGTCATCGATGCCGGGTCTGCAGGTCCCGAGCCGGCCGACAATTCGGCTGATCCCTTCATTGCCGTTTGCACGCCGGTCAGGCGTTTGCGCAGCCGGTTCGAGCTTGCGCTCACCCGCCTTAGGCGCCGGCAAGGTCCCGAGGCTCGGCTGTCGTTGGGCCTGGTGGTCTCGCAACTTTGCGATCTCTGGCGACGAGAGACCGGTCGGCCCGTCACCGCCAACCCCGTAAGGCTGCGCTCCTACACGGGCCGGCCACAATCGGCATCCGGACGCTTCGTGTGCGAGGCCGTTGAAGCCTTGCAGCCGACCGCCGCTTGGATTGCCGAACACGAGGCGGCCGGAGCCCACATGCGCGCCGCAATCTTGACACGGCCTCCAGGCGACCGGGTTCAAGCCGTCCATTCGGCCATGCGAGGTTACGTCGCCGCCGATCGGGTCGGCCCGTCAGTGCGGCGGCGCGGGCGCCCTCGACGATAACTTTGTAAATTCGGCTGGTCCGGTCTGCTGGTATGGCATGATCATGATATTTGGCGCGAAGTGATTCGCGCCTGGCCCATTTGAGGGAGATCTATGATGGAACCGCAGCCCATGCCGTGCGGGAATGGCTTTGCCGTTTCCCGCAATCTCAATCCAAATCTTGTCCGCATCGAAACTCTCAAGCCTCTCGGACGGGAGACGCGCAAACACCCGCCCGCGCAGATCCGCAAGCTGCAGGCGAGCATCGAACAATTCGGCTTCGTCCTTCCTATCGTCATCGATGCGACCAGCCGCGTGATCGCCGGTTGGGGATTGGCGCTTGCCGCCAAAAAGCTCGGCTTGCCGGAAGTTCCCGCCGTGACCATCACCGACCTCGACGAGCCCAAGCTGCGGATGCTGCGGCTCGCGCTCAACCGGCTTAGCGAGGACTCGCGCTGGGATCTCGAGGCTCTGAGGCTGGAGTTCTCGGACATGATGGAGATGAGCGGCGAAATCGACCTTCGCATCAGCGGCTTTGAGATGGGCGAAATCGACGTCGCGTTCGAAGCCTCCGGCAGCGACGAAGAGGACGATCTGCCGGCGCTGAACGAGACCTCGACGCCGGTGACGAAGCCGGGAGAACTCTGGTTGCCCGGACAGTCAAAATATGATCTTCGCCGGCCACGGCCGCGTCAAGGCTGCAACTCTTCCAACGATGGCGAACGTACCTTGCGTGCTGGCCGAAACCATGACGGCCGCCGCCATTATCGGATGGCTACGGGGCGCCGTTATGTCGACTTTTCAAGAAATGGGTTCTTCGATGAGCGCTGAATTAGTCTATCGCCTGGCTAACGCGTTTTTTGGCCTCGACCGCGCCGAGCTCGATATCATAGCGTCGGTTCCTCAGCTACCTAGCTATGAAAATCTCTTGAAGGAGAGGTGCGCGAAAGGGGATGAAAATGGCTCCCTTCGATAGGGCCGCCGATCAGTCGTCGGCTTTCCGAGCGGACCTAAAGGCCCAAGGCAAACGTCGCCGGGAGCGCCTTTCGTCATTGGCCTCCGCACCGCCCCTGCGGCGGCGTAACGATCTTCTGCCGCCCTTGAGGGTTGAAGAACTCTCTCTGGCCGATCTCGTCGGCCCGGCGCGCAACGTGAGGCGTCAGGAAGCGGCTCAGATTCGTGAAGTCGCAGCCTCGATCGCCGAGCTCGGCTTTTGCGATCCCGTGGTGATCGGGAGCGGCAATACCATCCTGAATGGGATGATTCGCGTCGAGGCAGCCAAGCAACTGGGTCTTCTCCGAATCTCCTGCATTCGCGTTGAGCATCTGACCGGCGCCGAGCAACGCCTGTTACGCATCGCCCTCAACCGGCTGGGTGAAAACGGCGCCTGGAGCCTTGAGGACCTCAAAGTCGAGTTCGAGGAGCTCATTGTCGAACAGACGCCGATCGAGATTTCCGGTTTCAGCGCGCCCGAAATCGATCAAATCCTGCTTGGCGACGATCCGCCGCCTAACGAACAGGGGCCGCTTGCGCCCGCGCCAGGAGCTATTGCGGTCGCCCGGGAAGGCGATATCTTTTTTCTTGGCGAGCATAAGATCGCCTGCGGCGACGCCTCCGTTGAGGAGGTCTTCGCGCCGCTCATGCGGAGCGATGGTCCAGCCAGGTTGGTCCTAACGGACGAGCCCTACAATGTTCGCATTTCCGGCAACGTTACCGGTGGTTCCCACCGGGAGTTCGCCATGGCGTCGGGCGAAATGTCGGGGGCGGAATTCTTGACCTTCAACCTCGCCTGGATGAAGGCGGCGCTCAGTCACCTCGCCGATGGCGGCCTGTTCGGCACCTTTATCGATTGGCGAGGCCTGCCGACCGTGCACGCGGCGGCGACGCAACTCGGCCTCGCGCCGATCAATCTGATCGTTTGGGCCAAGACCAACGCAGGCGAGCGGACGGACGGCGCCGCTCGCCCGATTTCCGGGAATGCCCTTGGCGGCGAAGGAGCGCGGGGTGGCCAAATGGCCGCGGGGAGCGGAGATGCCTGATCGGAAAAGCTCAGGAACGTCGGATTACGTCGTCGGCTACCGGCGACCGCCAAAGGCGACCCAATTTGCGGCTGGCAAAAGCGGCAATCCGAAGGGACGCCCAAAAGGCAGCCGGTCGGTAGGAGCAGTCCTCAACGACATCCTTCAGCAAAAGATCGTCGTAACCGAAAACGGCAAGACGCGCCGGATCCCCGCGCTTGAAGTGATGCTCCGTCGGCTCGCTAACGTCGCCATGCGCAGCGATCCCAATGCCATAAGGCTTTTGCTTCCGCTGATCGATCGATATTCGGACTCGCCCGAGGCCTTCAACGCGAAGAACGTCACACGGACGGTGGTGATCCTGCCGAGTAACGGACGGGAAACACTCGAGCCGGACTAGGCGGTCCAGGTATTGAATGATTTCCGGCGGAAGGGGCTGATGACGCTCGCAACCGCCGCGGCATTGCCGGTCGCCTCGACGACGTTTGCGGATCGAAAAACTTTGGGGCTTGGACGATCCGCTTTTTCCAGCGACGCGATTAAACGTGGGGCCAATCGTCATTTTGAAGTGGTCGGACTCGACCGAAAGGGTTGGAGCACCGCCACGCCAATCCGCGCCATTTTCAAGGACGCTTTTACGGCGGCCGGGTCGATGCTGTCATCACGGCCCGCAAGGAACATGTTGCGCGTTGCGATCGCTCGGGCGATCAGGGAGGCAAGGCCGTTGTCGGAGTCAGGTCTCCGGGGTATTATGCCTGCCCGACCAAGAGAAGCGAATGCAGCCTCGAAGGCGTCGAGATTTCAGCTCTCAAGGTGATGCCATTCGACGGCCGCAGCCTTTGATGGAATGTTGCCCAAGTCAGGAGGACTCGTCATGTCTGCCGCAGCATCTGTAAAAACCGCATCAG
>JALZAY010000034.1 GCA_030948025.1 Pseudomonadota bacterium
ACTTTTTGAGCCATGGGACGCAGGACCTCTACCCGACGTTCCTGCAATTCCAACGTCATTTCTCGCAGCATTCGGTCGGCCTCATCGCGATCGTCTATAATATTGGCGCGATCCTTGGCGGACTCCTATTTGGCGCGCTATCGCAACGGATCGGCCGCCGCCGGGCGATTCTTGTCGCGGCGCTACTCACTCTCCCGCTCATTCCGGTTTGGGCTTATGGCGCGGGCCCGCTTACGCTGGCGGTTGGCGCCTTCCTCATGCAGTTCGCCGTTCAGGGAGCCTGGGGCGTTGTCCCGGCGCACCTCAACGAACTTTCCCCCGAAGACATGCGCGGGACGTTTCCCGGTTTCACCTATCAGATTGGCAATTTGCTGGCCTCGGCGAACGCCACCCTTCAAGCCGGCATTGCCCAAGCCAATGGCGGAAACTATGCTTTCGCGCTCGCGACTGTCGCCGCGATCGTCGCCGTGACGCTTGCCGTCCTCGCCCTTTTCGGGATCGAAGCGCACGGCGTCAAATTCGCCGGCGCTCAGGTCAATCCAGACGACCGCTCAATGCGGCGACCATGACCGGACACCAAATGGTCGTTCGGGTGAGGATTGGCGGCTATGTCCAAGGCGTCGGCTACCGCGCCTGGATGGAAATGGAAGCCCGCGCGCTAAGCGTTAGGGGCTGGGTAAGAAACCGTTTGAACGGCGATGTCGAAGCTCTCTTTTCCGGTCCGCCGGACGCCGTCGAGGCGCTCTGCGCGGCCTGCTGGCGTGGTCCCGCGCACGCCCGCGTCGACAAGGTGGAGGTCGTGGAAGCGGACCCGGCGGCGCTCGGGCCCGTCGCGGGGTTTCGCCAAATCGCCACGCGTTAGGTAGCGTCACCCGCCACGGCGTTGCGTGAAACGCTCGCCATCGCCGGTGTGGAATTGTCCCATGCGCGCGAAGGCGGCCAGAATGCGGGCGACGGAAGGTTCGATTTTTTGTCCTTGCCGGAACTTTGCGGCGATCGATTGGGCGTCGAGCGGCGTGCTCGCTTCCGTCAACGCCGCGAACACGGCCGCCGTGCGCTCCAGATCGCTTGTGGGGAACGCCGGTTTCTGCGCCTTCGCGGCGGCGATAACGAGCTGCGCTTCGAGTTGCTCTTCGGCTTCTTTGGCACGCTGCTCCGGCGCGATGCCCGCCCGTGCGCGCTGATATTCCGGGCGCAACCAACGGACCAACCCGCGCCTTTCCTCCGCCGCCCGCTCGGCGTTTAGGGCCACGAGCTTCTCCAAAATTTCATTGTCCGAAAGATTTTCCGGCCAGCCATAGGCCTCGGCCACAAGCGCATCGAGCCTTTCGTGAAGCTCCTTGAGGATAAGAAGGAGGCCTTGGGTCTTGATGGCTTCGTCTTCGGCGTCAAGTTTTTCGCCCGCGCGAAGCTTTTCCAAAACATTGTAGAGCTGCGTGAGAGTCAGGCCTGGGTATTCGGCCTGGACTTGTTTGCGCAGCGCGTCGAGCTCTTCCGCCGTGGCGCGGATGCGAGCTTTGAGGGTTTCGGGCGGGTCGGGGAAGGGGAAAGGATCGAAGCATTTTGATTTTACGTAGACAGGATCGTTTCCTACCCCAAGCCAGCCACCCGCCCGCAAGGACGATATAATATGAGAGCGAGAGGACAAAACACCCAAATGGTACGCGTCAGCTAATCCGACGCAGAGGAGTTTGTTATCCGGCAAAATGCTCGCATCGAGAAATTGAAAGATGCGATGCTTCGCCGTCTCGACTGTCGCGATATAGCGCGGCAGACCCTTGAGAGCGGGGCGAATTTCATCTCGCGTTCTCCCAAATAGCCACCACCGCGCACTAATATCTTTGTCCCGATTTGCATCTCGATCGGGTTTCACCGTTGCCAAGATATGCTGATAAACTTCCGGAAAACGTTTGCGAACCTCGTCCGCGTCCAGCCCGAACAGGTCGATGACCATGACGCCGCGCGGCGTGCCGGTCAGATCGCGGCCGTTGCGATAATGCCGGATATGGCTTTCCAGCCCCGGCCTGCGGCGAAGGCCCAAATGCCCTGCTTCGGCGGGCGTAACAATAAAACCGGCTCCGTGCAGGACAACGCCACGCGAGGAAAGAAAGGCGTTTGCCTTGAGTGGCGACAATGCGGTGACATCCGCCCCCACCGTCAGATCGCTATTGATTTTTCCGCGCGTCTCGCGCAGCTCGACATTCGGCGCATCCGTATCGAGTCCCTCTTCCTTCGTCACCTCGAACAAGCGGCCCTCATGGGCGCCCGCTTCCGCCACGGTCATGGCAATCCGTACGGCGGCGGCGTCCCGCGTGGCCTTCGTCCAGGGATGATCCGGGATCGCCATCAGCAAGGAAACGGGTTTCTTGGCGCCCAAATGTTTTTCCATAACGCGCCGCTGAAATACCTGCGAAAGCGAATTCGTCGTGACCAGACCGAACCGTTTCAGCCGCGCGTCGTTTAGCGTCAAAAGCTCGGCGGCAAAATCCCACCAATACATGACGTAATCGGCGCTCTCGTTCATATGCGGATGCGCGGCCCAAAGCGCCTTCGCATAGTCTTCGCCCATGCGCCCGCGAATGTCCTTGCCGCCAATGAATGGCGGATTGCCGACGATATAATCGGCGTCCGGCCATCTGGGCCGCTTCGGGTTTTTGTAGCGATAGACCTCGACCTGGTTTCCTTCCGTATCCGTACGAGCGATTGGACGGGCGTGTTTGTCACGCGCGAGGTCTTTCGAGTCCCAGGCGAGCACGGCGTCCGCGACTTGGATCGTCTGGAAATCGCGCAGGATCGGCTCGGGCGGCATTCCGCCGCGCGTGCGAAAATGCCATTGCAGATAGCCGATCCAGAGCACCAATTCGGCGATCGCCGCCGCGCGGGGATTGACTTCGAGTCCCAAAAACTGGTGCGGATCGATGGTCTGCCCCTGGAGCCAATGAAGGGCCTCCTGGGCCCCGGCTAAAGACGCCAATGCCTCCAA
This sequence comes from Pseudomonadota bacterium, assembly GCA_030948025.1. Classification (GTDB taxonomy): domain Bacteria; phylum Pseudomonadota; class Alphaproteobacteria; order Rhizobiales; family Beijerinckiaceae; genus Methylocapsa. Next base: position 2,984 of record JALZAY010000034.1, read on the forward strand.
AACCTCGCCTTCGAGCCGTTTCATCAATTCGAGCGACACATAAAGGAAGTTTCCGGTGCCGCAGGCCGGATCAAGAATGCGGATGCCGCAAAGTTTTGTATGAAAAGCCTGCACCACGGCGGCCGCGCCCTTCGGATCGCCTTCCCGCTTGGCTTCCGCCGTTGCCTGGACATTCGCCCATTCGGCCTTGAGTGGCTCCAGAATCGTCGCGACGACCAGCCGCTCGACATAGGCGCGGGGCGTATAATGCGCGCCGAGTTTTTTGCGCTCGGCGGGGTTCAACGCCTGTTCGAGCAGCGTGCCGAAAATGGCGGGCTCGACTTTACGCCAATCGCGTCTGGCGGCCTCCAGCAGTTCGCCAATTTCCTGCTTCGGCAACGGAAGCACGCTGCGGCTCTTGAACAGGTAGCCATTGAATTTGCGCACGTCGCGCTCGATGGCATAAGCAAAGCCGCCCTGATCCATCGCTGCCCACAGCTGCTCGACGCGATGACAGAAGTGGGAAGGGTCGTCGATGCATTTTTTTAGCACATCGCTGAAGCTGTCCTTCGGCAGCAATTCGACGCTTTGGGCGAACATGGTAAAAAGGCAGCGCATGAGAAAAAGTGCGACCGTCTCCGGATCATGCTTGGTGTCTTCGAGATGCTTGGAAACCTTTGCCAATCGTTCGGCGATCTCGCGCGTGACTCTCGCCGTAATTTTTGCCGGATCGAGTTTTTGCGGATCGAGCCAGATCAGGCGAAGCCGCTCGCGAACCTCTTCTTGCTGGAGCTCTTCGAGATAGACACGAAACCCCTGCCGATCGGGAAATTGCGCGTAGTTTTTCCCCTGGCCGGTGAAGTCGGCATAAATCTCGAAGCAATGGCCGACATCGCAGACAATCAGGAACGGCGGCCAGCCTTCGATCGTGGGCAGCGCCTTGGCGTATTGCTCTGCCTGTTGGCGCGCGTTCAACATGAGAACATCCCATGCCCGCGAGGCGGTGCGGCGGCCGCGCGGGGCGGTCTCCTCGGGCTCGGGATCAAAGAGGCTGCTTTGCAGCTCTTTCGGTTTGCCCGGCTTGCGACTTTGCTTCGCCTCAAGGACGAAGGAGCCGCGCTTATAGAGGTCGATGCGTCCGCGCGCGGTCGAACCGTCCGGCTCTCGAAAAATGACAGCGCGCTCGAATACATAAGCATTCAATGCCGTGTCATGGGACGCAGGATCGGGGCGTTGCACCTCCAATGCGTCGCAAAGCTCGGAGAGGAACGGCGCGTAATTGGCGCGTTCTTGGCCGCCGTCGCCGGCAGTCCAGCGAGCGATGAAGGAGTCGAGTTTGGCGACCGTCGCGTTAGGCATGAGCGTGGCGGCAATCATGCCTCATCGAACTGGAAAGCTCAAATCCGCGCGCGTAATCGCGTGGCGGCAGTGCGAGCCCACCTGTCCGCCGCACTCCGCTAGTCCAACGGCGACGCATCGGCGCCCTCGCCGGGCTCCTCGCTGGTATCTTGATATTGTCCGTCTCTCGCGGCCGAAACAAGCGGCACGGCGCGGCCCCAGCCGCGCTTCGGCGCGGGCGACCAGGGTCGGTCCTCGTCGGCGGCGCGGGCCGCGCGCATCTGCACGACACCGTCTTTGCCAAAAGCAAGAGTGAGCGCGCCGGTTTGCTTGAGCTTTTCGCGGTCGATGACGATGTTCGCGGCGCAGCCCAAGGGCGCGAAACGGGGGGTGACGATGATATCCGCGCGGGTGCAATCCTCGGCGAACGCTTGCGTGTCGAGAACGAGGGCGACCGTCCGCCCGGAGGCGAGATAGCCGACGCAACCGAGCTTGTCGCAATTTGTTTTGGTCAAAGCCTCGCCGGCCAGACGTCCGTCGGCGTCGGCGCGCAGCCATTGCTCGGTCGAAAACGCATTCCGGCCGCGGCCAACAACCGCGAGCCTTCCATCTGCCGCGCGGAACGCCACGGCGTCGCCCGCGGGCGCCACCGCCATGTCGAAAGAAGGCCCAGCCGCCGCGCCGAGGAGACCGAGCGCGGCAAGCGGAAGCGCCGTCGCGCGTAAAATCGCGGTCCGCCATAGCACGGAAGAGAGCACCGCGAGGCTGAGAAAAACAATCGCCCAGGGCGCGAAAGCGGGAAGGTGGATCGTCGATCCGGGCCAGCTTCCGATCCCGCGCGCGGCCCACATGACGCCGTCGATGCCAAGGCCGACATAGCGCCACACGAACGCGTCGAGGCCGAGCGGATAGAGCAAGGTGCCAAGGAGCGCGCCCGGCACCGCGAAAATTTCGATGATGGTTAGGGTCAGCGGATTGCCGATTAGCACATAGGGGCTGAGCTCATGGAAATTATAGGCCATGAAGGAGGCCGTGGCTGAGGTCGCGCAAAAGGTCGCGAACAACAGTCCCAAAGGTCCTCGCCGCAGCAGCGGCTTCAAGGTTTCGAGCGCCATGCGCTTGCGTTCGCCTTCGACCGGACGGGATGCCTTACCCAATGGCTCGTCACGGCCCCACGCGGCCATGCGCGCTTCGTAGACGGCAACCAGAGCCGCCACCGCCGCGAACGACAGCTGGAAGCTCGCGCCCATGATCGCTTCCGGCTGGATCAGAATGACAAGCGCCGCGGCAATCGCGAGATTGCGCATGGTCAACGCCTGCCGGTCCAGCACAACCGAAGTCAGCATGATCAAGGTCATGAACAAGGCGCGTTCGGTGCCCACCCGCGAGCCGGTCGCGATGTCGTAAAAAAGTGCGCCCGCGATCGCGAAGAGAGCGGCCCATTTCTTGATCGGGTAGGAAAGCGCGAGCGTCTGGCTCAAAGCCAAAAGACGGCGCAGGCCGACGAAAAAGATCGCCGCGACAAGCGTCATCTGGACGCCGGAAATCGTGATGATGTGAAAGATTCCGGCCTCGCGGATGACTTCCTTGGCTTCGTCGGACAACAGATCGCGCTTGCCGGTCACCATCGCGGCCGCGATCGCCCCCGAATCGCCGCCCACGATTGTGTCGATGCGGCGGGCCAGCGCATTGCGGCCGCGATCGATCGCCATCATGGCCGCGGCCGCGAGCCCCGGCGAAACGGGAGCCTGCGCAACCTCGATGCGCCCCAACACATTGCCGACCGCGCCAAGCCGCGCGAACCAGGCGTCCCGCGCGAAATCAGAGCCGCCGGGAAGGCTCGCGCGGGCGGGGGGGAGCAGCCTGGCCTTTAGGCTCACATAGGTGCCGGCCTCGAAAGGCGGCGCGCGGCGCATGGACAGGCGAACCCGGAACGGCGTCCGATCCGGTGCAAGTCCTTCGGCGGAATGAACCCGCAAGAGAAAGCGCGCGCCGTTGCGGCGAAAGTCCATCTCCTCGATAAAACCTTGGAGCGTGACGATCCTGATCTTGTCGATGACCGGCGCTACGACCTGCGCCGTCCGCAAGGCCGCCGACAGCTCGCCCGCGAAGACCGCGCAAAACCCGCAAAGGAAAAAAAACGCGACCCGGTTCGCGCGGGCAAGATAAGCGAGAACGCCGAGCGACACGGCTGCGGGCGCGATAAGCCAAAGGGACGGTTCGCGATCGGCGTAAAGATAAAGGACGACACCCGTGCCGGCCGCGACCGGCAGCCAAAGAAACGGCCGGCGAAGCGCGACCTCCGTCTCGAAGGCCCGTCCGAACACACCCCATAGCGGCGCAAGCTTGACGGCAAAGCCTCCAGCGTTGGCCAAGCGCCGATTGGCGATTGCTGTTTGAGAGGTTGCCGTCATACCCACATGTTAAAACGCTTTTGTCATTAATGGAATTGCGAAAATGCTCACTCGTCACGGATTGTTCTGCAGCCTTTCTGCGCACGGTTGACGACACCAAGTAAGTGCTTCACTTGATCAAGTGAGTAGGTTAGTGTATCAACTAACGCCAAATTTTGAGGGCTTTAAATGCCAAAAATTCGAGACCTAAAGCCGGGCTCCACCAGCGCTGATTGGGATACCCTCCTATTTGAGGCCACCCAATTGTTTACGCCCTCAACTCCGATCGATGAGAACGCCTTGTTTGCTGGCAGAGGTGAGCAGGTTCGAAAGATGCTCGATGCGAGCATGGAGCGGGGCAAGCATGTTATTCTTTTCGGGGAGCGCGGTGTTGGAAAAACATCGCTGGCGAAGGTGTTTCACAGCCTCTTTCCCTCGACACTAAGATACATATTTGCAATTCGGGAACAGGCAGACCCGTCCGACAATTTCTCGTCGATATGGAGGAAGGTTTTCAAAGACATCCATATTCGGGCCTCTCGTGATGGGAAAGCGGACCTTCGCCCAATAGCTGATTACTACCCAAATGATATTGCGCCGGACGATGTTCGGCGAGAGCTTGAAGCAGTATTCAAGTCGAGTGATATTCCAATTTTGATTATCGATGAATACGATAAGTTCGGAGAAAGGAAAAAAACAAACGAATTGATGGCTAATACAATTAAGTCTCTTTCCGATTATGGAGTAAATGTTACAGTTATTCTTGTTGGCGTTGCCGATAACATAAATGACCTCATGGGCGAGCATGAATCTCTGGGGCGATGTGTCGAACAAATTCCAATGCCGCGCATGAATATCGGAGAACGAAAAGAAATACTCGATAAAATTATTCCACGATTAGGAATGAAGCTCCACGACGATGCCATGTGGAAGATCGTTCATCTATCTCGTGGCCTGCCTTCATACGTGCATTCGCTGGGACTCTATTCAACAGAAAGTGCTATTCATCGCCACTCAATGCTTATTACTGAAACAGACGTGGATAAAGCAATAAAGCGAGTGCTTGAGCGATCACAGGAATCCATCAAGGACGAATATGCAACAGCGATACATTCCAATAGATCGGATAGCTTGTATAAGGAAGTTTTACTCGCCTGCGCGTTGGCAGAAACAGACTTTGAGGGGAGAGGAACTTTCGCGCCGTTAGCGGTTTGCAAGCCATTGACCAGTATTTTAACCCGTGACAAGCCTGTGAAGATTGACGCTTTTCAGCAGCATCTAAAGAAGTTCATAACAGAAGAGAGGGCCAATATTCTAATGCGGCGCGGGCATGAAAGGGCATATAGATTTCGCTTTCGAGAACCAATGATGCAACCGTTCGTGATAATGCAAGGCATAGAACAAGGACTTGTGGACCCAAGCGCTATTGATGTTCTTTCTTACCCTGCGCAGACGAAATTGCCCATCTAGTTTTTTCGAGCCGCGCCTTGCCACGGCAGAGCACTGCCTTGACCATCATGTCAGTTTCCATGCTTGTCGCTAAGCATTGAGCATATAGGAGTCGTGCTACTGGTGAGGTGCGCGTCAAGCGCGATAGATTTCAAACCGAGGCATTATCCCCTGGCGCAGCCCACACTAGCAAGCTCCTCCGCCGATGCCAATTTTGTTTCGGCTTTTCGTGAACACGGGCGGCTGGGGGCGGACCGATGGCCGCTTCCTCACGATTTGCAGCGGATTCGTACCGCGGGACCATGCCCATGCCAGATCCGGTGATCACCCGTTTCGCCCCTTCCCCGACCGGTTTTCTGCAAGTTGGTGGCTCCCGGACGGCGCTGTTCAACGGGCTTTATGCCCGTCTTGGTCTTGGATCAAGACCGCTTGTTCATCGCAGCCAGGCTCTTAGCCGTCGCATCGCTTCGACGATATCGCGTTCTGGCCCGGCAAAAGACAGCCGCACCGCCGACTTGCCGCGGCGCCGGTCGAAATCGACTCCTGGCGTCGTCCCGACCCCTGTCGCGTCGAGCAGCTTAGCGCAAAAATCAAGCGAGTCGTCGCTAAACCGCGAAATATCGACGTAGAGATAAAACGCGCCATCGGCGGGCAGGAAATCAAACCCCATGCCGGGCAATTCGTTAAGAAGGATTTCGCGGTTTCCGGCATAGCCCGCGTGCACGGCTTCGAGCTCCTCTTGCGCGTCGAAAACAACTTCCGCGCCGATCTGGCTTAAAAAAGGGACCGAGATGGACAGGCTTTGCTGCAAGCGTTCGATGGGACGGATGAGATGCTCGGGCAGCACCAGCCAGCCGATGCGCCAGCCGGTCATGCAGAAATATTTGGAGAAGGAGTTTGCGACAACGGCTTGGGACGAAAATTTGAACGCCGTCTCCGCCGCCTCGCCATAAGTCAGGCCATGATAAACCTCGTCGGAAATGAATGCGATGCCAAGCCGGTCGCAGGTCTCGCAAACGTCTCGCAAGGCTTCGCGGCGCATCATCGCCCCGGTCGGATTGGCCGGACTCATCAGCAAGATTCCGTCGAGCTTTTTTTTTAAATGCTCGGCCTCGATCATTTCCGCGGTCACGGTGAAGCGGTTTTCGCGCGCCGTCTCAATAGTTATAGTTTCGATGCCGAAGGCCTCCAGAATGTTGCGATACGCCGGATAGCCCGGCACGGCGACCGCCACGCGCGCGCCCGCATCGAAAAGCGTGAGGAACGCAAGCGCGAAGCCTCCCGACGAACCGGTCGTGACGGCTATTTGTTCGGGCGGCACCTCGACGCCATGGGTGTCGCGGTAATGCCGCGCGATCCGCGCGCGCAGGCTTGGGCGGCCGAGCGCCTCGGTATAGCCGACCCGGCGCCCATCGAGCGCGGAGATAGCGGCTTCCCGCACGACGCGCGGCGGCGGCGCGCCGGGCTCGCCTATTTCGAGATGAACAATGTCTTGCCCTTCGCGCTCCCGGCGGGTGGCGCCGGCAAGCACATCCAAGGCGATGAAAGGCGCGACATTGGATCTGAGGGACAGAGGGATCCTCGTCAGCGACAGGTCCGCCATAAATGCGTCTTTTGTCATATTCCCGGTCTTTCCGGCCGCTTCGCGCCAAAATACCGCCGCGTTGCAAAGCTCCTATAATTTCGAATTGGCGGCCAATAAGACCCGGCCGGGGTTGGTTTCGAGCGCCAGGATGTTTCCATATCACCGGCGGTGCATTAAGATGCCGGACTCAATTCAGGAGGATGATTCATGTTTTGGCGAAGTCACGCGGTTTCGGGCTTGCACTTTGGCCGTTTTCGCCATGGCGTTTATCGTCACGGCGGCTATCGTGGGCCTGGCTTGGCGGCGCTGGCGCTCGCCTTTCTCGCGCTGGCTTTCTCTCCAGCGCGCGCGGAAAGCTTTTCATCGGGCCAAAAAGCCGAGATAGAGGCGATTATCAAGGATTATTTATTACAGAAACCTGAAATTCTGCGCGAAGCGATCAGTGTGCTCGAAGCGCGCGAGAAAGCCGCCGAGGCAAAGGCGCGCGAAAAAGTCGTATCGGATCCTTCCGGCGCGCTCTTTCGCGCGGCCAATCAGGCGGTCATCGGCAATCTGGAGGGCAAGATCACTCTGATCGAGTTTTTCGATTATAATTGCGGGTATTGCAAACGCGCCTTGAGCGATCTTGCGCGGCTCATGAAGGATAACCCAGATCTCCGCGTCGTCTTGCGCGATTTTCCGATTCTCTCGCCGGGTTCCGTCGAGGCGGCGAAGATTGCCAACGCATTTCTCCGTCAATTCCAGGGCGAAAAATTCTGGGAATTTCACCAAAAACTTCTCGGCTCGCGCGGTCCTGTCGGCAAGGCGGAAGCCCTTGCCGTCGCCAAGGATCTCGGGGCCGATATGGACAAATTAGCCAACGACGCCGCCGCGCCGGGGATAACCTCGGGCATCGAGGAATCCGGCAAACTAGCCAAATCGCTTCAGGTGACCGGCACGCCGACCTATGTGATCGGCGAGGACGTCCTCGTCGGCGCCGTGGGCTACGACGAATTGGAAGCCGAGGTCGCCAATATTAAAAAATGCGGCAAGGCGATTTGTTCGTGAAGCGCTGCGGCGCGCCGGCATTCAAGCGCGGCAGGAGAGCAGGGGACTCGAACGCCCAACCCCTGGTTTTGGAGGAATAAAACGTCCATTTCTACTTATTCCCGTACGTTCTTTTTCATGCCCAATCCTTGGAATTACATAATGCGTTAATTCCTGCTTGTTCCTAGAGCCTCTCCTTTGGAAACCCGCGCGAATCATTCCCCATTAATAAAGTCGTTAGCAATTTAGGAATCTGCCCTGTGTCCCGCCGGTTTCCCGCTTGACACAATATTTAGGTTTATGTTAGCGATTACGTTCAAACGTTACTTTTCTCTCCCAAGTCCCCGGCCGGCGCGATGTCGGACAAGCCATTATTTATGGGAGGCGTCCGCGCCGGGGCATATTAAGCGAGGGAGTCGTGCAACCGCGCGCTTTTCGTAATTCGCTGAACCACACGCTCGCGTTCATCCGGGACCTCGATCGTGCGCGCAACCTCGAGGATGTTTCGGCCCAGGTGATGCGTCATGTCGCGCCATTCGGCGTCGAACATATGGTCGCCACCACAATCCCAGGGCCTGACTTGAATCGCCGGCAGCAGTTGGGACATTTGTTGCTCAACCGTTGGCCGGAGGAATGGGCAAATCGGTATGCTTCACGTGGCTACGTGGCCCATGATGCTACAATACGCCGGTTGAAATCGTCCGCAGAGCCGTTCCTTTGGAGCGAATTAGCCCCTTATGTTCGCGACGACTTGTCTGCACGCCGCGTAATGGACGAAGCTACCGAGTTTAATCTCAAAGAAGGATTGACCCTGCCCTTGCAGACGCTGGATAGGCAAACCCTATTATTTTCGCTTGGCGGACGGCACGTCGAAATCAATTCTGATACTCGGGGCGTTCTGACGCTAGTCGCGAATTACGCGATTAGCCGGGCTATTATGTTGAACCCGAAGTCGAATGAGAAAGCTGCGGTGGTCTTGTCCCCGCGTGAGCGCGAGGCTTTGCAGTGGGCATCGGAAGGCAAAGGCGATTGGGAAATCGGCGAGGTCATGAACATTTCCGAGCATGGCGCCGATAAGCACATGCGCTCGGTCCGCACGAAACTCGGAGTGATCAACCGCACGCAGGCGGTCGCCGAAGCGATCCGCCGGGGATTGATCGCCTAGGTACGCGAGCCCGTACTACCCAAACCCTCCCTATATGCGGCATTCTCAGGTCACTGCGCGGGAGGATGCCTCCGACAAGTGACATGGCATCTTCCAGACTTTAACCTGGAGAATGTCAGTGATTCACATTGTAACCCCCGACAACGACTATCTTTATCGTGACGAGATGGAGCAAGCCTATCGCTTGCGGCATCAGGTGTTTGTCGAGGAACTGGGCTGGACCGATCTCGCCAAGCCCGACGGGCGCGAGATCGATCAATTCGATGACGAACATGCGGTGCATATGCTCTACATCGAGCATGGCCAGGTGCTCGGCTATCAGCGCATGCTTCCTTCAACGCATCCGCACTTGCTCTCGGAAATCATGCCGGAACTATGCGAAGGCGAGCGGCCCGTCGGACCCCATATCTGGGAGTGCACGCGCCACTGCGTTGCGCCGGGCCATCGGGAAAAGGGGCGCTTCGCAAGCCCGATCGCCAACGCCCTTTTATCCGGCATTGTGGAATGGGGATTGTCGCGTGGGATCTCGACGGCGATCATCGAGATCGACACTTTTTTGCTGCTGCGTCTGGTCCAGCTTCATTTTCGGATGTCGTCGCTCGGCCTGCCCCGGAGGATGGCAAATCAGGATGTCGTCGCGGTCAAGGCCACCTTCGATTGGCGGACGCTCGAACGCCTGCGCGAAATGCGGGGTAATCGCCGCCAGGTCCTCGCGGAATCCTTCGAAAGACCCGACCAGCTGCAAGCCGCCTGAGGCAGTCGTCGTATTCGTTTCACCTTGGCCGGCGGCGGCTGCCGCCGGTTTCTTTCAACTCATCATTCACATATGCTTCCCGGGGAAAAGTCTGGACTGCCGCATGGCGCCGCTAAGGACATTCGGCCGAGTGCGCGAAGCGAGCGATCAACCGCACGCAAGCGGTCGCCGAAGGAGTCCGCCGGGGGTTGATCGCGTAAAAGTACGCGTTCCCGTACTATCTCCACCCACACACATCCCGCATTCTCCAGTCCCTGAATTGGACGACGCCGGGGCCATTTGGCCCAGGCATTGACCCCCCGTGAACTGGAGAATGTCCGTGATTCACCTAGTTACTCCCGAAAACGACTATCGTTATCGTGACGAGATGGAGCAAGCCTATCGTTTGCGTCATCAAGTGTTTGTCGAGGAAATGGGCTGGCACAATCTCGCCAAGCCGGATGGGCGCGAGATCGATCAATTCGACAACAAACATGCGGTGCATATGCTCTGCATCGAGGATGGCGAGGTGCTTGGCTACCAGCGCCTGCTTCCCACCACTCGTCCGCATTTGCTCTCCGACATCATGCCGGAGCTTTGCGAGGTCGAGCAGCCAGTTGGCGCCGATATTTGGGAGATTTCGCGCCATTGCGTCGCGCTGGGTCATCGGTCCGGCGGACAATACGCTAGTCCGATTGCCAACGCCCTTGGGTCGGGCTTGCTCGAATGGGCTCTCGAATGCGGAATCTCAAAGTTCATCATCGAGATCGAACCGACGGGGCTGCTCCCGCTGGTCCAGCTTCATTTCCAACCGTTACCACTCGGATTGCCGCACAAGATTAACGGACGGGAGGTGCTTGCGGTGACGCTCACCTTCGATGGGGGGACGCTTGAGCGCTTTCGGGAAATGCGCGGCAACCGCCGCCGGGTCCTCGCCGAATCCTTCGAAAGACCAGCCCTGCTGCATGCCTGAGGCAGGCGGCGTTTTCTTTTAACCCCGGCGGGCGGCGGCGGCCGCCGGGGGTTTCTATACTAATCGTTAACATACGCTTCCGGGGAAAATCCGGACCGCCGATATGCCCCGGGCCGCTTTTGCGTTATAAGGGACGATGACGCCATCGAAACGCTCCGGCATGCCGGCTTCCGACAGCAACGACGGAAGCGTGACGGTTGGAACAGCATACGTGAAAAAAATACCCAACCCGATCGACCGCCACGTCGGCAGCCGCGTCCGCATGCGGCGCATCATGCTCGGCATGAGCCAGGAAAAATTGGGAGAAGCCTTGGGTCTGACGTTTCAACAGGTCCAAAAATACGAAAAAGGCACGAATAGGATCGGGGCGAGCAGACTCCAGCAGATTTCACGGACGCTCGACGTTCCTCCGGCCTTCTTTTTCGAAGGAGCGCCTTCCTTCGAAGCATTTGCCAATCCCGAACCGGGGCACATGGGCGTCGCGGAAGATTCGAACGCCCCCTATGTCGCGGATTTTTTAGCGACCGCCGAGGGCCTGCATTTGAACATGGCCTTTGCCCGGATTCACGATCCAAAAATCCGCAAGCGGATCGTCGATCTCGTGGCCTCGCTCGCCGCCGAAGAGCCAGGGCCGGACGCGCGCGAAAACCAAAACCCTGATGACGACTCTGCGGGATGAATGGAACGCGTTCGCTATACTTTGTGGCGATCATCTTTTCTATCGGAGTTAAGCCTATGGCTCGCGAAGATTACCTGTTTACGAGTGAATCTGTGGCCGAAGGCCATCCGGACAAAGTGTGCGACCGGATCTCCGACGAAATCGTTGACCTTTTCTTCCGCGAAGGCGCGAAGGCCGGTTTGGATCCCTATCAGACCCGGGTTGCCTGCGAGACCTTGGCGACGACCAACCGGGTCGTCATCGCGGGCGAAGTGCGCGGGGCCGCGATTGGTCAGGATGCGATCGAGGCCGCGGCGCGCGGCGCGATCAAGAACATTGGCTATGAACAGGAGGGTTTCCATTGGCGAACCGCCGAAGTCGAAATCCTCCTCCATGCCCAATCTGCCGACATCGCGCAAGGCGTCGACGCCGCCGGCAACAGGGACGAGGGAGCGGGCGATCAAGGGATCATGTTCGGCTACGCCTGCCGGGAAACGCCGGAATTCATGCCGGCGCCGATCTATTACGCCCACAAAATTCTCAAGGAACTCGCCCGCGAACGCAAGGCAGGCTCTGGCCCCGCCGCCGAGCTTGGCCCGGACGCCAAAACCCAGGTGACCGTCAAGTACGTGCATGGCAAGCCCGTCGGCGTGACGCAGATCGTCCTCTCAACGCAACATCTGGACGAAAATCTGAGTTCGCAAGACGTGCGCGATATCGTTGAACCCTATATCCGGAAAACCTTGCCGGAAGGCTGGATCGCGCCTGACACGGTTTGGCACGTCAACCCGACCGGCAAATTCGTGATCGGCGGCCCCGACGGCGATTGCGGCCTGACTGGGCGCAAAATCATCGTCGACACCTATGGCGGCGCGGCGCCGCATGGAGGCGGTGCATTTTCGGGCAAGGATCCAACGAAGGTCGATCGCTCGGCAGCCTATGCCGCCCGTTACCTCGCCAAGAACGTCGTCGCCGCGGGTCTCGCCGATCGCTGCACGCTCCAGCTTGCCTACGCAATCGGCATCGCCGAACCGCTGTCGATCTATGTCGATACCCACGGCACCAGCCAAGTCGCGGAAGAAAAACTCGAGGCAACTCTCTTCGAGGTCATGCGCCTTTCCCCGCGCGGCATCAGGGAACATCTGAAGCTTAACCGGCCGATTTTCGCCCGCACCGCCGCCTACGGTCATTTCGGCCGCGCGCCCGACGCCGAGGGCGGTTTTTCCTGGGAAAAGACCGATTTGGCGGAGAAACTGAAAGCGCATCTCGCCTGATTTCGCCAAGATTGGGCGGCGCTCCGCAGGACATGAACACCGGACGGGATACCGGAAAGCCGCGATCGCAGCGGCCCGGCGCTGCAACGCCGCAGGAAACCCAGGCGAATTCACCCGGCTTGCGTGGCCGGCGCCGAGGCAAGAAGCTGGGCGCTCATCACGCCTCGCTTTTGCGTACGGGTTTGCCGTGTGTCAGCTTCGATGCGTCGCGGCCCATTCCGGATCCCGCCTGCCTATTTCCCGATCGGCTCTCCGCGCTTTGGCTCGAAATTGGCTTTGGTGGCGGCGAGCATCTCGCCGCCCAGGCGTATGCGCATCCTGATATCGGCTATATCGGCTGCGAGGCCTTTTTGAACGGCATCGCCAAGGCCTTGGTGCTCATCGAAGCGGGTCAGTTGCGCAATGTGCGCCTCTACAATGGCGACGCCCGGGCCGTGATTGAAGCGCTGCCAGGGGAGGCCTTGGACGGCGCCTATCTGCTTTATCCCGACCCTTGGCCAAAGCGGCGCCATCACAGGCGCCGGTTCCTGTCCGACGAAATGCTGACTCGGCTCGCGCGGGTCATGCGTCCGGGCGCGGAGCTTCGCTTCGCCACCGATATCGACGGCAACGCGGGCTGGAGCTTGGCGCGTGTCTTGCGCTCGCCCGATTTTGTCTGGGTGCCGGCGGGGCCCGGGGATTGGCAAAGGCCCTGGGAGGGATGGACTGGCACGAGATACGAAGCGAAAGCACTCCGCGACGGGCGAAGTCCTGCCTATCTCACATTCCTGCGCAAATAACGCTCGTTCGCTCGAATCGAACCGGATTACGTTCCGAAGTGTTTACTTCGCGCGGTTACTGTCGCAGTACCGCAGAAAGTCGTTCAGCATAGCTATGCATTTATGCTAAAAAATAAGGCTTTACAGAATCGTTCTTTTAGTGTCTAATGTTTAGTAATAATCAACAATTGTCGCGGCATACCTAGCTGGGTCATCGAGGAGACGTTGCGTGGCCATCCTATTAATCGGGAGCATCCTGCTGGGGGCGGTTCTCGGGCGGTTTTTCAAGGTTTTGGTTCTCGTCCCGGCGTGCGCGTTCATCCTCGCCGCGGGTCTCGCCGGATCCGCAGATGTCGAGCACGGCCTGCTGCGCCCGTTTCTTGAATTCGCCGTGCTGATCACAAGTCTTCAAATCGGCTACGTCTCCGGCCTGCTTTCCTTTATCATTCCCAGCGTGTCCCAATGCCAAGGAAAACCCGCCCGCGCACGTCCTCCGCTCCGCCAATAGCGGCGCCCCGGCATCGGTCATGCGGCGGAGGGACCAGGCTCCACAGGCGCATAATGGTTGACGCATATCAATAGATAAATGCGTCCATATTTGCTCAGATTCCCTTATCGCTTTGTGCCTTCTTGCACAGATGGATTTGCACCGACCTAGCGCAATTATAACCACGCCGCCAATTGTCGGCTTGCCGGGGATGCCGCCGTTTTCCCCGCAACCGAGAGCGGCCCCGGAGCGGCGCCCCGCCGCTTTGCCCGCCGCGCTAGCGTTTCTCACCGTCCATGGTGTGAGCCCGGCGGTCTTGCTCACCGCCGCCGCGGAGGCGCGCCGGCAAGCCATCGCGCCGGAGGCCGCCGTGCTTGCGAGCGGAACGATCCGGGAGCGTTTCTTTTATCAGTGTCTCGCGCATAGCCTTGGCGCGGCCTTTATCGACGGTGAGATAGCGCTCGGCGCCGGCGCGCGCTATCCGCACGCGGTTCATGCGGGCCTCGCGCCGCTCGACGGCGGCGATGGCGCCCGCTGGCTCGCCGCGCCGCGCGGTCAGTTGCTTACCCATTTCTTGGCAAGGGCGCGCGGCGGTGAGCGCCTGGGCGCGCGCCTTGCGATCACGACACCTTCGCATTTGTCCAGCTTGGTGCGCGCGGCGGCGACCGCGTCGATCCTGCGCGATGCAAGCCTCGGTCTCGCCAACCTCGATCCGAGTCTTTCCGCGAAAGAACGCCCTAGCCACGCGCAGTGCGCTTCCGCCATGGCGGCTGCCGCCGCCGCCACCTTGGCATTCGGCCTAGCGCCAGCATTTACCCTCGCTCTCGTCTCATTATCGATGACCTGTTTATTCCTGGCCTCGATCTGGCTTCGTCTCTTTGCCGGGGCGGCCAGTACCGCTTGCGAGCAAGAGCCGTTTCGTGCTCGTGTCGAGGATCGTCGGCTGCCGGTTTATTCGGTCGTGGTCGCGCTGCACCGGGAAGCCCCCGTCGTGCCGCAACTCGTCGCCGCACTCGCCGCGATCGACTATCCGCGCGGCAAGCTCGACATCAAGCTCGTGATCGAGCACGACGATCGCGCGACGCGGCTCGCAATAGAGGCCTCGGATCTGCCGGCCACCTACGAGATCGTCGTCGCGCCCGCGGGCTGGCCAAGGACCAAACCCCGCGCGCTCAACATCGCCTTGCCGCTGGTGCGTGGCGATCTCCTCGTCGTATTCGATGCCGAGGACGCCCCTGCTCCGGGCCAATTGCGCGAGGCGGCGGAACGTTTTTTGCGTGCCCCACGCGAGCTTGCCTGCCTGCAGGCGCGGCTCGCGATCGACAATATCGAGGATTCCTGGCTAACCCGGCTGTTCGCGATCGAATACGCGGTTTTGTTCGATGTCTTGAACCCAGGCCTCGCTGGGCTTGGCCTGCCGCTGCCTCTCGGCGGCTCGTCCAACCATTTTCGCACCGAGGTTTTGCGCGAGGTCTGCGGCTGGGATGCGTGGAACGTGACCGAGGATGCCGATCTCGGTCTTCGCCTCGCCCGTTTCGGCTATGGCGTCGGTATTTTGCCCTCGAGCACGCAGGAAGAGGCACCGGCGCTCATCGATGCTTGGCTGAAGCAGCGGCGGCGCTGGTCCAAGGGCTGGATGCAGACCCTCATCACCCTCACCCGCGATCCCCGCCGCCTCGTTGCGGAGCTTGGCGTCGCGCACAGTCTGGCGCTCGCCCTGACAATGACCGGTTTGGTGATCGCGCCGCCGCTCTGGCCATTTTTTACCGCGCTCATTGTCCATGATCTTGGCATCGGCCTGCCGTCGCCCGCCTCCGCCGTTGAACTTATCGAGGTCGTGCTTTGGATGTCGGCGGGGCTTTTCGGAACCGCGTCGATCCTATGGCTCGCGTTGCTCGGCATGAAGCGGCGCAAACTGCTCGGTCTTTGGCCTTTCCTGCCGCTGCTCCCTTTGTATTATCTGCTGACCTCGGCCGCGGCCTGGATGGCGATCTACGATCTTATTCTGCGGCCCTATCATTGGCATAAGACCGAGCATGGCCTCGCCAAAACCTCGCGGCAAAGCATGCTTACGCTCGCCGCCAGGGCGGCGGCGGTGAGGACCAATCTCCTGTGAGGGGAAGGGGGATCTTTCTCGCGGTCCGCGGGAGTAACTTTCAAGGGATCGCGGGTATCACCGGTGGCGGAGCCCCGAAGTTGCACGCCATAAGTCGGGGTATCCAAGCACGCGATGCCGCTATAACTCGCCTTTCGCCGCGAGGATTTTTTCGCGCAGGGGCTCGGCCATCTCGATTAAGCGAAATTTGTTGGCCGTCCGGAATTCTTCAAGAGCCCCATCGACGGCCTCGATCGCATCGTCGAGATGGCGCGGCTCGCGATCCTTTTCGAACAAGACGCGGTGAACGACGGCGAGATTGTGCTGGGTGACCGCCCATTGGAGTGGTACGCGCTCGCGGGTCAATTCCTGGGTGGCTTCGCGATGGGCTTCGACGGCCTCCGCGAGCCGCGCCGTGCCGCTCTCGCGGGTGCCGAGGTCCTTGAGCGCGGTGCCGAGATTGTTCTGGGTCGTGGCCCACTCAAGCGGCACGCGATCGCGGGTCAATTCCTGCAAGGCGTCGCGGTAGGCTTCGACCGCCCCCTCAAGCCGCGCCGTGCCGCTCTCCCGCTCGCCAAGCGTTTCGAGCGCGGCGCCGAGACTTATTTGGGTCGTGGCCCAATCGAGCGGCACGCGCTCGCGGGTATATTCCTTTAACGCTTCGCGATAGGCTTCGACGGCCTCCTCGAGCCGCGCCGTCCCTTTCTCCCGCTCGCCGAGCACTCTCAGCGTATTGCCGAGATTCATCTGGGCGGCGGCCCAATCGAGCGGCGCGCGCGCGCGGGTATATTCCTTGACGACGTCACGAAAGGCGGCAACCGCCTCTTCGAGCCGCGCGGTTCCGCTCTCCCGCTCGCCGAGCCGCGCGAGGGCATTACCGAGACTCATCTCGGTTGCGGCCCAATCGAGCGGCGCGCGCTCGCGGGTATATTCCTTCAAGGCCTCGCGATAAACTTCGACGGCCTCCTCAATCCGCGCCGTCCCGTTCTCCCGCTCACCGAGTGTTTCGAGCGCAACGGCAAGATTCGTGTGCGCCAAAGCCCATTGGAGTGGGCTCTCCGGGCGCGCAAGGAGAGCGAGGCCGCGGCGATAGGTATCGACGGCTTCGATCAGCGCCCGATTATCTTCGGACTGCGTCCCTTGCTTCAAAAGTTCGTCCGCCCGATCGAACAGCGCCTTGGTTTCCTGCGGTATGACGGGGGCCGCAACGCTTGCGCTCGCGGCGCTGGCGTCCGGCTCGCGTGCGAGCCCCCGGTAGTATTTCGCCATTCCCAAGCCGACCAGCCAGCGGCCGGCAAGAATCGTTGCGCCGACGATAAAGAACGCGAAGACCCAGCCGACCCCGGTCAAGCGAATGCTTTCGATGCTCTGATCGCTAATATTTCCGAAAAAATTGCCCATGGCGTTTCTCGTTTACTTATAGGTTCGCACGATCTTATCCAAAAAGTCTGCAACTTTTTGGGATCATGCTCGAACTTCCCCGCACCTTTCATTTGCGCATGTTCGCGCCAAACGCAAGGCGCGGCCGTCAAAACGCCAAAACCTCGCCCGCGCGGGGCACGACAACTTTTGTCGGATGGCCTTGCATCGACGCGACGAAGTGGCTTGCGTCCTGATCGAGAAGATCGAAGGTCCCGTAGTGGCAGGGGACAACGGTATCGAATTTGAAGAAACGGTTGACCGCGAACGCCGCCGTTCGCCCGCTCATGGTGAAACGGTCGCCGATCGGCACAAGGCCGATCTTGGGCGAATGAATCTCCGCGATTAAACCCATGTCGGAGAACACATCGGTATCGCCCATGTGATAAAGGCAAGGCGCGTCCCTTGGCTTGACGACAACGCCGTTCGGACACCCGAGATAGATGGATTGGCCGTTGACGACGGTTCCCGACGAATGCAACGCCTGGGTGAGGCTCACGCTGAATGCGCCGCAATCGATCGTGCCCCCGGTGTTGCCGGGGTTGATATTTTCCGCGCCTTGCGCGTTCAAATACATGCAGATTTCGAAATTCGAAATGATTTGCGCGCCGGTCGCCTTGGCGATCTTGGCGGCATCGCCGATATGATCGTCGTGGCCGTGGGTGAGCAAAATATGGGTCGCTCCCTCGGCCGCCTTTTCGGGGTCGCCGGTGAATTTCGGGTTGCCGGTGAGGAACGGGTCGATCACGATGACCGCCGCGCCGAGCTCGATGCGGAAAGCCGAATGACCGAGCCAAATCAGGTTCATGGGGGGCCCCATCCAAAGCGAGCACCAAGCGGGCGGCGAAGAGCGTACCCACACACCCCTAATTATACACGAAATATATATAGACAAAGCTATGTATTGAAGGGCGCTTGATGGCGGCGGAAGTTTTGGAACTCGACGGTTTGGCTCTTCGCATCGGCGCCGGGCAGCGGCTCATCGGCGCCGATCTCGGCACCAAGACCATCGGCCTTGCGCTCTCCGACGTGGAGCGGCGGATCGCAACGCCGCTGGAGACGATCCGGCGCACGAAATTCGCCAAGGACGCGGCGCGGCTCGTCA
Source organism: Pseudomonadota bacterium (assembly GCA_030948025.1). Taxonomy (GTDB): domain Bacteria; phylum Pseudomonadota; class Alphaproteobacteria; order Rhizobiales; family Beijerinckiaceae; genus Methylocapsa. Next base: position 21,421 of record JALZAY010000034.1, read on the forward strand.
CGCTCATGGAAAAATTCGATGCCGCGGCGCTCGTCATCGGCTTGCCGCTTAACATGGACGGATCGGAAGGTCCCCGCGCGCAGGCGGCCCGCGCCTTCGTGCGTAATTTTGGGCCGCTTTCGGCGCGCCCTTGCGTCTTTTGGGATGAAAGGCTTTCGACCATGGCCGTCACCCGTTCGCTTATCGCGCAGGACGTCTCGCGCGCAAAACGCGCCAAAGTCGTCGATAGGATGGCGGCCGCATTCATTCTCCAGGGAGCGCTCGACCGGTTGCGTGTCCTTGGCCCGGCCGCGTAAGCAAAACAGCATTGCCGATTCGCCGGGGTATGGAACGTGTGCAGGTTTCGCTCGGGTCCACGCCCTGGCATTGGGTAGTGGGTCAGTTTGAATTTCAGCAATGGGTGGAAAGCGGTCAGTCGGGCAAGTCGACTGAAATTCACCAGTGGCCAGGAGCGACAAAATGATTCAGCGCCGTCCGAGTCCTAGCTGCAGGCCTAGGTCATGATCTCATAAAGGGGATTCCCGAATCGGCAAGAGAATGATTCAACCTTCAGATCATGGAGGTTGGAATGGCTCGTTTTGATTTGACGGATGTCGAGTGGTCGGTGATTTCGCCGCTG
>JALZAY010000193.1 GCA_030948025.1 Pseudomonadota bacterium
GGCGAATTGTTCGGATCGCACGCCGTCGCATCCTACAAGGAATATTCAATCGACATCCATGCGAGCGGGCAGCACCTTTTGATGCTGATCAATGAAATCCTCGATCTCTCCAGGATAGAGGCCGGACGTTTCGACCTCAAGGAAGAAGCGGTCGCGCTCCCTCATCTTGTCGAGGATTGCCGGAATCTTCTAGGGCTGCGCGCGAAAAAACGGCAGATCACCATCGAAAAGGCCGTCGAGCCGGATTTGCCGCGAATTTGGGCCGACGAACGCGCTATTCGCCAAGTAATATTGAACCTTCTGTCGAACGCGATCAAGTTCACTCCGCAAGGCGGAACGATTAAGATCAGAATCGGCTGGACCGCGAGCGGCGGTCAATATGTGGCTGTGCGCGACAGCGGTCCCGGAATTCCGGAAGACGAGATCGCCATTGTCATGTCCTCGTTCGGCCGTGGCACGCTCGCCCAAAAAAACGCCGAAGAAGGTTCAGGCCTCGGTTTGCCGATCGTGAAGGGCCTCATCGAACTCCATGGTGGAACCTTCACCCTGAAATCCAAGCTTCGCGAAGGCACCGAAGTCATTGCGATCTTCCCGCTCGAACGGGTACTCGAGGCATTGCCCGCGGTGGGGGAGGAAAATGCCGGGTCCAGGAACGGAAGCTGGCTCCGGCGCGAACCGGCTATATGAGCGGGCTTCAAGGTCTCGTTTCGACTTGAGGTCCGGAAATAGCCAAGTTTCAGGCTTGGCGCGCCGCCGGATTGTCTCCATGCGCTTGGCAATACTGACGAGCGAAGGCCGGTAAGCGCGGCCATTACAAAGAGCGATTTGCGGGTGCCGTTAAGTGTCCGTCTCGAAACATGTTGAATCAATAGAATCATTTGTGATTCAAGGGAAGCGGGCTCGATTCGGGAGGACCGCCGATGTGGACGGACGAGAACCGTGAGAGATACAACCGCGATCATTTGAGATACCCCAGCGACGTGACGGATGATGAGTGGGCGCATGTCGAACCGCTCATTCCTCCCGCCAAACGCGGCGGCGGCAAGCGGCGCGTTGATATGCGCACCGTCGTGAACGGCGTGATGTATGTGTTGAGCACGGGGTGTCAGTGGCGCTATCTTCCCAAGGACTTTCCCTCGCGTAGCACCGTGAACCGTTACTTTTGCCTGTGGAATTGGGACGGCACGCTCGATCGTCTGCATCACGCGCTTTACGTCAAATGCCGCGAGAAGGCGGAACGAGAAGCCAGCCCCACCGCCTGCATCATTGACAGCCAGAGCGTGAAGAGCGCTGAAAAAGGGGGGCGTGCATCGATCCGCATGGGTTCGACGCGGGCAAGCTGATCAAGGGCAAGAAGCGGCATATTCTCGTCGATATGCAAGGGCTGTTGCTGCACGCCATCATTCATTCCGCCGGCGTTCAGGATCGCGACGGGGGAATCTTATTGCTGGCGACGCTGTTCGGTCATTTTCCTTTTCTGGGAGAACTGTTCGCCGACAGCGCTTATCAAGGGCCAATCTTCGCCAATGCGCTCGCTAAAATCCTGCCTCGTATCGAAACCGAGATCGTCAAACGATCCGATCAGGCGAAAGGGTTCGTGAAATTGCCCAAGCGTTGGATCGTCGAACGAACGATCGCGTGGTTGAACCGCTGCCGCAGACTCGCCAGGGAGTGGGAAAACCTCAATCGCACCGCTCTCGCATTCTTGAAACTCGCATCCATTCGCCTCATGCTGCGAAAGCTCTGTAATCCTTGCTAAAGTCTCGGGACGGACTCTAATGGAATCATGTGGATGGAGCGCGCAAATCGCGATTGAGGCGGGACTCTCGCGTTCAAGTAGCCATAAAATTAAAGTTTTTGGCCAAGTGCCAAGCAAAAGTCGCAGTCGCCACAACTGCGGCTTTAATTGTAACCTTGATCTGGGTGCGCGCCAAATGTCCACGCGGACAATTCGCTTATAAGTCGGATGAGTTCAGCTAGGAAGGCGCATTCGGTCGCTACAGAACGCGGTTCGCATGGCTTATGGTTTCCAAGCAATTCTCCTGATTCTAAGTCTGAAATATAAGCTTTCTCGGCCGTGTCGATCATGGCCACAATGTCTGCAACTGGCCAAAGCTTATCGGTTGCGCCCGCCGCGATTGCGGGGCTGAAGCGAAGCGTCTTGTGAATGCGCGCGAAACTTTGCTAACGAAGTACGATTGCGCGAATCCGGCCGGCCGGTCATTACCCATATTGATTCTCTTGGCTGCGAGGATGGGTCCAGACATGCCGTTTATCGCCCGGCGGATCCTTAAGGACGGATTCGAACCGGCGCGCGGCAGGTCAATCCAGAAAGCAAAAAATCTGGGGATTATATGGTTAAGCGCGGGCGTTGCCGCGCCGGGCTCGGGGGTAGGCCGGCATTTTTGTCGCGAGGCTTGGCCGTTTCGAAGCCGCCTCGTCACCCAAGTATGTCGAAGGCCGGAAAAGCCGCCCTCTGTCTAAATGATCTTGCGCAAGGCGCGGGTTTCAGCGCGTCGTCCGCAAGCAGGTATTGACACTCACGCCACGACGTTCGAGCCTATTATCCGCTTCCCTCGATGAAGCGGAAAACACGCTAGCGGCTCCCTTCGGTTCGCCTCGTCCGGCGGGGAGGCGCGCGCTCATGCTTGCGGCTGCGGCTCCAATCCTCCGCCTGGCTCGGGGCCAGGCTTTGGCCGCACGATGCCAGTGGTCGGGACGGGAGAGCCACGCAACGGCGGCTCGTGATCATCGCTTGTATCGCGCACCGGAGCATGCCCCTTCAAAAGCTCCCCGATCTCTTCGCCGGTAAGTGTCTCATATTCGAGGAGACCTTTGGCAAGAGTTTCGAGATCTTCGCGCTTTTCGGTAATGATCCGGGTTGCTTCGGCGAGACCCGACTCCACCAGGCGGCGCACTTCCGCGTCGATTTTCTGGGCGGTGGCCTCGGAGATGGTTTGCTGCCGCCCCATAGAATAGCCGAGGAAAACTTCCTCCTGATTTTCGCCATACATGACGGTGCCAAGCTCCTCGGAGAAGCCCCAGCGCGTCACCATGGCGCGGGCGAGTTTGGTCGCCTGCTCGATGTCGGATTGCGCGCCCGACGTTATCTTATCCTTGCCGAAGATGATTTCCTCGGAAACCCGGCCGCCCATGCAGATGGCAAGCCGCGATGTCATCTGTTCAAAACTCATCGAAAGCTTGTCGCGTTCGGGGAGTTGCATGACCATCCCGAGGGCGCGTCCGCGCGGAATGATGGTCGCTTTATGCACCGGGTCGGTGGCCGGAACATTGAGGGCGACGATCGCGTGCCCGCCCTCATGATAGGCGGTCAGCATTTTCTCTTGTTCGGTCATGACCATGCTGCGGCGCTCGGCGCCCATCATGATCTTGTCTTTCGAATCCTCGAACTCGGACATGGTGACGAAACGCTTGGCGCGCCTTGCCGCCAGCAAGGCCGCCTCGTTGACGAGATTCATGAGGTCGGCACCGGAAAAGCCGGGCGTCCCGCGCGCCACCGTCCGCAAATCGACGTCCGGCGCGAGGGGGACTTTGCGGACATGCACCTTGAGGATGCGCTCGCGCCCGACGATATCGGGGTTCGACACGACAATCTGGCGGTCGAAACGGCCGGGGCGGAGAAGCGCCGGATCGAGCACGTCGGGGCGGTTGGTCGCCGCGATCAGGATGATGCTCTCATTGGGCTCGAAGCCATCCATCTCGACGAGGAGCTGGTTCAACGTTTGCTCGCGTTCGTCGTTGCCGCCCCCGAGACCGGCGCCGCGATGCCGGCCAACGGCGTCTATTTCATCGATGAAGACGATGCAAGGCGAGTTCTTCTTGGCCTGCTCGAACATGTCACGGACGCGGCTCGCGCCGACGCCGACGAACATTTCCACGAAATCCGATCCGGAAATCGTAAAGAACGGCACGTTGGCTTCCCCCGCGATGGCGCGCGCAAGCAGCGTCTTGCCGGTTCCGGGCGGGCCGACAAGCAAAACGCCGCGTGGGATTCGCCCGCCAAGCTTCTGGAAACGTTGCGGGTCGCGCAGGAATTCGACAATTTCCTGGAGGTCTTCCTTGGCCTCGTCGACGCCGGCGACGTCCTCGAACGTAAACCGCCCATGCGCCTCGGTCAGGAGTTTCGCCTTCGACTTGCCAAATCCCATGGCTTTGCCGCCGGCGCCCTGCATTTGCCGGGAAAGAAAGATCCAGATGCCGAGGATGGCAATCAGCGGCAGCCCGTTGACGAGAAGCGTCATCAACCAATTAGTGTTTTCCGACGGAGGCTTGGCCGTGATCGACACATTTTTCTTATAAAGGCTCTGGACCAGCGACGGGTCGTTTGGCGCATAGGTCGCAAACGCGCGATTGTCGGTGAAATGACCCGTGATCTCGTTACCTGCGATCGTGACCTCACGGACATGGCCTTGGTCAACTTCGTTCAAAAGTTGGCTAAAGGCGATATCTTGCGACGGAACCCGCTGCCCAGGGTTTTGAAACAGCATGACGAGCGCGACGACGAGCAGGATAATGATCACCCAAAGGGCGAAATTCCGGAAATTCGGATTCATCTTCGTTCCCGCTAAACATCGTTCCGGCCCAAGGGCCGTCACCGGTTGAAACAACACCCGCTGCGAATTGGGCGTTTGGTCAATGTAGGCCTGGTTTGCCCTCTTGCCAAGTGCGTCTTACATCACTCTCAAGTGAGCCTTACATCACTCGCACGACCTCGCCTCGAAGACTCGTTGTGGGTTTTCTTGGCCGCGCCACCGCGCGCGCCTTCCCTCACAATGACAAGAACGCGGTTGCTTTGCAGCCGCAACGCCGCCCCGCCCAAGGTTGCCGTGCAGGCGATCCCGGCGCGCAGCGCTTGGCCGAACCGCAGCGCCAGAGCTTCGAGGCGATCAAGACGAAGCGGCTTGCCACCACTTATCAATTTAAGTTCATCGGCAAGAAATCGTAAAAGAATCTCTTCCGGCTCGTCCGCGAGCGCCGATATGTCGGCTCGAAATCCGCCTTCCTCGCGCCGCGCGACGAGACCGCCACGGACCGCGCACGCGTGGGCGGCAAGCGCGGCGTCCGCCCGTGCGACCCGGCGGCCGAGCTTCAGCAAGGCTGCGCGGCCAAGACCTTCGTCCGCGAGCAGGCCGCCGAGGCGCCGTATCCTGGTTCTCGCATAGACAGGATCATTGTTCGATGCATCGTCGAAAAAAGGATGCGCCCTCGATTCGCATAAGGCGACGAGGTCCGCCTTGCCATGGGCCAGCAACGGCCGCGCAAGGATCAGCCCATTGCGTTCGCTCGAACTTGCCATGCCGGAAAGTCCGCAAACGCCGGTCCCGCGCAGCATCCGGAACAGAATCGTCTCGGCTTGATCGTCGGCGTGATGCGCGGTCATGACGTGATCGGCGCCAATCTTGGCCGCGTATGCAAACAACAGTTCATAGCGGGCCGCGCGGGCGCGCTCCTGAATTCTGGATCTTGGCTTTACGCCATCCCAGACCAGAATGGCGTGCGGTAGCGCCAGCCCGGCAGCCCAGCGGGCGACCATTTCGGCCTCGCCGCGCGAGTCCTTGCGCAAACCGTGGTCGACGGTCGCGACATGCAGCGGCGGCGGCGGGGCCCGCGCCCGCGCCCACTCCGCCGCGAGCAGCATCAAGGCGACCGAATCGGGGCCGCCGGAGACGCCAAGAACGATTCCCCGCGCGGCCTCCCACGGGCGGAAAAGAGCTACGATGTCCACACCGGAGAATCCCCCTTTGCCTGGCACGCGGGACGGTGTTTTAGCGGACTCGGCGCGGCGCGTTCGCGCAAGGTTTCCGTAAGGTCGGCCGGGATCAGGTCTATCGCACATTAGCATTGGGCGCGCTTGGCCTCCCGTTCGGCGCCGGTCTTGACCGTGGCCGGCGCATTTGGATATTTCTTTGCGATTTGGCCATAGGTCGCGCAGGCCTGTTCCTTGGCGCCAAGGGCGTTCAACGACTGGCCGAGGCGCAAGAGGGCTTCCGGCGCGCGCGGCGAATTGGCGTATTGGGTAGATATCTTCAGATATTGTTTCGCCGCCTCGGACTGCCGGCCGCGCTGGTAGAAGCTTTCGCCGAGATAATAGATCGCGTCGGAAGCCATTTTGTTCTTGGGATTCTTTTCAAGAAACCCGGCAAAGCCCTTTTCCGCGTTTTCATATGCTCTTTGTTTGAAATAGCCTAAAGCAATGTCGAACTCCTCTTGCGCGGGATTGGGTGCCATGGCGATGACCGTGCCGCCCGGCGTGGTGATGCCGGACGCCGCGACGTTGGCGGCGGCCATCGGCGGCGTTGGCGTTGTTGGTGGCGGCCCCGCTATGCGGGAGCGGCCATTGGAGAGATCGAGCGGCGCGCCGGGGTCGTTTCGATCGAGGACTGCCGGCCCGCTCTCGTTGTTGCGCCCGCCCGCCGGGTTCGTACTCGCGGCCGGGGCGAAGCTTCCGAGCGGGCGGGGAGCCCCCGGGGCGCCGGGATTTTGGGATGGATCGAAAGCGTCGCCACGCCCGTTCGCGCGGGACGCCGCGGACGCGGCGCTTTGCGGCGGGCCCCGGTCGTCCCCATTGATTTGGGGTGCGGGTGCTTCACTACGTTTCTGCGGCGGCTTGGCCACGGGAGCGCCCTGCGAGCCGCCCTCGTGAAAGCGGAAATCGACATCCTCCTCGAACTTCTTGAGTTGTTCCGCGAGTCTGCGGGTCTCGAACTGCATTTGTTCGATTTGCCCGCTGATCTGCCGCATCTGGCTTTCGAGCCGTCCGATCCGGACAAGGAGACCGGCCGAATCCTGTTGCGTTCCGTCCGGCTGCTCTCCGGCGTAGGGAACATCGCCGGGCTCGCCGATTTCGCCAGGCGGACGGCCGTATCCTTGCGCGATGTGAATCTCGTTTCGCGCCGCCACGATTTGCGCATCGAGCCGGACCATCCGGGCGTCTCGAGCAATCGCGGTCTCCGCGCGAGCGGCAACCGGAACCAACGCCACAAACAGATTGGCCGCCAGATTG
>JALZAY010000194.1:0-3414 GCA_030948025.1 Pseudomonadota bacterium
CGATGCATCGCCGTGCCCGCCGTGATCGAGGGTTGTCGACCACAATCGAGGCATTCATACAAACGCGGCCGGCTTTTCAGCGCCACCGCCCGGCGCTTGCCGCAGCAAGGGCAGACGAAACCGCCCCGCCTTTCGACTGTGCTCGCTGACCCGCCTTGGCGATTCCAGAACAGTACCGGCAAGGTTGCGCCTGAGCATCGTCACGTTGTCTCTCGATGAGATAAAGGTCCTTCCGGTCGCGACCATCACGGCCCGCACCTCACACCTATACCTTTGGGTCCCTAACGCCCTCGTGGCCGAAGGCTTGGCCGTCATGGCGGCATGGGGCTTTACTTACAAGTCGAACATCGTCTGGCATAAAATCCGGAAAGATGGCGGCCCCGATGGCCGCGGCGTCGGGTTTTATTTCCGGAACGTCACAGAGCTAGTTCTATTCGGGGTGCGGGGCAAGGACGCCAGAACGCTTGCGCCTGGGCGTAGTCAAGTGAATTTTATCGCGACCAGGAAGCGGGAGCATTCCCGCAAGCCGGACGAGCTTTATCCGATTATCGAGGCATGTTCGCCCGGACCATATCTTGAGCTTTTCGCGCGCGGCGCGCGGCACGGCTGGCAAGTTTGGGGCAACCAGTCTGACGCTGATTACAGCCCGAATTGGCCAACCTATAAGAACAACAGCGCGGTCATTATCACCGCCGAATGAGCGGCTGATTTTCAAACTGTACCACTGTACCACTACCGGCCGTTCGTTTGGGTTGACGCGATTTTGATCAGGCAAGATGAAAATTCGCGGAGCGCGGCGCGCCGGGCGGGCTTCCTCGTTCCGCCGGACTTTGAGCGTCAAATGCAATACATCAAATTTTCTTCGTCTTTGCCGGTCAGCGCGCGCATCTCCGCGAGTGTGCGATTGTCGAGCACGGTCGCGATCGCGTTGCGGGCTTCGAGCATGACGAGACGGACACAGCAATGTTGTTCGTCGGCGCAATCCTCGCAGCGCCGGTAGCAATTCTTGCTTGCGCAGGCGACGGGAGCGAGCGGCCCATCAAGGACGCGAACGATATGACCAACCTTGATTTCATGCGCCGGCCGGGCCAATGTGTAGCCGCCGCCTTTGCCCTTTTTTGAAAAAACGAAGCCGGCGTTGCGCAGTTCGCCGAGAATCGTGTCGAGAAATTTTTTCGGAATTTCATTCGCATTGGCGATGTCGTTCACGAGCGTCGCCTCGCCCACCGGGCGTCCGGCAAGGTGAACCATCGCCTTAAGACCATATTTTCCTTTTTTCGTGAGCATTCTTCCAACCTCGATCGGCAATTTCGCCGTGCAAACGGATCCACCAAATTTCAACAGCGGGTGCCCGCCGGCGACAATATTGAGCCGGTTCGTAAATATCCACAAGTTTTATAGTCTTTGATAGCAAAATAAGCCATTATGCCGAAGCCCCGTTCATCACGATAGGCAATCCCCACGCGCGGATGCGGGTGGCGGGCAAAGCCAAGCGTCCAAAACGCCTGAAACAGGCAGCGAACACATATACGGCGGCTACGGCGGCGAGCGCGCCAAATCATCCGCCGTCCACAACGTCAAACGCACCACGGTCGATGCCGCTGCCGGCGAGGATCGCGCGCTTTCCCGAATGATTGGGCGCGCCGACCACGCCTTCCTGCTCCATCCGTTCGACGAGAGAGGCCGCTTTATTGTAGCCGACCGACAGGCGGCGCTGGATGTAGCTCGTCGAGCATTTTTTGTCGCGCAGAACGATATTGACGGCGCGGTCGTAGAGATCGCCCGCTTCCTCGGCATCCATGCTGCCCGGCGCCGGCCCGTCGCCATCCTCGGCGTCCCCGTCGTCGTCCTCGGTGATCGCGTCGAGATATTCGGGCTGGCCCTGGGTCTTCAGATGCGCGACGATCTTTTCGACCTCGCTGTCGATGACGAAAGGCCCATGCACGCGCGAAATGCGGCCGCCCCCCGCCATGTACAGCATGTCGCCTGACCCAAGAAGCTGCTCGGCGCCTTGCTCGCCCAAGATTGTGCGGCTGTCGATCTTGGAGGTGACCTGAAACGAAATGCGGGTCGGAAAATTCGCCTTGATCGTCCCGGTGATGACATCGACGGAGGGGCGCTGCGTCGCCATGATGAGGTGAATGCCCGCCGCGCGCGCCATCTGGGCAAGCCGCTGGATCGCGCCTTCGATGTCCTTGCCGGCGACCATCATTAGATCGGCCATCTCATCGACGATCACCACGATGAAGGGCAGGACCGAAAGCTGCATCGCCTCGTGTTCGTAGATCGCTTCGCCGGTCTCGCGATCGTAGCCGGTTTGGACCGTCCGCATGAGGGTCTCGCCCTTGGCTGCCGCTTCCGCGACGCGGCCGTTAAACCCGTCGATGTTGCGGACGCCGAGCTTCGACATGTTCTTGTAGCGCTCCTCCATTTCGCGAACCGCCCATTTTAGCGCGACGACCGCCTTCTTTGGGTCGGTGACGACCGGCGTCAGCAAATGCGGGATCCCGTCATAGACCGACAATTCGAGCATTTTCGGATCGACCATGATGAGGCGGCATTCCTCCGGCTTCAGCCGGTAGAGCAACGACAGGATCATCGTGTTGATGGCAACCGACTTGCCCGATCCCGTCGTACCCGCGACGAGAAGATGCGGCATTCTTGCCAGATCGACGATGATCGGCTCGCCGCCGATTGTCTTGCCAAGAGCGATCGCCAGCCGGTGTTTGGTTTTCTCGAAATCCTGGGACCCGAGCAATTCGCGCAGATAGACGGTCTCGCGCCGCTGGTTCGGCAATTCGATGCCGATGGCGTTGCGGCCCTGAACCACGGCGACGCGGGCCGAGAGGGCCGACATCGAACGCGCGATGTCGTCGGCAAGACCGATCACCCGCGAGGATTTGATGCCGGGCGCCGGCTCCAGTTCGTAAAGCGTCACCACCGGACCTGGCCGCACATGAATGATCTCGCCCTTGACGCCGAAATCCTCGAGCACGCCTTCAAGCAGTCTGGCGTTCTGGCCGAGCGCGTCTTCGGAGACCTTGTTCGCGGCTGGCTTCCGGGGCTCGCCGAGGATGTGCAGCGGCGGCAAGACATAGTCGTGTCGCGCCAGCCGGTCGAGCAACGAGGGCTGCACCTCGTTGAGCGCGCGCGATCCGGGCTTTAAAGCGCCGGCTGCCGGTGCGATGACGCGGCGCGGCGCGTAGATGTCGCGGTCCTGTTCCTGGTTTTGCCGCGGAGGGGTCCCTCCGCTAGCCGCGCGGGCGGCAGGCGGGGCATAGGCGCTGGCGTCGAAATGGGACTCCACCGGCTCCAATTGTGGCCAGTGCAGCGGCTCCGTGGCGAGATCGAGCGGCCGCTCGAAGGCGGCTTCGGGCTGCCGCGCCGCCGCGGGCCATGCGGGCAGTGGCGGCG
>JALZAY010000194.1:3424-7001 GCA_030948025.1 Pseudomonadota bacterium
GGCGCGCGCCGGCGCGCGATTTGACGTGCCAACGCCGCCTTTAGGCTGAGACCGGCATGAATGATGGCGCCGAGCAAAACGAGCGCGAAGCCTGGTTCGCCGGCCGCGTCCTGATCCTCCGGCACCGGCGCGTCGCGGCGGCCTGGCAAAGGGTCTTCATCGTCCTCGCCCAAATCCGTCGAAGCATAATCGCGCAGGCTGATGGAGGCCGACAGGCAGAGGATCGTGCCGCCCGCCAGGATGGTGGCAAATAAAAGCATTCCGGAGCGGTGCCCGGCGAGCATGCGGCTAGGAACCGCGAGAATCGCATCGCCCACGACCCCTCCGAGGCCCGTCGGCAAGGGCCAGCGGGCGGTGACCGGCAGCAATGAGGCGATCCCCGCCGACAACACTCCGCCGCCGAGCCATAGCACCAGCCGGGCCTTTACCCGTTCGAGGCGCCGGGCGGCGATGAGCTGCCATCCCCAAAAGCTCGCCGGAGTAAGAAACGCGATCGCCGAAAGGCCAAGCATTTGCATGACGAGGTCGGCGGCAACGGCCCCCGGCGCGCCAAGGAGATTGTGCACCGGTCCGGAGGCCGCATGATTGAAGCTCGGGTCCTGGACCGACCAGGACGCTAAAGCCAAGGCTAGCCCCGCCGTCGCGACGATCAGGCCGAGGCCGGCGAGTTCGGCGCCGCGCCGCATCGCGAAAGCGCGCAAGGATTCCGGAATGCGATCGAGGACCGCGAAATTTGTCGTTGCCCACATCCTATTCCGCCGCCGTTGCGCCGCTTCCATTTTTGCTCGATCCTTCCGCCGGCCGCGATGGCGACGCGCGCGCGATGCCCGAAAAAAGAACCAGGTTTCGCGGCAAAAGTCATGCGAAACAAAAGGCTTAGAGCAGGACTCGATTCACTTCAAATCCGATCGTGCGCTGAGCGTCTTGGCAACCGACGCCAGCGAGCTTGCGGCAAATTATCAGGATGCGGTTAAAGGTGTTTTAACCTTGAGCCGGCCCGCGACGATGGCGGCGCAAGTCCAGCCGCCACGCCGGTAGCGCGCCAGCCATCCGTATACGGTCGACCCGCCGCAACCAGCTGTCGCGCGTCGTCTTTTCTCATGCCGGCGGAGAATCAATTTCGATTCACGCAGTCAAGCAAAATATCGAATGGCTTATGAACGGATTAATATCGATGGCTTTTATAACCTCGTCCGCCGGCATTCGGCCGTTGGCTACAAAAGCCCCATACAGTTCGAAGACAAGCAAAGCGAGAGACAACGGCTCACCACTTTTGCCGGGCAAGCGCAACCGCGCCCCATGGTCATTGGAAGACCACCACCTTTGTCGCCGGGCTGCGCTGCGACCAGCTGACCGCGCCCTTCGTGCGCGACGGCCCGATCAATGGCGAGTGGTTCAGGACCTCCGTCGAACAGGGGCTGGCAAATCGCGGAATTCAACTTCCCATGCCGAAGGCAACTTCGATCGCAAAGGAATGTTGCGCGCCGGGCGGCGGCGGCGGGAAGGGAGCGGCACGGCGGACCAGGGCCACGCTCTCGGCGTCGAGATCGGCTTCGCTGCTCGACCGCAGCAGGGAAACCGACGTGATCCGGCCCGATTCATCGAGAACAAATCCGATGTTGGCAATCCCCTTAGCGCCTCTTTGGCGCGCGGCCTCGGGATAATGTTTGACCCGCTCCAGCATCCCGCCGACAATGAAGCGGTAGCTCATCGCTTCGCCGCCGCTTTCGGAGGCCAATGGCACCGCGACGGCGCGAAAACTATCTCGCCCCGAATCGAAGGGCGGCGCCAAGCCGGCTTGCGCGGGCAGCCGGTTTTTGCTTTCCCCACCCCGACGTGCTGGACCACCTGCTGGCTTTGCCACCGCGCGATAGTCATGCGCTGTCTCTTCGTGCACGATTGCCTTGCGCGCTGGCTTGGCGGGCGCTGGCGCGGCAGGCTTGGCCACGGGATTAGGGCCGGACATCGCCTCGTTCTCGGGCTTGGGATTTGCGTCAATATCCGGCTTTTGGGAAGCGGTGGCCGGGGGAGCTTGTGCGGCGTCGCGCGGCCCGAAAGATTTTTTGCTCCCGCTTGATGCCGCCGGACTTGTCCCTGTCACGAGCAGTTCCGTCACGACCTCGACCGGGATTTCACGCTTCCGTCCGGAGGAATTGGCCGCCGGATCGAAAAACACGAACGTCAACACCAGACACCCATGCGCAAGCAGCGAGGAGGCCGCGATCCCGGCACGGAGACGGCATGACCGCGCCTTCGCCGGCGCCGCTCCGGAAAACCGGGCGCCGCGATCAAACGTAATATTTCCGCTTGTTGCCGCCGCGCTCATGCTCAAAGTCCGCCCCAACGGCGGCCTCTAAAAACTTTTCTCCAAGCCCCGGGAATGCCCTTTTCGAACCCGAAGCCGTTTCGCGTCCGGGTAATTGCGCGAGGCGGCATCCGCGTCATCGAAATCGCTGCCGCTTCGCGAGCCGGGCCCATCTTCTTCGGGGGAGATCAGCTATAAACGCCGAAGCCTTTCGCGGACCTTGCCGAAAACGGCCCGGAACATGTCTTGCCTCAGCACGCCAGTATTGGTGTTGTAGCGAGAGCAATGATAGCTGTCGAAGAGTGGGATCGTCCGTGCGCCTGCCCCCGAGCTGTTTACCGCCGCATCGCCCGATCCCGTGGCAACCAAGACATGTTCGGCGCCATGGGCGAAGGGAAACGCGGCCGGCTTCAGGCCGCAGGCACGAACGACCGACTCATGAGCAATCCGGCCGAGAGCGACGATCGCGCAAAGGTCCGGCAGGGCCGCGATTGTTGCCGCGAGGAAGGGACGGCAGCTCTTGATTTCTGACGGCGTCGGCTTGTTTTGCGGCGGCACGCAGCGCACGGCATTGGTGATCACGCATGAGACGAGTCGCAGGCCATCGTCGATAGACGCTCCGTAAGCGCCCGTGGCAAAGCCGAATTCGATCAGCGTCTCATAGAGAAGATCGCCGGCGGAATCGCCGGTGAAGGGCCGCCCCGTGCGGTTGGCACCGCGGAGGCCAGGCGCGAGGCCAACTATCAGCAGACGCGCGTCAAGCGCTCCGAAAGCCGGAACCGGCGCGTTGTGCCATTCTGGCTGCGCTGCTCTGAGGGTATCGCGAAATGTTGCGAGGCGCGGGCAAAACGAACAGTCCGGCTCCGGCTCGCGAGCGAAGTGGGCGTTGCTGGGACGCCGCCAGGATGGTTTGCCGGCTCGCCTCAATTGACTTCGCGCGGAACGATGTTACGAGCGATCCTCGGCCAGCGCCGGATCGAAATTGCCCACCGGCGCTGGTCGCCGGTCTTGCGGCTTTTGCGAGCGTTCGGGCCGGTCGACGGGGTCGCGGCCGATTTTCGCGGCGAGATGCGTAATGTCGATGAATTCGTCCGCCTGACGGCGCAATTCATCGGCCACCATGGAGGGTTGCGTCGCATTCGTCGAAACGACGGAAACGCGGACGCCCTTGCGCTGCACCGCCTCGACCAGGGAGCGGAAGTCGCCATCACCGGAGAAAAGGACGAGATGGTCGATGTGGTCGGCCATTTCCATGGCGTCCACGGCCAGTTC
>JALZAY010000035.1 GCA_030948025.1 Pseudomonadota bacterium
ACCTTCAGCTCGGGATCGCCGATCATCGGATAATTCACCGCATAACCCTGGGTCTCCTCGATGTCCTTCGACCACCGGCCGTGCTGCGCTACCGGATCGACGCTCAGCCCGATGATCTTGCAGCCGCGTTTGTCGAATTCCGGCTTCAGCCGGGCCATGTAGCCGAGCTCCGTGGTGCAGACCGGCGTGAAATCCTTCGGATGCGAAAAAAGGATAGCCCAACCGTCGCCGATCCACTGATGGAAGTTTATCGCGCCTTGCGTGGTTTCCGCGGTAAAGTCGGGTGCTACGGAATTGATTCTCAGCGACATATCGTGTTTCCTCCTTCGGCCGGTTGGGTCAGAGACAGCCAACTCTTAAGAATAAACGACGGGGAGTAACCCTGAGTTTCCCGGCCTGGTCAAAGGAAATCCTTCAAGATGCCGACAACGTTACCATTGCCCGAGCCACCTTGCTGTCCGATTTGAAAAGTACGCCGGGAACCGGCATTGCCTAGATCGCCCATCGATTTCCGTCTGATGGTGCCTCCTTTCGGCGCGCCGGGCAAGCATGAAACGTCACGGTTGGCGCGCGCGCATTTACAACATTGTCAGACCGAGATTGCAGGCGAGCGCTGAAGGCGAACGGTGCTCCTGGCGAATGAACGGCATGAAAGATGGGTAACCCCGGCGCTGCGCGCTGCATGGCCGGTCTTCACATCGTAAGGGTGCCTTTCGTAAGCACGCTTTTCAAATTGTATCGGTGAAGGACTCATAGGCAAGCTGGCTCAAGATTTGGTTCATGCTGCGCGAGGGCTCGGCGCAGCCTGCCGTTCACCGCCCGGGCCGGCGCGCCAGCCATGGTCGTATT
Source organism: Pseudomonadota bacterium (assembly GCA_030948025.1). Taxonomy (GTDB): domain Bacteria; phylum Pseudomonadota; class Alphaproteobacteria; order Rhizobiales; family Beijerinckiaceae; genus Methylocapsa. The sequence continues at coordinate 850 of JALZAY010000035.1, forward strand.
GGGGGCACCGGATGCAAAACGACCGAGCCCGCGGCAATTCGCGAGCACGCCTAGATTTCGATATTGCCGAGAATTTTCGCGCCAGCGCCAATCATGGCACCGCGCCGGACCTTAGGGTGCCGGTCGCCGGTTTCGTTGCCGGTACCGCCGAGCGTGACATTCTCGAGGATCGAAACATCGTTGTCGATGACACTCGTCGCGGCGGCCACGAGGTCGGTCGCGTGATCAAGCACGTTTTTTCTTTGGCAGGGCGGCGGTTATCTCTCCCCCGGCGATGCTTCCTAGAGGCGCACGAAGATCGTCGATCAATGGGCCGGCATCGAGGTCACCGGCCCGCCCCGGCGACGGTCTCCCCTTCCTTCCGGAAGTCGAGAACAAACCTACCTTTGGCGGGTCAAATAGGCGGGATCCTGATTGCGTGGCGCGCTGGGCGCGCCACGCCGGATAGATTGGCAGGTTTATGGTTAGCCGAAGAGGCCCAACCCGCCGACAAACGCTAGTGTGACGCAAACGACGACAAACCCAACGGCACAGGCGATATATCCTACTTGGCCATACAAGCGGCCGGTGAAATACGTCGCCGCGCCAAAGAGAATGATCATCGCGATCAGAACCACCATGGTGCCGCCGCCACCTTCAATTCGATCTATAGTGCCGACTCCTATAGGTTGCACAATAGCCATCATCCATCTCCCTTTTATCTCGATTCGGTGCCCAGCCGGCCCGCGCCACGAGCGAAATCTTTCCGCGTACGAACCGACGCAGTTAGAAGCCGGCCGACCCTACTGGGCTCAAAGCTCGTGGCGTGCCCCATCATTTGTCGAGGCTCCCGCTAGCTTACCATCTAAGAATCGTTCCGGAAAGCGGTTTCCGCTTCTCGTGAAAAAATGATGAAATTAAGCATTCCAAGCGGATGGCTGGCACAGCTTTGCTCACTAATATCCTAAACAAACAGATGACATAACGAATGCGCCGGGATCGTTTGCCCCAATGCAGCTTGGCGTCATGCACCGAATTGCGCCCCGACGATCTGTTCCGCGACGCTGGCCGAAATGGGGGCCGACTCCGCATTTCCGCGCCCCTGATTAACTGCCGTGAGCCGCCGCTGCCTCGGCCGTTGCAATTAAGACCGGTGTTTCGGCTACGCAGGGCGGCAAGCGACGCCGGAGGACCAACTGCTTGTCGACCTCATTCACCAACTCATGCGCCGCATCAAAGTAGGCGGCGGCGGAGAACCCGCAGCCGTGCCGCGGATGCGTTGATCAATCTCTCTCTTGCCGATGAGACGCGGCCCTTTGCGCGCATCATGAGCCCGAACGCGGGCGCTTGATCGGCTGGCAGAGTTTTGTCTTTTCCGTGATCGGCATCGTGGGCGGTGTGATCGGCGCGATCCTGCTCGCCGCCGTCTCCCGCCCGAGCCAAAGTTCCTGACGCGGGCGCGAGGCCAAATTTAAACTTGCCACCGCCTTTCCCGCGATTGTTGCTATCATGCGCGGGGCCTGACCGGATCAAACATTGGCCGATTGAGGATTCGCATTGAAAGCCTGTTTCGCTCTCCTCTTCGCGGCTCTTGCTCTTGTGACATCCCCCGCGCTTGCCCTCGACAAGGTCACATTCGCGACGAACTGGCTTGCGGAAGCCGAGCATGGCGGGTTCTATCAGGCCAAGGCCGACGGAACTTATGAGAAATACGGGCTCGATGTGACGATCCTGCAAGGCGGCCCCAACGCCAACAACAGGCTCTCGCTGGCGGCGGGAACGATCGAATTCGATCTCGGCGCCAATCTCATTCAAGCTTTCGACGCGGTGGCGCAAAATATTCCCATCCTCGCGGTTGCCGCACTGTTTCAAAAGGACCCTTTCATTTTGATGTCGCATCCAGGGGTTGGCCTCGACCGGATCGAGGAACTGCCAAGGGCAGCCGCCTTCATCGGCAAGGACGGTTTTGTCTCGGTCTACCAATGGTTGAAGACGGCCTATGGTTTTCGGGACGAAAACGTCAAGCCCTATGCGTTCAATTCGGCGCCCTTCATCGCCGATAAGAATTCGATCGAGCAGGGCTATGCGACGTCGGAACCTTACGAGGTCGAGCGGCAAGGCAAGTTCAAGCCGAATGTGTTTTTGATCGCCGATTACGGCTATGATTCTTATTCGACCACGATTGAAACCACGCGCGGCTTCGTCGCCAAGAATCCGGACCTCGTCCAGCGTTTCGTCAATGCCTCGATCATTGGCTGGTACAATTATATTTATGGCGACAACCGCGCGGCCAACGCGCTCATCAAACGCGACAATCCCGACATCAGCGACGGTCAGCTTGCCTATTCGGCTGCCAAGATGAAGGAATACGGTATTGTCGATTCGGGCGATTCCTTGACGCTCGGCATCGGCGCCATGCGAGACGCAAGGGTCGAGAGCTTTTTTGCCAAGATGGTGGAAGCTGGGCTTTTCAAGCCGGAGCTCGATTATAAACGCGCCTATACCTTGCAATTCGTTGGCAAAGGCGTTGGGATCGAGTTGCGGCCGCGCCAATGAAGCGGCGGGGTATTGCCAACTCCTTCCATGCCGCCGATGACAAAGCCTCTCGTCTCCTTCCAAAATGCCGGCAAGATCTACAACAACGGGACGGTTGCGCTCGCTGGCCTCGGCCTCGACTTGCGGGGGAGCGAGTTTTTGACCCTGCTTGGTCCTTCCGGCTGCGGCAAATCGACGATATTGCGGCTCATCGCCGGTCTCGACAACGTCTCTTCCGGCACGCTTACGCGGGATTTCGAGCAGGACCACGCGAGCATCGGATATGTGTTCCAGGACCCAACCTTGATGCCCTGGGCGAACGTCTTCGACAATGTATTCTTGCCGCTGCGATTGCGGGGGTTCGCGCGGAACGAAGCAAGCCCCGCGGTTAACGACGCCTTGGCACTCGTTGGGCTTGCCTCTTCCGGCAGGGCTTTTTCGCGCGAGCTGTCCGGCGGGATGCGCATGCGCGCCTCCATCGCGCGCGCGCTCGTCCTGCGCCCTTTGGTTCTATTGATGGACGAGCCTTTCGCGGCGCTCGACGAGATCACGCGATTCAAGCTCAACGACGATCTGTTGCGCTTGCAAGTCGAACTTGGCACGACGATCGTTTTCGTTACCCACTCGGTTTACGAGAGCGTCTATCTTTCGACCCGTATCGCGGTGATGGCCACTCGGGGCCGCGCAGTCGCGGAGATTTCAATCGACGCCCCCTCGCCGCGCGGCAGGGACTTCCGGACGAGTTCTGCCTATGCGCATTATTGCGCGCAAGTCTCGCGGGCGCTGCAAGGCGCGATGGATGAGGATTTAACATGAAATCCTTTGCCGTGACCCCGCCGCGATGGGCGGTTCATTACGGCCCGCCGGTCTTGGTCTTGGCGGCCGCGCTCGCGGCCTGGGAAGCCTATGTTCGCTTGCGGAATGTGCCAGCCTATATTTTGCCGTCGCCCTCGCTCGTGGTTGAGACGCTTTTCACCGACCGGGCCACGCTGTTCCCTGCCTTGCTCGTGACCCTGAAAACCACATTCGGTGCGCTCGCGGCGGCCGTCATCGGCGGGGTTGGCCTCGCGATATTGTTTACCCAATGGAAATGGGTGCAGCGCTCGTTTTTGCCTTTTGCGATCGTGCTGCAGGTGACGCCGATCGTTGCCATCGCGCCCTTGCTTCTCATCTATCTTGAAGCGCCAGCGGCGGTGCTCGTCTGCGCTTTTCTCGTCGCCTTTTTTCCCATTTTGTCGAATACCGCCCTCGGGCTCGCCTCCGCGGACCGCAATCTCGTCGATCTCTTCAAGCTCTATCGCGCGACGCGCTGGCAAACGCTGCTGCATCTGCGGCTGCCCGCCGCCTTGCCGTACTTTCTCGGGGGCTTGCGGATAGGCGGCGGCCTGGCGCTTATTGGCGCGATCGTCGCCGAACTCGCGGCGGGCAACGCGGGCAAAGGGGCTGGCCTCGCGTTCCGTATCTCGGAAGCGGGCTACCGCTTGAACATCCCGCGCATGTTCGCGGCGCTCGCCTTGATCTCGGCGACCGGCATCGCGATTTTCGCGGCGCTTTCCGCTTTGTCGTCTTATCTCCTCGGCCGCTGGCACGAAAGCGCGGCCGGTCGCGAGCGGTGATGTTTTCGCGCGCGGCTTGCCCTATGCGCCGTGACGGCCTATGTTGGTCATTCGCCATGGGGTGCTGCCGAAACGGCGGCTGAGATCAAACCCGTAGAACCTGAATCTGGGTAATGCCAGCGCAGGGACAAGGCAAGGCAAAGACGAGCCCCCTTGGGCCGCTAAGCATCCGCCTCCCGCCTCGCTGGAAGAAGCCAAGACCATGATCGCTTCGAGCTGAATCATTCATGGTCTCTGTGTCTTTGTTTTATCGCATGATCTTATCCAAAAAGTCTGCAACTTTTTGGGATCATGCTCTGAGCGGAGGATCGCGATGAATATTTTGGACAAGCCGCAAAACCTCGTTCCGCGAAGCGTGACGAGCGGGCCGTTGCCGGGCTCGAAAAAGATTTATCATCATCCGCGAGGCCGCGCGGACATCGCGGTCCCGTTTCGTGAAATCGCGCTCGATCCTTCCGCGAACGAGCCGCCGGTCAGGGTTTACGACCCCTCGGGGCCCTACACGCAGGACGCGGTTTCAATCGATCTCTCCAAAGGGCTTGCCCCAATTCGCGAGCCCTGGCTTGCCGCCCGGCAAGGGCTCGACACCTACGCCGGGCGCACGGTGCGGCCGGAAGATAATGGTGGTGCCGCGCCGGGCCGCCTCGTGCCCCCCTGCCCCGCGAACAGACCGCCGCGCAAGGGCCGCGATGGGGTGCTGATTACGCAGTATGAATTTGCCCGCGCGGGCATCGTCACGGAGGAGATGATTTTTGTAGCCACGCGGGAAAATCTTGGCCGCGAACAGATGTGCGAAGACGCCGAGGCGCGACTCGCCGATGGCGAGAGTTTTGGCGCCGCGATCCCTTCCTTCGTGACGCCGGAATTCGTGCGCGAAGAAATCGCGCGGGGGCGCGCGATTATCCCCGCCAACATCAATCATCCGGAACTCGAGCCGATGATCATCGGCCGCAATTTCCTCGTCAAGGTCAATGCCAATATCGGCAATTCGGCGGTGACCTCTTCCGTCGCCGAGGAAGTCGAGAAAATGGTCTGGGCGATCCGCTGGGGTGCCGACACCGTCATGGATTTGTCGACCGGGCGCGATATCCACAATATCCGCGACTGGATCATGCGCAATTCGCCGGTGCCAATCGGCACCGTCCCAATTTACCAGGCGCTCGAAAAAGTGGACGGCGATCCCGTAAAACTCACTTGGGAGATTTTCCGCGACACCTTGATCGAGCAGGCCGAGCAGGGCGTCGATTATTTCACGATCCATGCCGGCGTGCGTCTCGCCTATGTGCCGCTGACCGCCAAGCGCACGACCGGCATCGTCTCGCGCGGCGGCTCGATCATGGCGCGCTGGTGCCTCTCGCATCACGAGGAAAGTTTTCTCTACGAGCGTTTCGACGAGATTTGCGACATCATGCGCGCTTACGATGTGTCTTTTTCGCTGGGTGACGGTCTGCGGCCTGGCTCGATCGCCGACGCCAACGATCGCGCCCAATTCGCCGAACTCGAAACGCTCGGCGAATTGACAAAAATCGCCTGGGACAAGGGCTGTCAGGTCATGATCGAGGGCCCCGGCCATGTGCCGATGCACAAGATCAAGATCAATATGGAAAAGCAGCTTGCGGAATGCGGCGAGGCGCCGTTCTATACGCTCGGGCCGCTGACGACGGATATCGCGCCGGGTTACGATCACATCACCTCGGGGATCGGCGCCGCGATGATCGGCTGGTTTGGTTGCGCCATGCTTTGCTATGTGACGCCGAAGGAACATCTTGGCCTGCCGGATCGCGACGACGTGAAGGTTGGGGTCATCACCTATCGCATCGCCGCGCACGCCGGCGACCTCGCCAAGGGGCATCCAGCGGCGCAAATTCGCGACGATGCGGTCTCCCGCGCAAGATTCGATTTCCGCTGGCAGGATCAGTTCAATCTCGGTCTCGATCCCGATACGGCGCGGCTGTTCCACGACGAAACGCTACCGAAAGAGGCGCATAAAACCGCGCATTTCTGCTCGATGTGCGGGCCGCAATTCTGCTCGATGAAGATCACCCAGGATTTACGCGACGAAGTCTTGGCGATGGCCGAGGTTGAAAAAGGGATGGCGGAAAAGAGCGCCGAGTTTTTGGAGAAAGGCGGCAGGCTTTATGTGTAGAGTGAAACGACGCCGCCCAACGGTGGTTCGCCCGGCGTGGAGTGGGCGTGATGGCGTGAACCTCGCCGCCCAGGCAAAAGGATGATATAAAAACGTCAGATGCCATGACGGTTAGCATCGGGCTATTGGCAGCCGCTGCCGCGGGGGGAGGAATGGCCGAACCGGAGAAAAACTTTCTCCAACAGACGATTGACTGGCTCTCAAGCGTGAAGACCAGCTTCGACCAGATGCGGGAGCGCATCGGATGGCCGAGCGCGGTCTTGCTCATCCTGCTCGCCACTGGCAGTGTCATTTGGTGGCAATCGGACCACATCGCAAAGCTTCCCGGGGTCGAGCCGCTCCACGCGTGGGTCAACGAAAGAGCGCTCCCCATCGCGCCGGCCGGGCGCCTTACCATCGCGGTCGCGCATCTCGACAATGACAAAGACCGGCAGCACGAGAGGCTGTTGCTCCACGGGCTGCGGCAGTTCGAGGGCGTCGAGGTCCAACAGGTCGATCGCACAATCAAATGGCCGGCGGCGGACTCCGAAAGCGAGGCGGAGAAAAAAGCCGAAGAGACAGCGCGGGGCCTGCTTAAGCCCGGCCTGCTTAAGAAAACTCGTGCCGATGTTTTGATCTGGGGCAGCGTCGAAAGCTTCAACAACCAAAGCTTGATGAAGCTCTATTGGACGCCGGCGCGGGACGTTCCCGGCGCCAAATTCACCAAAGAATATCAAACGGAGACCATTGCGCTGCCTCCGGCGTTCTGGAGCGACCTGAAGCAGATTTTGGGCTTGCTCACCCAATCCCGGATCGCCGCGTTCACCGTCGATTACCCCGGACATTTCGTCGCCGGCAAGCTCGCGCCCTTGATCGCGCAGGTTCGCGCGCTGGTTCAGAGCAAGGAAGGCGTCTGGAATCCAGAAACCCTGGCCGGGGTGCGGTTCAGCCTGGCTCATGCGCTCGCACTCGACGGCGAGCAATCCGGCAAGAACGAACCGCTGGCCGAGAGCATCGCGCTTTTTCGCAAGGTTCTGGAGGAAAATACCCGCGCACGGGTGCCGCTCCAATGGGCCGCGGCCGAGAACAATCTCGGAGGTGTGCTCCAAACGCTCGGCGGTCGGGAGAACGACACGGCGCGGCTCGACGAGGCCGTCACGGCCTTTCGCGAAGCCTTGCAGGAATTTACCCGTGCGCGCGTGCCGCTCCGATGGGCCGGGACCCAGAACAATCTCGGCATTGCGCTCGCAACGCTCGGCGAGCAGGAGAACGACACGGCGCGGCTCGACGAGTCCGTCACGACCTTTCGCGAAGCCTTGCAGGAATTTACCCGCGAGCGCGTGCCGCTCGATTGGGCCGTGACCCAGATGAATCTCGGCAACGTGCTCCGAACGCTCGGCGAGCGGGAGAACGACACGGCGCGGCTCGACGAGGCCGTCACGGCCTTTCGCGAGGCACTGAAGGAAACTACCCGCGAGCGCGCGCCGCGCGGTTGGGCCATGATCCAGCGGAATCTCGGCATTGCGCTCGCAACGCTCGGCGAGCGGGAGAGGGCCGTCACAGCGTTTCGCGAGGCACTGAAGGAAACCACTCGCGAGCGCGCGCCGCGCGATTGGGCCATGATCCAGTGGAATCTCGGCAATTCGCTCGAAGCGCTCGGCGAGCGGGAAAGCGGGACTGCGCGGCTGGAGGAGGCCGTTTCCGCCTATCGCGAAGCCTTGCAGGAATGGACCCGCGCGCGCGTGCCGCTCGATTGGGCCAGGACCCAGATGAATCTCGCCCTGGTTTACGGCGCCTTAGCCGCCGAGACGGGCAAGCGCGTTCATCTCGACGATGCGCTCGAAGCTGTTGGCGGCGCCTTGGAAGAATATAACAAGGCCAAGGCCGCATACTATGTCGAGAAGGCCGGGCGCCTGCGCGCAGTGCTCCTGGCGATGAAGGACAACCCAAAAAACGGCGCGGCCCAAAAATAAACTCTACCGCACTCTTCCGCTTGCTCCAAATCCCGGCTTCGTATCTTTCCACGCGCTACAAATGTATGTTTGCGCAAAGTGTCGATCCGGTATTATGTAGCAAGTTCACCTAAATAATCTGGCGGTTTTGGAGCTATATCGTCACAATGGCGCATGGCTGAACCGCAAATCGTCAACACGCTTCGCTCCAAGCGTGACGAATTAGAGCGCATTATCAGCTCTTACGAAGCGACTGCAACAGCCGCTAAACGCGACCTGATGCACGTCAATGCGACAATGGAATTGTTTGAAAGAGACGGCGCGTCAACCGCCTATCCGTCGCGCATGTCTATTGCTCACATGTTCAAGCGGGGGGAGCTTTTCGCCTTATGCAACGCTGCGCTTGCCGAGGCTACCAAGGGCCTTGATACGCGTGAACTGGCGCCGGCCGTGATCCGCGCCAAGGGCATGGATGAAACGGATGCAGTCTTGCGTAAGGCTATCGGCTTTAGGATCATTCAAGCCATGCTGAGGCAAGAGGCGCGAGGGCTCGTCACCGGAGCCGTGAAGCGGAAAGGCGTGAGAGTGTGGCGACAGGTGACGAATTCGGGATCGTCTGATACGAAAGATAATGCAAGACGATGGAATCAGCCTCAATGAGATTTTGCGGCGCATTAGCGCGTCGTACAAGTCAATTCGTCTCCCCGGCGGGGTCATCGGAAAAACGACGCGTGGGATGCTAGCGGTTGTCGGGGTTTGGAGTCTGATCGTGTTGAAGATCACAGACTCCATTGTTACAGATACAGTTTTATTTGTAGTTGGTGCTGTCGTGACGTCACTATTCATTTGGTGGGTCAGAAAGACGCAAGAGTTTGCAGAAAAAAACCCAGCGCAGGCAATATTGGACGGAGCAGAATTTATTGAGTACCAAAAATTTACTGCTCAGGTTAAGGGGTCGTCCCCATCAATTACAGGCGGAGTTATAGGTAACTATATAGTTGACTGAACCAAACGAATCAGATTAAGGGAAATCTTCAATCATAATTTTGAGGAGACCCAGGATGGACGAAATCATCAATCTTTCCGTTACCCCGCAATGCAAAATATGCGGGGGCACCGGAATCATCATCCCCGATAACCCAACCGATGATTCCATCATCACCTGCCCCAATTGTGGGGCCACGATCGGAACACATGGCGAATTTAAAGCTCACGTTGAACTCGCCGCCGTCGGCGTTGTCGAGGATATGGTCAAAGATCTTTTTAAAGGGCTTTCTAGCTTCGATGGGAAGAAGTAGACGACGCACAATCATTGCACTTTCCGCGCCCTAGCCTCTAGGCTTTTCCTTTTGGGCATCATGCCCGCGCTTAGACGCCAGCTTTGGCTTACCAATCGGCTTGTGCGGTCTTGGCGGCGTTCGCAGACAAGCCTGCACCACCTTCTGAAACTCTGGGTCTTTCGTTGGATCGGAGGTTTTAGCCATGACCAAATTTAGCGCATTCCATATGGATTGGCGACCCAATGGATAAGAAAGCTGTTGAGGCGGCACGAAAGGAATACGACCGCGCCGCCGAATGTGTCTCCATAATTAGAACATCGCCGGATTTTCTGGCAATTCAAAGCGCATGGAAATCATTCCTTACCTCCCATCATAGAGTCTTCACAAAGCTTGACCGCGGCTCAAAATCGCCTAAGAAAAGCTATGCTTGGTTTGGACATAAAGTGTGCCCAACGTCGCAAAGATGCGCTTCTTCGCTACCTCTTTCACGCCAGGAATGCAGATGAACACACCATCGAAGAGATTACCGAACCGGATGAAATAACGATCACGATAGCCGAACCGAACGAGCGAATCGTTGCAGCAAGGGAGCGTGGCTTATATCCAATATTGCTAACAACAGAAATCGTGTTCAAAAATCTCCGGCTGATAGATGTTGTTGATAAAGGGGACCGATATGAGGTTCCAAACGACCACCTTGGCGCGCCTATCAAGGACCCAATTCCAGCTGTCGTTGCAGGGCTTGGCCTCGTGTATCTGAATTCAATGCTGGATGAAGCAACCGAATTAATCATGTGACCGGCGCTCGTATTCCATCGCCATATAGATCGCCTGGACGACATAGGCCTGGTCTTCATCGCGCGGCAGCTCAGAGAGCCGGTCTAGCCCCGCCGCTACCATTTCATCAGTGACGAAGACATATTCCGGCTCTTTGATTGATTCCAGAAAGCGCTCTCTCGCAGTCATCGATTTTTCTTCTTGCGCCATCTCAGGAATCTCTTAGCACGCTGTTTGTTGGTTCTTGGATTGGTTAGCAATCCTGTACGTGAGACGTTTGCCCTCGATCCCCTCAAGAGCAATTGCCGCACGTTCCCCGTCTGTCATCTTACGGGTGTTCCATTTGAAATCCCATTCGGCGAGATAGCGTGGCAAATGGGCTTCGCTGATCGAATGATGCGTGCCAAACACCGCGCGCTTCATCAGGCTGAAACGGCACTCGGCTGTATTGACGTGAATGAAGCTACCGAGGCGCGCAAATTCATTGGCCGAATGATTGACGGAGCCATGGCCTGAGAATTCCTTGCCAATCGTCTCGTAGCTCGCCAGTTCGTCGGTTGCGAGATAGGACTTGCGGCTTGCGACCTTGACGATAGTCTCACGAAGGGTTTTCGCCTTCACGTTGGCGATATGGAACGAATGGCTGTCACCGTCGCGATCGACCAGCGTTAGAACCGTATGCTTTTTCGGTTCCTTCTTGGCAAAGGCACGGTTCTTTTTCTTGCCGCCGAACAGCGTTTCATCGGCTTCGACAACCTTGTTTTCGCCGCCGATAGGTCCGCATTTAGCTGGAGCCGTAGCCTCGCGAATGCGATGGCACATGAACCAAGACGATTTATAAGTGATGCCAAGCATGCGGCTGATCTGAAGAGCGCTCATGCCCTTCTTGCTGGCGAAAACAAGGTGTGTTGCCAGTAGCCATTTGTGCAGCGGTATATGGCTGCGCTCGTAAATGGTGCCAACGCGCACGGTGAACTTATCTCTGCAATCCGAACAGAAGTACCAGCCAGGCCCCATAGACTTGCCGCCAAGCTTCGCGACTGTCTCCAATTGACCACAGAACGGGCAAACTGGGCCATCCGGCCAGCGCGAGGCTTCAAGAAATTCGCGGGCTTTATCTTCGTTAGTGAATGCCGGATTGGTCAAGTCGCGCATGGCTGTCTCCTATGGTTTTGAGTATGCCACAAATCACCGGTTCAGTCAACTATATAGTTGCCGAGTTATAATAGAAGAAAAGCGCCTTGAACGCGACAACTCTCCGAATGTTGACGGAGAGTGACATGAAGAAATACCTACATGTCGGATTTGGGTTCGAAAGAAAACCGTTAGATAACTCAAAACTAATCGATATTTTCAACGAAGCCGATGATTGGCTGAGATACGCACCGAGTTGTTGGATATTATTTACAGACAAAGACCCAGAATATTGGGTAGACAAAATACGGAACATAGGAAATCATAACCATAGCTTATTAATATCAGAGTTAAACGTTAAAAATAGGCAAGGCTGGCTTACTGACGAAGTTTGGGGTTGGCTGGGGAAAAAACGCGCCCTTGAATGATGTTTTCTTATCGCTGCCAATAGCCCTTCCACCCGCGCGATACACCGTGCTTCAAAGCCGCATTCGTCGCCATAAGGTACTGTTCGCCATTGCTGACGCGGCGATTGTCTTCGCGCCACGCCATTTCTGATGCATAAGCGCCAAGGTAACGCGCGCTAAAATGGTGATGCGTGCCGATTTGGGCGCGGCGAAGGCGAGAGAAAAAGCTTTCCGCTTGGTTGGTGCAAGCGTCGCCGTCCGAATAGCATTCTTCGTGATTAATGCGCTTGGTCAAAAAGCGTTCATGCAAAATATCCCAATGTCGGGCTTCATCGGCAAAGATGGTCGCGTTGCCGTCAACCCGGCTTGCGATGGTCGAGATTGACTGAGCTTCGGAGCGGAACACGAAAGGAAGTGTGATCCCATTGCGCTCGCGCATGATGACTACGACGCGGCGCTTGCCCGTTTGGTTCTCAAGCAGGCGCCGATCGCGGCGGTTCTCTGTCCAATTGGTCGGCTTTACGTAACCGCCGAAAAAGGCGCCGTCGATTTCGACTTCGCCGGAAACTTTTTCGTCTTTCTTTTCGTCGGCAAGCGCTTCGCGAATTTTGTGAGATAGGACGAAAGCCGTTTTGTACTGGCAACCAAGATCGCGGCTCAATTGCAGGGCACTATGACCCTTGGCGCCGTTCACAAAGATCGCGATCGCCAGGAGATAGGTGCCGATAGGAAGCTTGCGGCTGGCGAAGATAGTGCCGGACGTGGCACTGAATTGATGCGAACAGGCTTTGCATTTCCATAGCTTGCGCGTCTCATACTTATAGGTAGCATTGCATTGGCAGTGCGGGCAAACGGGCTCGCCTTTGGTATCGGCCCAGCGGATTAGCCGGAAAGCGTCATGGGCTTCCTCGTCTGACATGCGTGCGACTCTCGCTAAGTTTAGCGAACGCGCCGCAGGGGAAAGGAGGAAGTGCTGAGACATTTGAACGCCATCCGTTTTGGATGACGTTATCAATAATGGATGATATTGAAGAAGTCAACCCAAAAGGATGACGTTGACAAAGAATTTTGACGATGTTATCTTTTTTGGATGACACCGGAACAATGTCGGGCTGCGCGGGGATGGCTGGGCTGGTCGCAAAACGAGCTAGCCGGCGCCGCGCACGTTTCCCATTCGACCGTGAAGGATTTTGAAGGCGGCCGGCGCGTTCCGATTGCGAATAATCTAGCGGCAATGAGAGTTGCGCTTGAGGTGCAAGGAATCGTTTTCGTTGATAGCGGCGGGACATGCGGGATCACCTACGCCAAGCCAGAAAAAGGCGAAGCGCACTAGACATTTGGAATGAATCGGCTATAATAACAAAGCCGCCGCGACCCATTCCGGGGTCGCGAACGGCCGAGCCAAGGATAGCGGGTTGCTAGGGCCTTAGCCCTTCAGTCGGTTATAAGACGGCTTGCCACATGGGATACTCCTTTTCTCCGCTGAACTCCTCAAGCGGGGGGAATGTGTTTCGTTAGCCAGAGCGCTGGGTCTTGGCGGACGGCAGGCTCTGACGGTGGATAGGTGGAGGTAGAGGGACTTGCACCCTCGGGGACTCGCTTGGAACGGCTGCCCCGCGCTATGCTACCCCCGAACTTTACGAAGGCTCGGATGCTGATGCGTTCGGGCCTTCGCTGTTTTTAGGAATGCTCTTGAACTTTCCCCCGGCAGTTTTGCGAATGCGCCCCTGTTTTGCAAAATGATAAATGACAGGCAAAATTTGAGCGCCAACCACGCCGGGCCAATACCGGGTGCCTATTTGTTCGACGATCTCGTTGGCGGCAAGGCCATTCTTTCCTTCCCGCTCCGAAGTCTTCAAAATCATTTCTGTCATTTCAAAGTTGGTTGGAATGCCTTTAGGTCTCGCAGGACCTAGCTTTAGTTTGCCGCCATTATTTTCTTCTTTCGATGAGGACTTTGGCGCAGAGAATCGTTCAAACACCCGCAACGCTACCGCCAGCTCGTCCGCTTCTCCTTGAAGGGCAGAGATGGTCTCGCGAATTTCGCGCAGGCGAGTTTCGATGGCTTGCGAATCTAGTTGATGGCCCATATCCCCGTATAGGGATGTTCGCGTATGGGCGCAAGGATTATTTTAGATGGGGTGTGAACAAACGGCGCCCATATATATGGGGCATATTTTTTGGGCTAAGATATTCTGGTTACGCTCACGCTATTCTTTGGCGAGCTTGCTACATAATACCGTGTCGATCGTACCAAAATGTTTCATGTGAAACATTTTGGTACGATTGCGCAAAACGTATAGACTCCTCGCTTCGGTTAAGGCGCACGAGTAAAAATGTCCCCTTTTTTCCCGGCCGAGCCGGCCGAGGTGGCGGAATGTGTCACCGAGGCAGCGGCAAGGCGCACGCCACTTTCGGTCACGGGTCTCGGATCGAAGGCGGCGCTTGGCAGGCCGATGAAAAACGTGGGCCACCTCGATCTTTCCCGCCTCGACGGCGTCACCTTTTATGAGTCCGGCGAACTCGTTTTCTCGGCGCTTGCCGGAACACCCATCGAGACCATCGAGACGATGCTCGCCAAAAACGCGCAAGAGCTTGCCTTCGAGCCGATGTCCTTTGCGGCGCTTTATGGCACCGGGAGGGGAACGATCGGCGGCTCAATCATGACCAATCTCTCCGGTCCGCGCCGGATCAAGGCGGGCGCGGCGCGGGATTTTGTCTTGGGCGTCAAGGCGGTGTCCGGCCGCGGCGAGGCCTTTAAGGCTGGCGGCCGGGTCGTGAAAAACGTCACCGGCTATGATCTTTCGCGCGGGCTAGCGGGTTCATTCGGAACCCTCGCGATAACGACCGAGGTGACCTTAAAAGTGGTTCCGCGCGGGGAAACCTCGGCGACATTGATACTTACCGGCCTCGATCCGGCGCCTGCCGTAACGGCGCTCTGCGCCGCGATGGGCGCGTCGGCCGATGTATCCGGTGCCGCGCATTTGCCACCGTTCGCCGCAATGACACAAGGATACTCGACCTCGATCACGGCGTTGCGTCTGGAAGGTTTCGCGCCCTCCGTCGCCGGGCGTCTCGACCGGCTCGAAGCGATGCTGAAAGACTTAGCGCCAATCGCCCGGCTCGACGCGCCCGCATCCCAAACGCTCTGGCGGGCCATCCGCGATGTCGCGCCGCTCGCCACCCCGCGCGAAAAAATCATCTGGAAAATTTCGGTGGCGCCAACCGCCGGACCAAAAATCGCCGAGACGGTTGCCCGCGCGTATGACTCCAAAACCTTGTTCGATTGGTCGGGCGGCTTGGTCTGGCTCGCGCTCGATCCTTGCCCCGGCGCGGCTGCAAGCCTCATTCGCGAGGCCATTGCGCAACATGGCGGCGGCCATGCCACTTTAATCCGCGCACCTGCCGAAACCCGCGCGACAATCCCGGTGTTCGAGCCGCAGCCGCAAGGGCTCGCCGCTCTGTCGCGGCGGCTGAAAGATGCGTTCGATCCTTACGCTATTTTGGAGCCGCGCCGCATGTGGGCGGAATTTTGAGATGCAGACGAATTTTTCTCCCGCGCAGCTCGATAATCCGGCGACGGCGGAGGCGGAGAAAATTCTCCGCGCCTGCGTCCATTGCGGCTTCTGCAACGCGACCTGCCCGACCTTCGTGCTGCTTGGCGACGAACTCGATTCTCCGCGCGGACGCATCTATCTTATCAAGGATATGCTCGAACAGAACCGGCCCGCCGATGCGCTGACCGTCAAGCACATCGACCGTTGTCTTTCCTGCCTCGCCTGCATGACGGCCTGCCCTTCCGGCGTGAACTACATGCATCTTGTCGATGGGGCGAGAAGCCATATCGAAAAGACATTTCGAAGGCCGCTCGCGGACCGGCTGTTCCGTGCTTTTCTCGGCGCCGTTCTCCCTTATCCAAACCGTTTCCGCGTTGCGCTTGCCGCCGCGCCCTTGGCCAGACCCTTCAGCTCTCTATATCCGCGTTTTGGCCGGACCGGGCGGCGCCTTGCCGCGATGATCCGCCTCGCGCCAGGTCGCACGCAACCTGCCTATTTGCGCCCAGGTGTGAGCGCCCCGGCCATAGCGCCGGTTGCTCGCGTGGCCCTTCATGGCGGCTGCGTGCAGCAGGTGTTGCGGCCAGACATCAACGCCGCCGCGATTCGCTTGCTGACCAGGTTCGGAATTGAAGCCGTGCTTGCCAAGGGCGAAGGCTGCTGCGGCGCGCTCCTTCACCATCTTGGCAAGGAAGCGGGCGCCCTTGCCCACGCGCGGGCCAACATCGATGTCTGGACCAGGGAAATCGAGCGGCATGGACTCGATGCGATTTTGATCACGGCATCGGGCTGTGGCACCATGATCAAGGATTATGGATTTTTGCTGCGCAATGATCCCGCCTATGCGGCAAAGGCGGCGCGCGTTTCCGCGCTTGCCAAGGATGTGACCGAATATCTTGGCCTGCTCGATCTGTCCGAATCGGCGAAACCGTCCGGCCTAACGGTCGCCTATCATTCCGCCTGCTCGATGCAGCATGGCCAAAAAATCGATGCCTTGCCAAGGCAGCTCTTGACGCAAGCGGGCTTTAAGGTCCGCGACATTCCCGAAGGGCATTTGTGCTGCGGTTCGGCGGGCACTTATAATATTTTGGAGCCGGAGATCGCCTTGCGGCTGCGCGACCGCAAGATCGCGAATGTCGTGCAAACCTCGCCCGATCTCGTCGCCACCGGCAACATCGGCTGCATCGCTCAGATCGCGAGCGGCACATCGATTCCGGTGCTCCATACGATCGAGCTTCTCGACTTCGCCCATGGCGGGCCAACGCCGGATGGCCTCGTGCTGCTACTATGTCAAGGTGAGAATTCCCCTAACATGCAAGGTCTTTAGGGGGCGCTGATGCTTAGGCTAGAGGAACATGAACGACGGATGCGGGAAGCCCGCCTCCTGGTCTCGCGGCCAGAGGAGGTATTCAAAGAACTAAGGAGCTACGGAGCGCAGGCGAAGGCCAATCTGTACGGCTCTGATGAGCAGCTCGAAAAGAGCTTACTGGAGCGCGGGGAGCCACTCATTGATCTTGGATTGGCCCGCTACGGTTCGGATAAAGGGATGGTCGGTGAGCTGTATAAGAAGGCGCTGATTACCCCAAACACCCCAGCAGACGCACGTTACCGGAAGGGTCTTCGAATCGCGTGCCTTTCGAATCAGGTTAACCCGGGTCTCACGCGTTTTCCGCGTGAGGTTATCGGGGAGGACGAAACGCGTCGCGTACTTAATGAGGCAGATTTGGATGAGGCGGAAACGCTCCTATGTAACCCGGAGATCGAGTGCGAGCTACTTCAAGCGCTTTATGAGCGCACGGGACCATTCTCAACGATTCCCGAAGACCGTTGGCTCACGCTCGTCCACATGTCGGCAAAGAACACCCGTTTGAGCGATTGCCGAGACGACGAGGCGGGTCACGATTGGGGCTTCATGCCCGTGCAAAAGGCGATCTTGAAGCTTCTAGAGATCGCACCTGTAACCCATATATGGCTCTTTGAACTCTATAAATTGCTGGATGGCCTCGACCCTCAGCATGTCGCGCAACCAGACAAAATTGATCACGTTCTCGAACGATGGTCGGTTGATTACAAGGTAGAACCGGGTGAGGGATCTTTCACGTCGCTGGGGATGAAGGACGAGTTTCGTTGCTTGATTGCGGCCCTCTACGGCAAGACATTTGCCAACAACAAGACAGTAGTCTTGGGTACTGCAACTGCGCCGGATGTTGCACTGCGCTGCGCCTTTTATGGGAACGCTGAGCTTACGCCAAAAGAGATGCGTAAGGGTCGTAATCGTGACTGGGCCGCGTTCCAGTTCGCTGTCCTCTTTAATGACCACATCTACCTCAAGCCGAAGTTACGCAAACTGCTGGAGGAAGAATACCTGACCGGGAACGGCAGGGCGCGCTACCTCAGACGGTGCGAACAACTCCACAAGCGACGGCGGAATTTCGATCCGCGGCCAATGGCGGGCTGGTTGGCGCTCGAAGGCGCAACCGAAACCGAGCAGAGCACCCTGAGTAAGCTCACTGCTTGGGCATCGGCCCATGACACAAAGATGGCAGACTTGGCAAAGCACATCCAGACCGCAATGACATGGATGGCATGGGGATTTATCATTCTGGCCGCACTCGTCCTCCTTCGGAAATAGGCCAGCATGCGCTCGGGTGGAAGCATCTCGAAGCCGCCACCGCCGGCCGCATGGCCGTCACCGGCAAGGGCCGGCTTCAAGCGCAAGGTTTGTAAACCCGCTTGCCGCGGTCCGGCCCCGCCAGAAACACGGGCTCGATCATGCGGATGACCGTTTGAACCGCGTTGGCGCGATGTTCAGTATTCGAAGGGGTTCAAATTCGGTCAATTCGAAACCAACGAGTTCGCTCGCGCGGACGAGTTCGCGCACCAACGCGCGGAGCGCCGCCGGGTGTAAGAATAAATCGAATCAATCCAATAGCCCCCAACTTTCCTTCAATTTAAGCGTCAGGCATTTGGCGCCCCCGCCCGCGCGCATGAATTCGGACAGAGGCACGATGACGGGCGTAAAGCCGGCGGCGCGCAGTTTTTCCTGCAATTCTTTCGATGCGCCGTTGAGAAAAACATGCCGGTCAAGATCGACGGCGTTGCAGGCATATTGCGCGGCATCTTCCTTGGCGACGGCGACCCGTTTTTCCGGCGCGACTCTGGCGGCGATCTTCGCCCGGCTCGCGGCATCGAAAGCCTCGGGATAATAGATGAGATAGCCACCTTCGAGCGGGCAAAAGCAGGTGTCGAGATGGTAAAAGCGCGGATCGACAAGCCGCAGACCGATGACGGGGCGTTTGAAAACGCGTTCGTGCGCAGCGGGCGCAGTTTCATCGGACCGGAAGCCAAATCCGCACCAGATGAGAGGCTGGCCGCGATCGAGCAAGGCATCGCCGGCACCTTCGAAAAAAATATCCTCCGGCCACGGCGCCAGCGGAAAACCATTGTGCTCGAACCATTGGCAGAAGAAGCGCTCCTCGCCTTGCCGCGCTGAATACCGAAAACGGCTCGCGACCGCCACGTTGCCCAGTACCATGCCGGCATTGGCGGTAAACACCATGTCTGGCAAATTGGGTTGCGGCTCGATCAGCGTGATTTCCGCATGCGCGGCAACCGCATCTCTGAGATTATTCCATTGCCTGACCGCGAGAGCATGATTGATGCGGCCGCGATTGCCGAGCATCCACGGATTGATGACGTAGTTCACGCCAAAATGATCCGGCGCGCACATCAAAATTTTTTGTCTGGAATTGGGCGCGGCGACGGTTCCGGCGCCATTTTGAAGCAACGAGGCCTTGGCGACATGAATGTTCATGCTACGCACCTCTCGGCATGGGGCGTGGCTGTTTCCTCAAGCGCGTCATGGAAGACCTCAACCGCATGCAAGAGATCGGCTTCCTCGATAATGAGGGGCGGCGCGAAGCGAATAACAGTTTCATG
The DNA here is from genome assembly GCA_030948025.1 of Pseudomonadota bacterium. Classification (GTDB taxonomy): domain Bacteria; phylum Pseudomonadota; class Alphaproteobacteria; order Rhizobiales; family Beijerinckiaceae; genus Methylocapsa. The sequence continues at coordinate 20,148 of JALZAY010000035.1, forward strand.
CGTCTCCTTGGTCAAAACTCCGCGCCGTAGCATGGCAAGACACACGTCCTTCGCGCTGGCGCGCGCGGGATCGAATTCGACTCCCGCCCAAAGCCCTTTGCCGCGAACCTCGACGATGGCGGGATGGCCGATGCCGGCAAGCGCGGCGAGCAAGGTTTTCCCCAGGACGCGGCTACGCAAGGCGAGATCCTCGTCTTGGAGAACGTGGATCGCCTCGCGCGCGACCGCCGCGGCAAGCGGATTGCCGCCAAAGGTCGAACCATGGCTGCCGGGATCGAAAACGTCCATGACGGCGCGCCGCGCGACAAACGCGGAGACCGGCATCAGGCCGCCGCCGAGCGCCTTGCCGACGATGAGACCGTCGGGCTTGGCGTTCTCATGTTCAAAACAGAAGTTTCGCCCGGTGCGCCCGAAGCCTGACTGGACCTCGTCGAAAATCAACAATATGCCGTGCCGGTCGCAGATCCTCCGGAGGCTTGCCAGATATCCCCCGGGCGGCACGACAATGCCCGCCTCGCCCTGAATGGGCTCGATGAGAACGGCGGCCGTGAATGGTGAGATCGCCGCCTCAAGCGCAAGCGCGTCGCCGAATGGCACCGTGACAAACCCGGGCGCGAAAGGCCCAAAACCGCGCCGGTAGGACGGTTCGCTGGAAAAGCCTATGATCGACGTCGTCCGGCCATGAAAATTCCCCGCGGCGACAATAATCTCCGCCTTGCCGGCGGGGATCGAAAGCCGGTCATAACCATAACGGCGCGCGGCCTTGATCGCGGTCTCGACCGCCTCCGCGCCGGTGTTCATCGGCAGGCACGCATCGAGCCCGGCGAGACCCGCGAGTTCCTCGCAGAGCGGCCCGAGATTATCCGAATGATAGGCACGGGAGACGACATCCAAGCGTTCGAGCTGACGTTTCATGGCATGGACGAGACGCGGATGCAGATGGCCGAAACTCGCCGCCGAATAGGCGCTCATCATATCGATGTAGCGCTTGCCGCCGGTATCGAAGAGATGCGCGCCGGCGCCCCGCGCCAAGACAACCGGAAGCGGCGCGTAATTTTTCGCGCCAAAGCGGGCTTCTTGAGCGATGACGCTTTGCGGGGATACGGCGGTTGGCAAGGACATCGGGCCTTGCAAGGACATGGCGGCCTCCTATCGACACTCCCTCCCAACAAGATTTATCGCACGGAAGGCGGCGCTCTTGCCCCGGAACTTGGCCCGTTTTCGCGCAGAATATCCGCGACAAAGCCCCTTCCACGCGCAAAAATGCGCGGGCACGTATTTTGTCGTAAGCCAAACGCCGGATACCGTTCGAAAACCTCAAAAATTTAGACGACAAGCGAGCGAGAGATGGCGCGCCGGCACATGATCGACGAAATGGATTTCAAAATCATGAAGCGGCTGCAACTCGACGCGCGGATCAGCAATGTCCGCCTCGCCGAGGACGTGCATTTGTCGCCGAGCGCCTGCCTGGAGCGGGTCAAGGCGCTCGAAAAGGATGGGCTGATAAAGCGCTATGTCGCCGACTTCGATCTTGCGAAAATTTGCAGCACGGTGATGCTGCTGGTCGAGGTTATCCTCGAAAACCACCGCGAGGCCGATTTCGAGCGTTTTCTGGCGGCCATCCGCAAACGCAACGAAGTTTTGGAATGCTACAAAATCGGCGGCCGGATCGATTATCTGATGCGGGTGCTTTGCCGCGATATCGACCATTACAACGAGCTCAGCGACTTTATGAGCCGTGGCGAACTGGGCGTCGAGAAATTCCACGGCCATGTCGTGCTCGC
>JALZAY010000195.1 GCA_030948025.1 Pseudomonadota bacterium
CATACAATCTTCAAGTTCGGGGTCGAGACTATGCTGCCCGATGCGGTTGAGCTCGTGCATGGACCCGGATGCCCAGTTTGCGTGTTGCCAATGGGGAGGGTCGACGATTGCGTCGCGCTTGCCGAGACGCCGGGCGTGATCTTCACGACCTTCGGTGATGCAATGCGGGTGCCGGGCTCGAAGAAGAGCCTGCTGCAGGCGAAAGCCGGAGGCGCTGATGTGCGCATGGTCTATTCCCCCCTCGACGCGCTCAAACTCGCGCGCCTCTATCCTGAGAAGGAGATTGTCTTCTTCGGGCTCGGATTCGAAACCACGATGCCATCGACGGCGCTCACGATTCTCCAGGCGGAGCGCGAGGGCATCGACAATTTTTCCCTGTTCTGCAATCACATCACCATCATCCCGACCATCAAGGCCATTCTCGACAGCCCCGAACTTCAAATCGACGGATTTCTGGGGCCGGGACATGTGAGCATGGTGATCGGCACGCAGCCATACCGGTTTATCGCCGAGCATTACAAGCGGCCTTTGGTGATTGCTGGGTTTGAACCGCTCGACGTACTGCAATCGATCTGGATGCTCTTAAAGCAGATCGCCGAAGGCCGCTGCGAGATAGAGAACCAATATAACCGTGTCGTTCCCGAGGACGCCAACCGGGAGGCGCTCGCCGCCGTAAACCTTGTCTACGAGCTGCGGGAATTCTTCGAATGGCGTGGGCTTGGCTCGATCGACCACTCGGGCGTGAGGCTGCGTGCGGCCTATGCGCGCTACGACGCGGAGCGCAAATTCAGCGTGCCGGCGCTCCGCATCGCCGATCCCAAGTCCTGTCAATGCGGCGAGGTCCTGAAGGGCGTCATCAAGCCCTGGGAGTGCAAAGTCTTCGGCAGCGCCTGCACGCCAGAGAGTCCGCTCGGCGCCCTCATGGTGTCCTCCGAAGGCGCCTGCGCCGCCTATTATCAGTTCGGCGCCATCCCGCGCCATAAGGAGACGAACGTGGCATGACGGTGTTGCTGAACAATATGAGCGTTGCCGCCCCCCTCCGGCGCCGCGGCAGCATCAGCGTACCGACGGTCACGCTGGCTCATGGCGGCGGAGGCTCGGCGATGCGCAATCTCATCGACGACGTGTTCGTTTCAGTGTTTGACAATCCGGCCCTGGCGCCGCTCGAAGACCAGGCGCGGTTCCCGCTCGCCGAATTATCCCGACTTGGCGACCGGCTCGCCTTCACCACCGATTCCTATGTTGTCGATCCGTTGATTTTCCCGGGCGGCGACATCGGCAAGCTCGCTGTCTGTGGCACCATCAATGATCTGGCTGTCGGCGGAGCGACTCCGCTTTACCTCACATGCAGCGCGATCATCGAGGAGGGGCTCGAGGTCGATACACTGCGAACTCTGGCGAAATCGATGGCATCAGCCGCCGCCGATGCCGGCGTCCTGATTGTCACGGGCGACACGAAGGTTGTGCACAGGGGAACCTGCGACAAGCTTTTCCTCAATACGGCCGGGGTCGGGATTATCCGGGAAGGTGTCAACCTTGGTGCCGACCGCTGCAGGCCGGGCGACTCGGTCCTCGTCAGCGGCCTGCTCGGCGATCATGGCGCTGCGATCCTCAACGCGCGTGGCGACATGGCGCTCTCGACAGCGATCGAGAGCGACTGCGCCGCGTTGCACGGGCTCATTGCTGAGTTGCTCGTTGCCGCTCCCTCCACCCGCTTCATTCGCGATGCGACCCGCGGTGGACTCGCCACGGTCCTCAACGAGGCGGCCCGAGCGTCTGGCGTCGGCATCGAGATTTCGGAAGCCGCGACCCCAATGCGTGAGGAAGTTAAGGCCTTCTGCGAGATCCTGGGGCTCGATCCGCTCTATCTTGCCAATGAAGGCAAATTTGCGTGCGTGGTGCCGAAGGACGAGCAAGTCGCAGCTCTTCAGGCCCTGCGCGGCCATCCGCTGGGCCGGAGGGCGGCGATCGTCGGTCGTGTTACAGCCGAGTGGCCTGGCCGCGTCGTGATGAATACCGTTTTTGGTGGGCAACGTATTGTCGACATGCTGGTCGGCGATCAGTTGCCAAGGATTTGTTGAGATGCACGAGCTGGCGTTGACACAAAGCGTCGTCGAAATGGTGACCGAGCACGCCCAAGGCCGATGCGTTCGGCGCGTCACGCTCGAAATCGGCAAGTTCACCTGTGTCGCGCCCGATGCCATTCGGTTTTGCTTCGATGTTGCGGCGACCGGGACGCCGCTCGAAGGCGCGAGCCTGGAGATCATTGAAATCGAAGCACGGGCGCGTTGCGGCGTCTGTGGTGAGACATTTGTGCAGGAGACTCTCTGGGCGTCGTGCCGTTGCGGGTCACACGATTGCAAACGGATTTCGGGCGAGGAATTGCGGGTCAAGGAGTACGAGGTGGACGCAGACGCCGCCGCGTAACTGCGAAATAAATCAACCGCAAAGTGTAGGAGGTTAGACGATGTGCGAGATCTGCGGCTGCTCGGATGGCGCGGAGGTGAAGGTTGTCAATCTTGAGACCGGCGAGACACTAGACCCCGCCTCAAAACACCGTCATGGCGATTTGCATCACCATGCTCACTCTCATGACCATGAACACAATCATGGTCACGGCCATGATCATGATCGTCTCCATCATCAACAAGACGTTCACCACCACCGCAAAGACCATCACGGTCGTGAAGCCACAGTACTTCTTGAGCGGGACGTGCTGGCGAAGAACGCCACGCTCGCGGTGCGCAACCGGACATGGTTCGCCGGCCGAGAGATCTTGGCTCTCAACCTCGTCAGCGGCCCGGGCGCGGGCAAGACGACGCTGCTTGAGCGCACGGTGCGGGAATTACAGCCCATACAGCCATTTTTCGTGATCGAAGGCGATCAGGCCACGACCAATGACAGTCTGCGAATCAAGGCAGCCGGCGCACCCGTGGTCCAGATCAATACTGGCAGCGGGTGTCATTTGGATGCCGACATGGTCGCGCGAGGTGTTGCCGAGCTGAAACCGTCGTTCGGTTCGATCCTCATGATCGAGAACGTCGGCAATCTTGTTTGCCCGGCCATGTTTGATCTCGGCGAAAGCGCGAAAGTAGCGATCCTGTCGGTGGCGGAGGGGGATGATAAGCCGATCAAATATCCGCACATGTTTCAGGCCGCCAGCCTGCTCATCATAAACAAGATTGATCTTTTGCCTTACGTCGACTTCGAACTCGCCCGCTGCCAAGCCTATGCGCGGCAGGTCAATCCGGCGATCGAGATCATGACGCTCTCCGCCACGACGGGAGAAGGGCTTGAAACTTGGTTTGATTGGATTTCGGCTGCATCGCGCCGGGAGCGTGGGGGGACTTTTCCGCAGCCCCTGGAGGCCTTGCCGTGATCGTCTCTGTGACTGCTTGGTGCGCAGACCAGCACGTAACACTGGATTCAAACCGCTGCGCGTCCGCGCGAGACGAGCCAGAGACTCTCTTATTTCTATCCGCAAATTGTCCCAAAAACTCTCACGATGGACAGTATGATTAGTGCGTGTGATCGTGCGACGCTAAGGAGGGGTCTTCAGGAACATGTTCGTGGTCGTGCTCGGAGCTCGCGCCGTGTGCTTTATCACCCTGGTGTTCGATTTCGTGCGTATGCGCGTGTGTGTGAGGATGGGTGTGCACAATATCGCCGTGGCGGTGCTCGTGGGAATGAGTATGTGTGTGCTCCCGGCTGCGTTTCTGCTCGTTAACCATCATCTTCTCCTGCCGATAGTCGAATTCGGAATATAGGGGGAAGTAGAGTCTCCTGCAAGGCCTTAGGACGCGACGACCACCCGCGCATACATCGCCGAGCGGGGGTACGGCATGGCTGGCTTGCCGGGTTAAGCACGACCAGGTTAGCTTTACCCCGTTCGGATGGCACACTTTCACGGATAATCATATCCCCACTCATTCCACAAATTGAAGCAAGCCGACCCCCCATCGGCTACTGCGGAAATAAGATCATGATCAATCTTTCTAATCTCTTCAACGATTCAGGCGAGAATGTAAGAGGGAAGGTAATCGGCATTTACACTCTGCTCTTTGCCGCCAATATTGCTGCATGGTCCTGGGCACTCGTTACATTTCATGATTTCCCGGTTCTTTTAGGAACGGCGATGCTCGCTTACAGCTTCGGTCTGCGGCACGCCTTCGACGCCGATCATATCGCGGCCATTGACAACGTGACCCGCAAGCTGATGCAGGAAGGCAAGCGGCCCGTGGCGGTCGGCCTCTTCTTCTCCCTTGGGCATTCTACAATCGTCGTAGGGCTCTCCGTCGCCATCGCGATCACAGCGACTGCTCTCCAAACCCACTTCGACACGTTCAAGACTGTCGGGGCTGTGGTCGGAACCCTTGTATCCTCGCTCTTCCTGTTCGCCATTGCCTTCGCGAACATTCTCGTCCTGATTTCAGTCTATCGAACGTTTCAGACGGTCAAGAATGGCGGCCGGTTCGTCGAGGAAGATCTTGATCTGGTGCTGGCCAATCGAGGGCTGCTCGGACGCTTGTTTCGCCGCTTCTTCAAGGTGATCGAACATAGCTGGCAAATGTACCCGCTCGGCGTCCTCTTTGGCCTAGGCTTCGACACTGCGACGGAGGTCGGTCTTCTGGGAATTTCCGCCACCCAAGCGTCGCAAGGTCTCTCGATCTGGTCGATTTTGGTGTTTCCAGCGCTGTTCACGGCTGGCATGACGCTTATAGATACGACGGACAGCATCTTGATGCTGGGCGCTTATGGCTGGGCTTTTGTGAAGCCTATCCGCAAGCTGTATTACAACATGACCATTACGGCGGTATCCGTCGTTGTAGCCGTCATCGTCGGCGGCCTTGAAGCGCTTAACCTGATCGGCGATCAACTAGGCTTGACGGACGACGGGGGCTTTTGGGGCGCCATCGCCTCTCTGAATGATAATTTTGGTGTTCTCGGCTACATAATCATTGGTATCTTCATCACCGCGTGGCTCATCTCCTACGTGGTCTACCGCGTGAATCGCTACGACGAAATCGACGTCAAGGCCGCGTAAGTCCGTTCCCGCCTGATCCTGAAGCAGCCTCACAAAGTCGCATTTGCCGACGGCAAAGCTTATGATAATATCCTTTATCATATGCTTAGAGCGCAAGCGAACAAGACGAGCCCCCCAGCGAAAGCCTGAATTCGTCCTCCGCAAGCTGTCAAAAGCTCTAACGTCTGCTCTCCACCCATTGCTGAAATTCAAACTGGCACACTACCTCCCCTTGCCTCTGGTCGAAAGGGGAATCGGCCTTTCTGTCGTTGTCATGAGTTTGGCTGTCGCGGCCGGCGTCAACTTGCCCACCGTCGCGGCAATGGCGCTCGTAAGTCTCTTCGCTCTCTTCCATGGACATGCGCATGGCAGCGAAGGCGTCGAACTCACTTCATTCCTGCCTTACGCAGCTGGATTCATCATCGCGACGACATTGTTGCATCTTGCCGGCATTGGTCTCGGATTGGGGCTCGACAAATTTGGAGCGACCGTCTCGCGCACTCTCAAACGAGCGGTTGGCGTCGCCGGAGCACTTGCGGGAGTGGCGATACTCTCCGGCATGTTGTGAACCTGTTGGCGCGTTTGGGCAGCCGCAGGTGGGCGATAGCGGGAATGACCGCGAGCCAGTTCACTGTCGGTTCGGGCTCGCGAGGTGTGCTTGTGGGCTTGCCGATCCACGTGGCTATTCCTCCTCGAGTTGCTGGTAAACCTGCCGCGTGCCGAAATAGACGCCTTGGACAAGCAATACACAGCCAATGAGGTCGAGAGCAAGACACGAGATCATTGACAACCCAGCAATTGGCAAGAGCGATGCTGCCACGGACTTTGCGGTGAATATGCACCATGCCAGAGATGTCCTGATTCCATGCCGTGCTGCGAGTTTCAGATCGATGCCGACAAGCGAAGGCTGAAGATATTCGAGCAAGCCCACCGCGATGGAAGCGGCGCCGATTACGATGCCAAGGATTGTTGCGGCCTGGGCGATAGTCCACCAGGGGTCGGGCCCTGCGTATAGCGCTGCAATATCCAACACAGGAACCACAAGCCAGAATGCGATCGGAAAATGCACCAAAAGAGGGTGCAAGGGAACGTCGAAAACACGCAGCTTCAATTTCATGACACCTCCTCAATCGCCATAAGATCGACCAGGTATCGTCAGATGGGGACATCCGATAGTCGCCGTCGGCGCTTGTTTCGCCGATAGTGCCGCGATCCGGGCGGTGTCGCCCGGTGATTCGCGCAGTCGAAGGTTCATCGATGACCCGCTTTGTCGGATAGGATGTTTCGCACAAGATAACGGCCATTTGCATCGTCGACAATGGCGTCCGCAGTCTATGGCGGGGCCAGTGCCCCACGCTTTTAGAACAAACCAACGTTTTGGTCCGCCGGCATGCGGGAGTTGATGTTCGCATGGGAATCGAGACCGGAGAGATGACGCCAGGGCTCGTGAATGAACTCCGCAATCTCGGGCTCGAAGTAGTTTGTCTCGATGCCAGGCAGGCACGCGCCGCCCTCGAGATTCGGCCGAGTAATCCATTCGCCGCGACCCGTGGCTGAAATTGGATGCGACTTTCCATAAGCGACGACGGGCGGCTTGATCCGCCGATGCATCTTACATCACTGGGAGCGAAGTCGCGGTCGATGGTGGCCGCACCCAGCTATAGCCCCAGACTTCTCATGTGTAGGTCCACTGTCTATCCGTTCCGGAAGCTCCGCTCGCGCATTTCGAATGACCGCTATGGGTCGATGCCGTTGATAAAACCGACGAGGAGAGGAGTGAGGCTCACTTTTTGGCGCTTTGAAGGTCGGTTTTGCCCTTGGCAAGTAATTTCTGACACGACCATCATGTATTGTTCCCGAGGTTCTCAAAGCTTTGCCGTTCGGACAGAGATAGATGTCGCGCTCGGCGTCGTAGGTGAAGTCGGTGCAAGGG
>JALZAY010000196.1 GCA_030948025.1 Pseudomonadota bacterium
CAAGGGCACGACGCGGTCATTCATGAGATCGGCCGCGGTAAGCGGCGTCTTGCGATCCCTCGGGTCGCGGCCTTGCCGCGCCCAAGGACAGGCTCCAAGTTTCGCAAACGCCACTTTCGAAGTGGTGAACCTGACATCCTTCGGCACATGCGTCTTTTTCCGCCGTGCCGCATCATTTGCCCATGTCTCCGGCAGATAGAGCCGGTAAGCGATCGGCAGGCTCGCCGAATGATTGGCGATCGACAACGTAACCGCGATTTGACAATTGTCCTGTTTGCCGAGCCGCCCACAATATTGGCGCGCGACGCCGACCGTCCTTCGACGGGCTCAGGATGGGCGTGCCCTTCTTCGTAAAACCGGTGTCTCCTGAGCTCGCCGAAGGGGACGATCCAGGCTTCGATCCGCCCTTGTCGTTAAAGGTCGTAGAGTTCCAAGGCCTGGGCCAGGGCAAAGATGTGCTCTTCGCGATCGTTGCCGATCACGGCTTGCTGGATCGTCTCAATTGAAGCGTGGCAGCGTGGATCGCGCAGAGCGGCCAGGGCGGCGGGGGTCGCGTTCGCCCGCCACGATCGCGCGAATGATCTTCATCCCGGTGACGCCGGTGACATCCGACACACCATGATGCAGTTGCAGGTTCATTTGCGTCAGCGCCTTTTGCATGTGCTGGATATGCGAAGCGGCATAGTCCAGCTGCCGCTCCCGCTGGCGCAAATAGGCACGAAGCGTGGCGACCCCGCCTTGTGGGTGGAAGCTGCCGCGTAGGAGCCCATATTCGTGCAGGCGACGCAGCCATTGCGCGTCGCTCACGTCGGTCTGCGGCCTGGCCCGTCCAATTCTTTTCTTGCTTTAGGCCAACATTGCGACTGAAATTATAGCTTGTTCAGAAACGACGTCTTGTCGGCATACACGTCAATACACCAATGTTCTTTGAGGCGGTTCTGCCTATATGCTTCCCGTAGCTTCACAATCGCTTCGCCGGGCGAAGTTGGGACGGGAGCGTCATCGAAACAGCATTCCACCAAGCCAACTGCTGGAAAGCTGCTTATATAGTCATAAATCAAATTTTGGTCACCATCCAATCTGTCGATCATGTAGGGGGCAAATTCCAGAACAACAAAGGACGCTTGGTTTAAAACTTTACCTCCACCTTTTATTATCAAGGGTTCCGCTCCTTGAGCATCCATCTTGATGGCCAGTGGGCCCTTGAACGAAGTCACGACTTCGTCTAATGGAAATGCTGACACATTTATCTTAGCTCTATCTGCATCTTGCTTACTCGCAATTCGATGATCTCCCATATTTTCTTTGGAGAGACTAAATTCTACGCTTCCTCGTCGATCCAGCAACGCAATCTGGCGCGCTTCAATATTATTATGCTGAGCGTTTCTGCGAACATTTTCAGTCAAATTAGCGAAGTTGGTCGGATCGGGCTCTATTGCGATGCAAAAAACATTTGGATTGCTTGCTATTGGAACGGTGGTAAGTCCTATATTGGCGCCGATGTCTAAATAGGTCCCACCATTTTCCTTCAGAAAAAGTTGAATGATCTCGACAATAGATTTGCTCCACGATCCAGTCTTGGCGTAGCAGGGAAATATTACTCTGTCAGTGCATGTGCTTTGAAATACCCCCCAGTCGCCCTTGGCAAAGAATCCTTGTATGCCAGCTCTTTCTGCTAGGTAGACAAGACTGTCAACGCTGTCGTTATCAAGAATTGATTGCTTAATATCAAGTCTCATCTTGCCGTAAATAGCCTCTGAAACCATATCATCCAATAACGCATTAAGTAAAGCGCGGCGAATAGCATACGGGATTAAACGTACTGGGCGCCTAAAATTTTCAAGTACCATTCGTATAGGCTTCCTATCGTTTCCTGTAATGGGCGCTGGTCTTTCCAGCGCTAACTCTGTTATGTGTAGGATCGTGCGGGAGGAGTATGTCGCCTTAGCGGTTCGATGCTGACCTATGCGGCCCAAATGGTGGTGAACGGCCAACCTGTGGTCTTACCCTTTCGCCGATCAATTGGCTTTGGTCAACCATGCAACCTAGCGGTTTCTGTGGCGAAGCGAGCCCCCGGCCCACGTTCCTGCATACGCCATTCATCTTGCCGCGTCTAACATCGTTTTTTTGGTCGAAAGCATGAAGTATTTACAATCCAAGCCCCGAAGTGGAGGAGCTGGAAAAAGGAGTGCCGCCGCGCCAGATTCGCATTGTTTATTGGGTGCCTTGGCGCAAGCGACGCATAAACACAAGACCGCTTAACTCCGGGGGCGCGCGCCGGCCACGGCGAGCGCCGCCAAGCCCGCCGAAACAACCGCGTTCCAGCCAGCAAGCGACAGGCCAAGAATGCGCAGCGCCGGGGCATCGCAGCGTGTGAGCTTCAAGTTCTGCAATTGCTTCAGGAAATCGTCCGCCGAGGCAGCGCGATCGAGTGGCCCGGAGCACTCCAGAGGCCCAGGCCAAAATCCCCACTCTACCCCGGCATGATAGGCGCCAAAAATCGCGCTCGCGGCGAAAATCAGGGCAACTATGCACAAGACCGCGTGCAGCAAACTTCTTGGACCTCGCGCGGCGAAAAGAACCGCGAGACCAGCGAACGGAATGGCGGCATAATAGGGAATACGCTCCTTGAGGCAGAGTTCGCAAGGCGCATAGCCTAACGCCTCGAAGAGAAAAGCACCTGCGATTGACGAGACCGCGATCGCCAGAATCACGAGGGCAATGCCAAAGGGATCCCTGATGCGCATCGCGGCGGTCAAATCAGGCGAGCGGCGATCCAAAAGCCCGCCACGATGGCAACCGCAAGGATTGCCAAAAACCAGCCAAAATATTTGTCGAGCAGAGCGTTGACCGGTTCGCCATAGCGCTTCAGAAGCACCGCGATGAAGAAAAAGCGCGCACCACGTGTGAGGAAAGACAAGAGAATGAACAGAGGCAAACTATAGGCCAGAAGCCCGCTCGTGATCGTCACGATCTTGAACGGAATTGGCGTCAACCCCTTCAAGAGGATAACCGCCCAGCCCCACCGCGCATAGAGCGCGCGCATTTCATCGACGCGCACGCCGTAGCCGTAAAGATTGATCAGCCATTTTCCGACTGTTTCGTAAAGAAGCGCGCCGATCGCATAGCCGAGCAGGGCACCCGCGACCGATCCACCCGTGCAAATCAGCGCATAAACCCATGCGCGCTTCGGCCTGGCGAGCGACATCGGGATCAAAATCGTATCCGGTGGCAATGGGAAAAACGAGCTTTCCGCGAAGGCGATCACGCCGAGTGCCCAAGGCGCGTGCGGGCTCTCGGCAAGGCTCAGGGTCCAGCGATAAAGTTTTTGAAACATCGTTCCTGTTTATGACAGGGCTGTGGCTCATAGAACGCGGCGGAGGTGAGACGTCGCGATCTTTGCCCCATCTATGCCTAGAACGCAATTCGTCCCTCAGGCGATGGTGTCGACGACGCCGCCGTCGACTCGCAGCGCCGCGCCCGTGGTCGCGGAGGCCTGCGGCGAGCAGACGTAGACGATCATGTTGGCGACTTCCCCGGCGCTCGCCGCGCGCTGGATGATTGACGACGGACGGTTTGCCTTGACGAAGGCCACGCCGGCATCCTCCAGCGATTGTCCGGCCACCATCGTATCCTTAAGCATCTCAGCCACTCCCTCCGAAAGCGTCGGTCCTGGCAGCACGGAATTGACCGTCACGCCGGTTCCGGCGGCGCGCTTGGCAAGACCACGTGCAATAGAGAGTTGCGCCGTCTTGGTGAAGCCGTAGTGGATCATGTCGGCCGGAATGTTTAGCGCCGACTCCGAGGCGATGAAAACAATCCGGCCCCAACCGCGGCCGATCATTGCCGGCAGATAGGCACGCGACAGGCGCACGCCTGACATGACGTTGACCTCGAAAAAGCGCGTCCATTCACTGTCGGGAATCGCGAAGAAGTCCTGCTCTCCATAGACTCCGAGATTGTTGACGAGGATCTCGCAGCGTGGGTGCTCCGCAACCAGAGCGTTGCAGCCGCCTGCATTACCGAGGTCCGCCGCAAAACCGGCCACCTCAGCACCAGGGGCAGCAGTGCCGACGGCCTTGACCGCCCCTTCGACAGCTTCCGGGGTGCGGCCGTTGACGACGACTTTCGCGCCTGCGGCCGCTAGTCCCTTGGCCGTAGCGAGGCCAATGCCGGCGGTCGAACCAGTGATGATGGCGGTTTTTCCGGAAAGGTCGATTCTCATGTCAACTCGGTGAGGTCAGGCCTGTTAACGCTTACACTCGCGCGACCGGTAGGGTTGGATCAAGGAGTCTGTGTTATGACGATTTCGGTGTTCGTTTGCCACCGCCCCGCAAATTGCCTTATGGAACGCCGGTATGCGCTGTCGCTGGATCGGAACAATAGTGACGTTGAACCTTTGCGCCTCCGCGATTTCCGCTGACCCCGCCCTCCGGCGGACCGGCGCGCCGTGGCCGGACACTTTGCTCGCGCGCGTCGAGGCCCTCGCCTTGATCGAAACCCTGAACGCCAGTCTTCTTTGCGCCTCCTGTACCGCGACCGAAGTTCTCACCAAATGGTGCGCCGATCACAAACTGGCGAGTGAACCCGTGGTCCACGCAAGGCGGATCACAGGTACGGAGAAGCCTGTCTCGCCTGAGCAGCGGCAAAGACTTCAAGTCGGCCCCGAAGAGGAGGTCACCTACCGAAATGTCGAGCTTACCTGCGGCGGCCACGTCCTAGCCGAAGCTGACAATTGGTATGTGCCAAGCCGGGTCGGGCCGGAAACCAACCGTGTGCTGACAACAACCGATACACCTTTCGGCCGGGCGGTGCGGGGTTTGATGCCCCTCCGGGAGAATTTATCGGTCGAAATGCTATGGAAACCACTTCCCGACGGATGGGAACTGGTGCCGCCTCCAGCTGACAGACCAGGGGAGGCATTGGCGATGCCCTGGCGGCTTTTCCAGCATCGCGCTGTCATTTATAATGATAAACATGAGCCTTTTTCAGAAGTCAGAGAAATTTTTACGCGCGAAGTGCTGGCTTTTGGACCACCGTAAAGGGGCCGCGATGGCCGCCGCGCAGCCCGCTTTGCGGGCTCTCTCCAACTTGCTGCGAAATGCCGCCGTGGAAGGGGCACTGCCGCTTTTGCGCAGCCTCGCCCGCGCGGCGGCGGACACCGTGTTCCCGCCGGCGTGCCTCAATTGCCGCCAATCCACCGGTGCCATGGGCTCGCTTTGCGCCGCCTGTTGGGCGCAGGTTCGGTTTATCGAACGTCCCTTTTGCGAGCGTCTGGGCACGCCCTTCGCCATGGATCTCGGCAGTGAAGGGCTGCTATCGCCCGAGGCGGTCGCCAATCCTCCGGTCTTTGCCCGCGCCCGGGCGGTTGCCCATTTCGAGGATGGGCCGGTGCGGCAATTGGTGCACCGGCTGAAATATAGCGACCGGATGGAATTAGCCAAACCGCTCGGGGCTTGGATGGCCCGCGCCGGCAACGAACTTTTGGTCGAGGCCGATCTCCTCGTGCCGGTCCCTTTGCATCGCCGCAGACTTGCCGCCCGCAGATTCAATCAGGCCAATTCCTTGGCGCAAGCGATCTCCGCCCAATGCGGCGTCCCGCTCGATCCTTTCGTCCTCGCGCGGGTCAAGGCGACGCCGTCCCAGGTCGGGCTTTCGCGTTCGCAGCGGGCTCTCAATATGCAAGGAGCGTTTCGGGTGATCGAAGGGATGGGAGCAAGGGTCGAAGGCCGCGCGATTGTCCTTATCGACGATGTCATGACCTCGGGGTCAACCGTCAATGCGGCGGCGCGCGCGCTCCTGCGGGGCGGCGCCAAACGCGTGGATGTTTTGGTTTTCGCCCGGGCGCCATAGAAGCGCGCCGACTAGGTAGTGGCCCAGTTTGAATTTCAGCAATGGGTGGAAGGCCGTCACTGGAAAAACTCGCCTGAATAACGCCAGTGCGCCAAAATCCGTCGAAAGCGGCGATCTCAGCGTCAACAAGGCCGTCATCCGGGGGATATCGATTGAAGTCTATTCGCCAGCCGCAGGCGACCTCTGATTGCAACTTATGTGTATGACAAAAGTCACAGACGCCGGTGAGCTTAGGTGCGAATAATGCGCGGACATTGGAAACGCCAGTCATCCCGATGGTCACCAAAGCCCCAGCACCGGAGAGCACGTCATGGAAGCGAACCATTCCCGTCAGACGGCTTTAAAGCACGCTGTCGATGAGCGTAAGATGGGCGGCATCGCCGCGCCCCACGAAGAGCTTATCTTGGAATATTACAACGACGTCCACGAACACGTAATCGAGAGCTTCCGTTCGGCAAAACGCGTCGCCTGGATCGGCTTTAGCGTTTTGATTGGTACATTGTGTTATAAACTCGCAGTTGACCTTCTGAGCCGCTTCGGAAACATTGGACCTTCAACAAGTAATAATTGGCTTACAGTTAGCGAGTTCGGGCTGTTGAGCGGTACCCTAATTGAGTTCATCTCGGCAGTTAATTTCTGGCTCTACGCACGCGCATCAAAACAGTTCGCTGCTTTTCACATTTGCTTAGAAAGGACGCACCGATACCTTCTGACATACCTGATAGCGGAACAGTTGAATGTAAATAAGGAAAATACGCTTCAAGATTTGGTAGGCATTATGGCAAACGCCCCGATGATAACACGTGACGACCTGGATTCCGATAAATTGGGTGGACGCGTATCCAAGCGGAGCCAGCATAGACGCGTCCTGAAGGCGGCATCAGCGCCGTCTCCCGCGAACCTGGCGTCGAGCGAGAATATCCGAATTGCCCGCGCTTAATGTCCCGTTGGTGACGCCCAGCCGTGGCGCATAGCAGGCGGCGCGGGGCGGTGTTGAGACTGAAGACCCGGGCTTAATATTCGATATTTGGCGACCGCCGGGGCCGGGGTCCAGTGTCGAATTTGTAGCAGAAGCCGGCTTG
>JALZAY010000036.1 GCA_030948025.1 Pseudomonadota bacterium
GAATATGGCCCGCACAAGACGATCTCCAATCGCTTTGCCCACGGGAGCGAGCGGGGCATTTGGCAGACGATATTCGCGGCGGTCGCCGCTCCTTCCGGGCCGCCGGAACAAGCCGCGCTGGTGCGCCGCCATATCAAAATTCACCGTAGCGCCAGCGGCGGAAAAGGGGGGCCGAAATTCAGGCGATCGGGCTCACCAAGGGCGGCCGCAACAGCAAAATCCACGCGATCGTCGATGAATTTCTCCGCCCGTGGGTATTGATCCTCATGCCGGGCAACACCGACTGTGTCATGGCGCAAGAATGCGTCAGCTTGATCCCTGGCATCAAGCAACTTCTGGCCGACAAAGGTTATGACACGGATGCGTTTCGCGCCTTCCTCAAACAGCAGAAAATACGGCCCGTCATCCCGGGCAAATCCAACCGCAAGAAGCGTATCCGCCACGACAGGAAGGCCGACAAAAGGTGCAACGTCATCGAGCGCTGTTTCGGAAGGCTCAAGGATTTCCGGCGCATCGCAACGCGCTATGACAAGCTCGCTGGAAACTTGTTCTCCGCGCTCTGCCTCGTAGCAATCGTCGCCTATTGGCTTTGAATTAATTGAGTTTGGACCCTACAAAACCCGACCGGGAGAAGACCATGCACCGTTTCGTTTTGACCTTGGCCAGCGTTATTTGTTGTCTCTTTGCCGCCGGATGCGACAAATGCGGCAACCCGGTCAAATTCAACGTGCCGAGCCTGCCCAAAGCCTGCTATGACAGCGCGCCCCAGAAATGAAAGCTTTTTCCGCGCGGCAAGGGAGCGCGATCGGCGGCTTGAAGCCGCCGCATGGATTCGCGTGAAAATGGGATGTCGAATCGCGGATATTCCTCGCTCTTACCATATTCGCGCTCAGTTTGCCGAACGCGAAGGCGGCCAATGCACTCGCCTGCTGGATTCCGCGACCTTCACGGTTTTAAACACGCCGCGTCGTCCCGGATGAGGCGCCGGCTTTGCTACCCCCTTCGCGCCTTGACCCACTGATGGCATCAGCCGCTATCCCGGCGCTCGCCAGCTTCGCGACTTGGCAAGGCCGCCGGGTCCCACGGCGCGGCGCGAGCGCCTTGGCGGGCATCGAAGCGAACCTGTGCCCAGACGACATCATGGGTGGTGAAGGCGCGCAGCCACGCCACGAGCGCAAGAATTTCCCGCCCCAAAAAAGCAAGCGGCGACCAAGCCGAAACCCTCCACCCCTTGCAAAGCGCGAAGCCCGTCTCGGCGCAGAACCACAAAAGCAAGGTCAAGGAGAAGCCGAGCCAGGCGGGATAGGAAACCAGCGGCGCCGCAAGCGCGCCCGCGACGGCCGCCGGAAGCGGGCTCGCCAGAGGCTCCAGGGGGAAAGTGACGCGCTCGTGTTTTCTTCTGACGATGCTCCACCGCAGCTGCCGCTCATAGATTTCGCGGTAGGTTCGCGCGCCGGTTTCCTGGGCGACCGTCCGATGCGAAAATACGGTCTTGAGACCTTGCCGCGCGAGCACTATCGAAATCGCGGTATCTTCGGCAAGCGTATCGCTTATGGCGGCGATGCCGCCCGCCTTGGCGAGGTCGCTTCGCCGGAAAAGCATTGCCTTGCCGACCCCAAAGCCGAGGCCCAGCGCCGAGGCGGTCAGCAAGAGCCGCGCATGGCCATTTATCGAAAAGGCCTCGATCCGGCCGGCGAAATTTCTCGCCCGCACCGCGACCGGCACCCCGACGACAAGCCCGACTCCTTGCGTAAAATTTTGCACGAAAGCGGCCATCGCGTCGGGGTCGAGCGTGATATTCGAATCCTTGGTGAATACGAGATCATGGCTCGCGCTCGCGAGCGGCGGCGCGAGATTATTGAGTTTTGGGCTGACCGCCGCCGTGCCCGCCGAGCGCAGAAAACGGCACGAAACCGCGGGATGGGAGGCCGCGATGCGGCGCGCCGCGTCGAGCGCGGGAGACTCTTGTTCGGCGGCGCCGATCAAGACCTCGTAGGTGGGATAGTCTTGGCCAAACATCGAGGCTTGCGCGGTCTCGAAACCAGGGTCGAGCAGTTTTATCGGAATAATCGCCGAGATGGGCGGTTGTGCGTCGCCGCACGTTTTGCCGGAGCGCCGGCGCTGCACGAAAGACTGCGCCAGCCCCAAGCCAAGCGTCGCGCAGAAAAACGCTGTCGCGACACTCCACCAGACCGCGCCGGCATAGGAGAAAAAGGATGCCACGCCGATGATCCGCCCGCCGGTCAGGCTGGCGCCTTGGCGAAATTCGCTGCCGCCCTGTCCCAATTGACAGTATTCCACGACGCCGCGACATAATCGGCCCGCTTGTTCTGATATTTGAGATAATAGGCGTGCTCCCACACATCGCCGCCCAGAACGACGCGCTGAACGCCTTTTTCGAGCGGCGTATCCTGATTGGGAGTCGAGATGACATCGAGCTTGCCGGTCTTATCGACGATGAGCCACGCCCAGCCGGAGCCGAAACACGACAGACCCGCGGCGTTGACTTTCCCGGTCAATTTGGCAGTGGAGCAGAACGAAGAGTTGATCGCGGATTTTAGGTCTCCGCTCCGCTCTTTGGCGCCGCCCGGCGTCATCAGCTCCCAAAAGTAGGAGTGGTTCCAATCGCCGCCGAGGTTGTTGCGCACCGGCGCGCGGACCGCTTCCGGCACCTTGGAAAGATCGGCGAGAATTGCAACCGGCGTTTTGGCGGCGAGATCGGGATATTTTTCGACGAGCCCGTTCAACGCCGCGACATAGGCCCCATGGTGACGATCATGATGGATCATCATGGTTGTCGTATCGATATGAGGCTCGAGCGCGTCGAAACCATAGCCGAGCGGTGGCACTTTGAAGACGGTTCCGGCCTCCGCGCGCGCGGGCAAAACGAGGCCCGGTCTCGTACCGGACGCCACCGCGGCGGCGGCGAGCGTCAATTTCAAACCGTCGCGTCGTGTGAACATGGGAGTCTCCTTGGCAAAATCTGCGCGCCCGCCCGGATAAAGCATGGCGCGCGCCTCCGTGCTAGCGCATGATCTTAACGAATTGAAGTCTTTTTGGACCAGATCATATGCTACAACAAAGCGGTAAAGACCACGATCGTTTCAAATTGTAACAATTATCGCCCAATAGAATAACGCCGGCTAGACCGGAGGATGTTCTTCAGGGGATCATCCCCTTTGCGAGGGAGAAAACGATCGCTGCCTGACCGCCCATCAGCAGCAAACTGGCCACCTCCAAAAAGGCACCGTCTGTAAGATCAAGTACAAGCTACTACAGCTGATCGCCGCGCCGGTGGCTGATCGCGCGAACTGGATCCTGCCATGGCTCTGCGACGAAATCGAGCGGCGCACGGGCCAGCGCATCTCGCATTCGCGGCTCTCGGTGGTGCTGCGCAAAAAGGGGGCTTTGCCTCCAAGCGGCCCCGTCACACGCTGAACGGCCGGGCAGGACACCGATGCGGTTGATCGCTGCGGCTTGCGTCTTCAAGTGCTCAAGCAACGGGCGCTGGCGGGCGACATCGTGCTGCTGTTCGCCGATGAATTCGGAGGCGCTGACCCACCCCTATCTCGCCCGCGCCTGGGCGAAGCGGGGCGCGGACCTGCGCGTTGAAGCGCCGGGCCAGTCGGCGCGCATCGCCATGATCGGCGCGCTCGATTTCGTCTCCCGCCAACTCATCGTCGAGACCTCGAAAACCAAGCGCAGCGCCGATGTCATCGCCTTGCTCGAACGGCTCGACCGCATCTACGGCGCCAAGATCGACGATGCCATCCCGGGAGCCGCGTGCACGCCGGTCGCCATCGTGCTCGACAACGGGCCGGTCCATACCAGCAAGGCCACGCGCGAGGCTCTCGCCGTACGCCAGCACTGGCTCAGGCCCGAGCGGCTGGCCAAAGGAGCCCCGAACTCAACGACATCGAGTATGAATGGAAAACCCTCGGGGCCGATCATCTCGCCCACAGGACCTTCAAAAATGTCGACAACCTCAAAACCGCCATCGACGAAGAGAGATCAAAGCCATGAACCAAAATCGCAAACCCCCTTCGTTGGCCAAACAGCGAATCTCTGCTTAGGCAATGTGGGGGGGAAAGATCGCGGGACATCGCGGTGATCGGTCTCGACGATCCGGCGCTGGCGGCATTTCTCGTCAACGAAACGGGCTACTGGATGGATGCGGAGACCGCGTTGGGCAGTTTTGCAAAGATGCCCTTTGTCGACCAAAAGGTCCCAGACGATTTCCGGCGTGCCTTGATCGCCAATTACGGCAACCGGCCGATCTGGAAAAGAAGCTCGGCCAGAAGGCGGAATATTCCTGGGGAAAAGAAATCCCCGCGCCTCCCGCTTGACAACCCGCGGCGAGATATCGTGCGCCTCGCGAGACCCGATCGAGATTACGGTCCTCGCCACGACGCGGCCCGCTTGCAAGCTTTGGATCGTAAGCGAATTCGCTGCGTGTCACCCGCCGGTCAGCGGGTGCAAATCGCGCACCAGGCCCGCTGGGTTCCGCTTCGAGGGAACCTTTCATGCTTTAGGTTGTTGATCGCGGACCGGTCTCCGATTGACACAACATCGCCACTTTATAAATGGATGAAGGTTGACGATATATCATGAACGGATGAAGGTTGACGATGTATCACTGGAGGTTCAAGCTTTCCGTATTCAGCCCTTGGGCTTAATGCCAGCCCAGGAGTTTCGCTTTGTTATTGAGCAAATGGAGCCCGTAGAGCGATGCCATGAGCGGCGGGAAAGAGCTGAGTGCGCTGATCGATTTGATCTACGAGGCCGTGCTCGACAATGATCTCTGGCCGAGCGTGCTGATCAAGCTTGCCGACGCCGTGGGTGCGGCGCATGTTGTCATGCCGTCCGTGGATTGGCGTGCCAAAATATTCGCGACCATTGCGCCGCGCGACGATCCCGAGTTGGTTACCTCTTACAAAGAATATTGGGCATTCCGCGATCCGCTTTTTCGGCGAGCCACATTCCGCACGGTGGGGGAAAGGCGAGCCATACTCCGCCCGGTGGGGGAAATTAATACTCTCGATAACCTCATGCCGCGGGAGGAGTTCGCCGCCACCCCGGTTTTTAACGAGTGGTGGCGGCCGGCCCAGTATAGTCTCGCGACGGCAGGCACCAGCTTGGTGGCCGAAGATCAGTTTTCAGCCCTGGTTTGCATTTCCAACGCCCCTGGCAAGGATTCCCTGACCGAAGAGCAGTTGCGTCTCTTCGAAGACGTTGCGCGCCACCTCGGCCGGGCTGTGCGGATAAATCGCCAGCTTTGGAAGCTGGAACTCGCAAATCTCGCCGCGACGGAGCGAATCGAGATGCTGCCCGAGGGTGCTATGCTGGCCGACGCGTCGGGGAGAGTTGTCCTCGCGAATGCCGTAGCGAAAGCGATGCTCGACGCCCGCGACGGAATATTTCTGTGCGATGGGCATCTTACCGTTGCAGGCAGCCCGGATGCATTGCAAAAGCTGGTGGTCTCATGCGCGCGAAGGTCCGTGGGAATTGGCGGTCCTGGCGGTGAACTCAAAGTGCCGCGCGATCTCCCCCGATCGCCGCTCGATGTGATGGTCGCGCCGCTTCGATCCGGCACGCGGCTCCCGGAGGTTCCTTGGATCGGCTTTGGCAGTCCGGTTGCCCTTGTCACGGTGACCGACCGCGATCTCGACCGGCGGCGGCGGCAGATGAATCTGCGCCGCCGTTTTGACCTGACCTTCACGGAGGCTGCGCTCGCTGCCGAGATTCTAAAAGGCGATGGCCGCAAGGCGGCCGCGCGGCGGTGCGGTATTTCGGATGCAACGGCCAAAACCCATCTCACGAACATTTTCGAGAAGACCGGAACGCACCGGCAGGCCGAACTCGTCCGTTGTCTGCTCGGCGCTGCCGAAGTGCAGGGTGAGAAAACATAAGCGCTTCCGGCGATGCAGGCGCTTAGGCTCATCGCGCCGAGATGCAAAGCACGGAACATTTTCCGAAGTTGAACGTTTGCACTCCACCGTAAATGTGAACACGGGGGCCTCTTTCCTCGATCTTAAGACGTATTGTTAGGGCGAAACGATATCCACTTCTTTTGCAATCACTTTTGCGACCGAGACCTTTTGCCATGACCAAGGAAGATGACCTTTATGCCGTGATAGACTTGATTTACGAGGCCGTGCTTGACGACACTCTCTGGCCGAAGGCGCTGACGCGGCTTGCCGATGCCATGGGGACGGCGCAGATTGGCTTGCTCAGCTTGGACCGTCGCGCCCGAACATATGATTCTATTGCGCCGCGTACCGATCCGGTCATGGACGCGATCTTCAAGAAATATTGGGCCTTCCATAATCCGCTTTGGCCCCGCACGATCGCGCGGCCAGCCGGCGAGGTTTTCGTGCTCGACAGCCTGATCCCGCGAAAGGAGTTCGTCGCTACCCCCTTCTTCAACGAGTGGATGCGCCCGGCCGAGTTCTCGATTGCGTCGATGGGTGCCAATTTGCTGGTCGGGAACGAGATTTCGACAATGATCTCTGTTGCCAATGCGCCCGGGAACGATGAAATAACCGGCGCACAGACGCTTGTCTTCAAGACCGCGCTGCCGCACATCGACCGCGCCGTTCGTATCCATCGTGCGCTTCGGTTGCGCGATCTCGACCATGACACGGCGCCGGACCAGCTTGAGTGCTTGCCCCGGGGCGTGATGCTGGTAGATGGCGCCGCGAGGGTGGTGTTCGCCAATGCGGCGGCCCGGGCGCTGCTTAATTCGGCCGGCGGGCTCGCTCTCGAGGCTGGCTGCCTTCGCAGCACTGACAGTTCGGACGCTCTTCTGCAGGGATTGATCGTCTCCTGCAAGCGCACGGCCCACACGCGAAACGGTCCTGGCGGAGAAATTTCGATTCCCGCCGGCCCGCGCCGGTCACTGCGTGTAACGGTGACACCGCTGCGGGCCAAAGGCACCGTCGCAGAACTTCCCTGGCTCGGCTTGCAAATTCCCGTGGCCATTGTCACGGTATCCGCTCCTGCGACGGAAAAATCACTCAACTGACCGGCAGGATGTCATTCGCCGGTCAGCGGATGCAAATCGCGCACCATGGCTTTCATCCGCTCGTCAAGCACATGGGTATAGATTTGCGTCGTTGAAATATCGGCGTGGCCGAGCAATTCCTGCACGACGCGCAAATCCGCGCCGTTTTGCAAAAGATGGCTCGCGAAGGCATGGCGGAGCACATGCGGACTTATCCGCGCGGAGCCGATTCCCGCCGCGGCGGCGCAGGCCTTGAGATCGCGGGCGAAAGCCTGGCGCGTGAGGTGGCCGCTCGCGCTATCGGCCGGAAACAGCCAGCGGCCCGCCGCCCCGGCCCCGGTTTTCTTTTGAAATGCGCGGTAGGCCGAAATCGTTCGCCGCGCCTCGTTAGGCAGCGGCACCAGCCGTTCCCGCCCGCCCTTGCCGCGAATGTGGATGAAAGGCTCCTTGGTTTGCGCCGCGCTCGACGGCAAGGTCACGAGTTCGGAAACCCGCAGACCCGTCGCATAAAGAAGTTCGAGCAGGCAGGCCGTGCGCAACGCGCGCAACCGTTCGGGCGCGGGGCGGGCGTCGTCGTCGAGCCCCTCCCTGGAAACCGCCAGCAGATGGCTGACCTCGGTGACGGACAGGGTTTTTGGCAGTCTCCGGCCGCGTCTGGGCGCCTCGACAATCAGCGCCGGATCATCAGTGCGGCGCCCGTCGGCAACGAGAAACCGGTAGAACTGACGGATCGAGGATAGTTTTCGTGCGCTCGACGAGGGTTTGAGACCGCGTTCCGCAACCTTGGAGAGATAAGCGCGAATGTCGCCGGTCGCGGCGTTCTGCGGCGCCTTTCCCGCGCGGGCGAGTTCGGCGGCAAAATCGGCGAGGTCGCGGGCATAGGCATCGAGCGTGTTTTTCGAAGCACCGCGTTCGGCCGCGATCATCTCGAGAAAGGCGTCGATCAGGCGAGGAATGCTTCGCGTCATAGGCCGGCGCCTCCCCTATTTGTTCAGCCGCGCCGGAGGAATCGTTTGGCTCATCTCGCGCGGCTGCGGTTCGACGAACGTCACCAGCGCGATCATGCCGCCATAAACGATCCCCGCCAGAATACCGGCGAGCAAAAGAAATTTTATCAGTGAAGGCATACGATTCTCCGTTGGCGGTTTGCTGTTATCGGACAAGGGTGGGAGGAGGCAAGCGCGTGGTGAAAGTTTGGAAATGAATGTGGGTTGAGAAATATGCGATCGAAAAACTTTTCGGATGATTAACCAAATTCGGTCCAAGAGCTTGGTCAGCTCAATCAATGGCCGGCCGATGAACGCGGCGGGCCTGTTCGCGCGCAGCCGCATCACGGCTTTTGAGAAAGAGTCCCGCGGAGCCTCGCGGCGTAGCGGGCCATCAAATCGACTTCGAGATTGATTTCATTGCCGAGGCGCCTTTCGCCCCACGTCGTGACCCTCAGCGTATGCGGAATGAGCAGCACTGAAAAAATATCACCTTCGACGCGGTTGACCGTGAGCGACGTGCCATCGAGCGCGACCGAGCCCTTTTCCGCAATGAAACGCGCGAGGTCATACGGAGCCCTGATGTCGATGTGCCACATTCCGTCGAAATCCGTGATCGCGACGATTTCCGCCACTCCGTCCACATGCCCGGTCACGATATGGCCGCCAAGTTCGTCGCCTAGTCTCACGGCCCGTTCGAGATTGAGCCTTGTGCCCCGCGTCCAATGCCGCGCGGTCGTGCGTGCGAGAGTCTCCGCCCCAACATCGACCTCGAACCAGCTGCGATCGCCGCTGTCGCCACAAGCGGTCACGGTCAGACAAGGTCCGCCGCAGGCGATCGACGCTCCGGGCACGATCGTCCCCGCCGGATAGGAACAGGCGATGCGCAGATGGTTTAATTTGGCCCCTGCGTCAACCCGTTCCACCTCGCCGACATCGGTCACAAGGCCCGTGAACATGAAACCACTCTTTCGTAACGGGTCAGCCGGTCGGCTCCAATCATGCGCGTTTCCACGAGGCGATAATGGGCCGCGGCGCCAAGCAGGGCCGCCGTGTCCGCGTCAAGGCCCAAAATGCCGTCCCGGCCGAGAGATTTTGGCGCGGTAAAAATAATGACCTCATCGGCGAGCCCCTGCCCTATCAATCCCGCCGCCACGCGCGGGCCGCCCTCGCAAAAGATCCGGGTCAAGCCGCGCGCGGCCAAGAGAGTCAACGCTGCATCAAGATCGACGCGCCCCGCCCCGTCGCGGCGCACATGCGCGACTTCGATATGCGCCTCGCGCAAGCGCTCGGCCCTCGCTTCGCTTGCTCCTTCGCAAGCGATGGCCAGGGTAGGAATCCCTGCCGCCGTGGCGGCAAGCCGCGCTAGAGGCGGCAGACGAAGATCGCCGTCGAGCACGACGCGCAAAGGCTTGCGGTCTTCGAGGCCGGGAAGCCGCACGCTCAACAGGGAATCGTCCGCCAAGATGGTGCCGATGCCGGTCATCACCGCGTCGTTCATCGCGCGCATGACATGCACGAGCCCATTCGCCGGCGCGCCGGTAATGACGAGACGCGGATCGCCGGCCGGTCCCGCCGCATAAAAATCCGCCGTCACCGCGAGCTTCAACGTAATCATAGGGCGCTTGCGGGTAACGCGCAAAAAATGGCCGAGATTGGCCCGCAGCGCCTCTTCCGCGAGCACGCCGCGCGTTACTTCAATGCCGACATCGGCCAAAATTTGCGCGCCACGGCCACAGGCCCGAGGATCGGGATCGTCGACGGCATAAACCACGCGGCCGGCCCCCGCCGCGATTATCGCATCCGTGCAGGGCGGCGTCTCCCCATGATGGCTGCATGGTTCCAACGTCACATAGAGAGTCGCGCCCCGCGCTTGCGCCCCCGCCTCGCGCAGGGCCTCGGTTTCCGCATGCGGCCGGCCGCCGGGCTTGGTCCAGCCGCGCGCCACGATGACGCCATCCTTGACAACGAGAGCGCCGACTGCGGGGTTTGGCGCGCAAAGCCCGAGCCCGCGCCGCCCAAGGGCGAGAGCCGCCGCCATGAATCGCGTGTCCGCGCCGGATTGGATCATGCCTGGCTCGGCGAACGCGCTTTTGTTGGCGGCGGATTTGTGTCGTCCTCCGGGGCTTGCCCGGCGCCATTCGCAAGTTCGTCGATCAGCGTATTGAAATCGCGGGCCTCGCGAAAATTGCGATAGACCGAGGCGAAGCGTACATAAGCGATGCTGTCGAGCGCGCGAAGACCTTCCATGACGAGTTCTCCAATCCGGTTGCTTGGAATTTCGCTATCGCCCTGACTCTCGAGTTGGCGCACAAGTCCATTCACCATCCGCTCGACCCGGTCCGGCTCGACGGGCCGCTTGCGCAAGGCGATTTCGAGCGAGCGCATAAGTTTTTCGCGATCGAAAGGCACCCGCCGGCCGGATTTCTTCAAGACCACCAATTCCCGCAATTGGACGCGCTCGAACGTCGTGAACCGGCCGCCGCAATCGGGACAGATCCGGCGGCGGCGAATGGCCGATGCATCGTCGGCCGGGCGAGAGTCCTTCACCTGGGTTTCGAGACTGCCGCAATAAGGGCACCGCATGGCGGACCGGCCTCAAAGCATGATGGTGACTTACGCGGGTCGCATTCCTGTTACCTAAGACGCCAATCCTCGGTCTCAATAAACCGGGAAGCGTTGCGTCAATTCCCGCGCGGCCGTCTTGACTTTAGCTTCGACAGCCGCATTGCCCGGCTCGCCGTGCTTGGCCAAGCCGTCCAAGGTTTCGGCGATCAGTTCGCCGATTTTTTTGAATTCGGCGATGCCGAAACCGCGTGAGGTCGCCGCCGGCGTTCCGAGCCGAATGCCCGACGTCACCATGGGACTCGCGGTATCGAAAGGCACGCCGTTTTTATTGCAGGCGATCCCGGCCCGCCCGAGCGCCGCTTCCGCCGCCTTGCCGGTGAGTTGCTTTGGCCGCAGATCGACGAGCATCAGATGGTTGTCGGTGCCGCCGGTGGTAATCGCGTAACCGTGCTCGCTGAGCGTCGCGGCAAGCGCCTTGGCGGTGTCGGCGACAGCCCTCGCGTAAAGCTTGAATTCGGGCCGGAGCGCCTCGCCGAAGGCGACCGCCTTGGCAGCGATCACATGCATCAGAGGGCCGCCCTGGAGCCCCGGAAATATCGCCGAATTGATTTTCTTGGCGATCGCCTCGTCGTTGGCGAGAACGAGCCCGCCGCGCGGCCCGCGAAGAGTCTTGTGGGTCGTCGAGGTGACGACATGGGCATGCGGAAATGGTGACGGATGCACGCCGCCCGCGACAAGGCCGGCGAAATGCGCCATGTCGACGAAAAAATAAGCGCCAACCGAATCCGCGATAGCCCGGAACCCCGCAAAGTCCCAATACCGGGGATAGCCGGAGCCGCCAGCGATGATGAGCTTCGGCTTGTGCTCCGCGGCAAGACGCGCGACCGCGTCCATGTCGATTCGATGGTCGTCGCGCCGAACCCCATAGGCAACCGGCTTGAACCATTTCCCGGAAAGATTGACCGGCGAGCCATGGGTCAGATGGCCGCCCGCCGCAAGGTCGAGCCCCATAAAAGTATCGCCCGGCTGCAACAGCGCGAGAAACACCGCTTGGTTCGCCTGGCTGCCGGAATTCGGCTGCACATTCGCGAATTTGCAGTCGAACAGCCGGGTGACGCGCTCAATCGCCAGGTTTTCGGCGATATCCACGAATTGGCAGCCGCCGTAATAACGCCTGCCGGGATAGCCCTCGGCATATTTGTTGGTCAAAACCGAGCCTTGCGCTTCGAGCACGGCCTTGGAGACGATGTTTTCCGAGGCGATCAGCTCGATTTCATGTTGCTGGCGGCCGAGTTCCAGCTCGATCGCCTTGGCGATTTCGGGATCGGCATCGGCGAGCCCCGCCGCGAAAAAAGGATTTGACTCTGTGCGGCTGACGACGGTTTGGCTCATGCTGAAAATTCCTGCGATAGCTGCCCAGACCAGGCGCGGGCCAAGAAACGCCCGCGAAACGGCCCGACGGATGACGGAGAGAGTTGGATAGCATGTCGTTTTGCTCGCGTGAAGGCGCTGGCGTAGCCTCCGATGCCAAAATGTCTCTTCGGAAAACCCGGCCCAAAGGACGGCAGTTGGCTTTGTCCGGTTTTTCGATCTAATCTTGCAGCGGCAAGATGACGCGAAGCGGCCCCGGAAGGAATTAGGAATGAGTTCGAACGCACACCCCACGCTTCGCGGAATGATAAACTTATCGATTTTAATTATAATTTGTGTTCTCGCGCCGGTTTCGGCAATGGCGCAGATCAATTCCGTGATTGAATCTCTCTTATTGATCAAGCTATCCGGGGAGCAAACCCCGCCCAAGAGCAAGGCCGAGTCGATTCCTTTAGGCGCAGACAGCCTCCGTCCAATGACGGATACACACCGGCCGCGGGTCCGAGCTTCGACTGCGCCCGGGCGGCGAAACCTGCGGAACGCGCCATTTGCCGGGACTTCGAGCTCGCCAAGCTCGACCGGGAAGTAACCGATGCCTATCTGCGTGCGCGTGCGCTCAACGGGCCGGGCGAACGCGAACTTACGTCGCGCCAACGTATTTGGCGCGCGTCACGCGACGCTTGCGGGCCAGACAAAACATGCCTCATGCAATCTATGGGCAGCAGACTGAACGAACTTCAGGCGGTTGCGCAATCAACGCCCGCGCCCTCTCCCCTCTCGCCTCCTCAATCGGCCTCGCCTGTTGGCCGATACAATCCGTCGGCCAATGCCGATGGCGCTACTGCCGACCCGCTCGACAGACTGGTCCATCCTGGGCCGCTTTTTAGACCCTGGACTTTCGAGCCCGTCAACGGGCGCTGGACCATTTCACGTATGAACCGTGTTTTTCCAGGAACCGAGCGACTCAACAATGATTCCGCGAGCCTGTTTTTCACGCTGCTGGCCGCCGCGAATATCCCCAATCAGCTCGAATCGCGTGAGAGTGACGCATTCTTTCTTGCGAGCCTCATTCGGCCCGAAGCAGTTGCAAAGTACTTCATAGGTGGGGCACCATCGAATGCGACGGCCTGGGCCGGGGCCAATGAAACTGAGGTTCAAGCCAGCCGAAAGGCTTTTTTCACGGCCTACGCCGACGCAATCAAAAATCTGCCGCCGACCCCACCCTTCAAGCTGTCTTGGCTCGAACGCGCTCGTCTGGGTGACTATGATGCCGATCGCGGCGGCTTCCCCATCGTAGTGATCGGGAGCGGCATCCACTATGATCCGCACACGCATCTCGAAATCGAGAGGAACTTGAAAAGCGCCGGGCTCAAGCCCGTGGCCGGATTTGCAGTGCCGGAGCTGTTTTGGCCTGTCGATCAGGCCCGCGCGCAATCGCTTCTGCCGCGCAATGGCTCCCGCACAGTGGAACTGGCCGCAATCATCGACCTCCAGTCGATCAATCCGGATACCGGCGAAATAAGTCTGAAGCTCGAAAATATCGCCCTCTATGCCGATGGGCATCACGCCAAGCTTTATGATTTCTCGCTTTCTCCTCAGCCGAGCGGCGGTTTGGAAAGCTCCGTCTCAGCCCTATCCGAGCCGCCGCCCATCGCAGATCCAGCCAATACAGCCGCGCAGGACAAGGGCGCCGCAGTCAATGGGGCAGATGCGGCGCGGCGCTTCGATCTGCCGACCGTGAAGGGGCTCCCTTTGATAACGCCGATCGAGCTACACACTCATGTAAGCGCGGAGGGGTTCGGCGGGGATTATGGATTTGCAACGACCTCCGGCTTGCGGCCTTTGTCGCCTGCCGAGCGGTGGGCAAGAGCAATCCATGCGTTGGGATTGGCAAATACGCCTGGCATTGCGGGCGCCCTCGACGATAAAGACGCCGTTGGCCTCGCTTGTATCTTCCTTCCACGGGCTATTCAAACACGCCTTTTTCAGCAGAATTCATGTGGGTTTAAGCCGAACGTTCCGGGCGCCGAATTCGCTCTGAAGGACGGGGCGGCTGCTTTCCGGGCGCAGGAGCTCGGAAAAATCATAGCAACAGCGCCAAGACTTCCGCTGAAAACTATTGTCGTATTGCCGGTGTCAATAAGCGAGTACGACTTCAAGAAAGCAAGATTTTCGATTGACTATCGATCCGAGTCGCAGCTGTCCTTGTTCGGATCTCCTCTTGATATGGTGCTGCCCTCTTTCTGGCCATTGGGCGAGAGACAAGCGCGAGCTTACTTAGCAACCCAGTCAGATTCCCATAGAAAGGCGTGGGCCGGAATAGAGGTTGCGCTGACGGGGGTTGCTCCTGGTCAAGGAACAGCCTCGATCTTCTACGGGTACACAGGACTGCCAAATCATGCCTATTGGCGGCTCCTTACCACGGATGTGACTCTCTTCCTCGATGAGGGCCTCAGGTCGCCGCTGCATAAATTTGGCGGCGAGTTCGCGCGCCTCCCGCAGCCCATCCTGAATACGCCTGATGAGCAGGCGCCGCATCCTCAGGGCCCGATGCGGCTGAATGACGAGACGGTGCTGCTTTCGGTTTTGCCGCGGCTTGCCGGCAAAGACGTGAAGATTGATTGGGCAGCAGCAGCGAAGGAGCGGTTCATAGTGGAGGAGAAATTCCGTAGTCGAAGCGATTGGCGCGACTTCGATCCCTGGGGCGTTTTCTTCAGCACTTCCCCCGATATCAGTACGGTCGCTGGCGATGCTGAATTGATCGAGCGCTACCGGCGTTGGACGGAGTTGCGAAGTGGGGATATGCCAAAGTCATTCACGCTTTGGCGGCTTCTGCCTCTATCCGGCGCCCGTGGCACTCCTTCACAGATCAATATTTTCAGCAACAGCGGGTCACTGGTTGGCGGTTACAATGATGAACAATATTCCCAGGTCAATCCTGGGACGGCGGTCGCAAAGCTATTGGAAGCCAGGGGGATAAATAAATCACAGCTTGTTCCCATGCCAATCCGGCTGCCCTGGACTCGCGCTGTCAGTGTCGTTGCCGTGCTCCCGCAGCCGGTGCAAAGCTATGTCATGGACACAAGCGAAGTCAGAGAAGCATTTGCCCCGGATGGGCCGCAGCCGAATCTGGTTGTGGAATGTGGCCTCGACGGCGTCGATGTCCTGGACTATGACAATGGCGGAAAACGGCTCGCGATCGTTCTCAAGCTTACCCCTATGTCGGCAGACATCCGTCAAGGTAGCGCCGTCAACATTCGTTATGCCTTCCCATCCGCGTCCGAGCAAAGAGCGGCCGTTGCGGCGCAGGAAGTTGCAAGGAAAGCCGAGGCAGAAGCCGCTGCGGCGAAGAAACTGGCTGACTTGCAGGCCAAGGAGGAAGCCTCCCGCGCCTCTGCCGATAGCGCCGCGGCGAGTGTTCGCACGGTGGCGGCGAGCGCTCTCGCGGGCGTGCCATATGGTCCGGATATTCTCGGCATCCAGCTTGGCATGCGCATGTCTGACGCTGAAGCCATCATTCGGAAGCATATGAGCGTAGGAAGGGTGCTGGCGACAGATCGATCATCTCCGAATGGCACCGCCAAGACCAGCCTCGGCGCTCTTCGGATCTTCGTCAATGCCGGCGAAAGCGAACAGATTTCGCTGCTCCACACATCATCGGACATCGTTCTGGGCATCAAGCGCATGGTGAAAATGACCGAGGCGACCAGCGACGAGCAATTGCGCGATATGCTGAAGGCCAAATATGGAAAGCCGTCGGAAGCGAGGGTGTACCCGGGGGGGCAACTCTGGGAATTCGGGAATGGGAAGGGCAAGTGCCTAACCAGATGGCACGTCGTAGTTGGCGATTTAAAATTGATCGAGGGGCCGCCGGCAACAAGCGAAATTCCCGCAATGCGGCAGACGTGGCCTATGGATTTAAGCGCCGGCTTTGAATGGCTAAACATGCCGGAAGCGCTTCCCGCCCTGGCGGATTGGGCCATTTGCCAACCGCGGGTCGAGGTTCGGCGCGATGGGTCGGGGCTCAGCGAGGCCATGTACGATGCAAGAATATTCGTGGCCCAGCGCGCCGAGGCGTTAGCCAAGGAAAAAAACGAAACAGAGCCGCCGAAGTTGTAATGTGGTCCACCCAGCAACGACATGGGCAGCGGACACTAAGTCAATTTACCTTGCCCCAATCCCATCTGGAAGGCAGGGGGTAAG
This sequence comes from Pseudomonadota bacterium, assembly GCA_030948025.1. Classification (GTDB taxonomy): domain Bacteria; phylum Pseudomonadota; class Alphaproteobacteria; order Rhizobiales; family Beijerinckiaceae; genus Methylocapsa. The sequence continues at coordinate 16,132 of JALZAY010000036.1, forward strand.
CAGTTACATATTTTTGCCAAAACGCGCAAATGCTTGCGCCTGACGGGACGATCGCCTAAGCGAACACCTTGGCCGCGAGAGACAGGTTCATGAATGGCGCAGGATCCTCTCCAAAAGGTCATTAGCTTGCAGCACGACAAGGTTTTGATCGTCGATTTCGGCTCGCAGGTGACGCAATTGATCGCGCGGCGCGTCCGCGAGGCGGGCGTCTATTGCGAGATCGCGCCCATCCAGAACGCCGAAAAGATGTTCGCGGAGCTGGCGCCGAAAGCGGTGATTCTTTCGGGCGGTCCAGCTTCCGTGCATGACCAGGATGCGCCGCGCGTGCCAGACGCACTCCTCGCCGCCGGGGTGCCGATCCTCGGCATCTGCTATGGCCAGCAAGCGATGGCGGCGCAATTGGGCGGCAAGGTCGCGGCCGGGCATAAGCGCGAATTCGGCCGCGCCGAGGTCGAGGTCTCGCAACAATGCGCGCTGTTCGAAGGGGTATGGGAACAAGGCAAGCGCTATCCGGTTTGGATGAGCCATGGCGACGCGGTGACCGAATTGCCGCCTGGGTTTTCCCGCATTGCCGCCTCGGAGAACGCGCCGTTGGCGGCGATCGCCGACGCGACGCGCCGCCTCTATGGCGTGCAGTTTCATCTCGAAGTCGCGCACACGCCGGACGGCGCGAGGCTGCTGGCAAATTTCGTCCACAAGGTCGCGGGACTGCGCGCCGATTGGACCATGGGCGCCTTCCGGGCCGAGGCAATTGCCGCGATACGCGCGCTGGCCGGCGCTGGCCGGGTTTTGTGCGGCCTCTCGGGCGGTGTCGATTCGGCTGTCGCGGCCCTCTTGATCCATGAAGCGATCGGCGACCGCCTGACTTGCGTTTTTGTCGACCACGGCCTGTTGCGCCTTGGCGAAGCGCAAGAGGTCGTGCGGTTGTTTCGCGGCCATTACAATATTCCGCTCGTCCATGTCGAAGCGGGAGAACTGTTTTTGGGCGCCTTGAGCGGGATCAGGGACCCGGAAGAAAAACGCAAGATCATTGGCCGCCTGTTCATCGCGACATTCGAGCGCGAGGCCAAAAAAATCGCCGCCGACGGCCGCGGATTGCCGGAATTTTTAGGCCAGGGCACGCTCTATCCGGATGTGATCGAGAGCGTGCCGGCGAGTGGCGGGCCTTCGGTCACGATAAAATCGCATCATAATGTCGGCGGCCTGCCTGAGCGCATGAACATGAGACTCGTCGAACCCCTGCGCGAGTTGTTCAAGGATGAGGTGCGGGCGCTTGGCCGCGAACTGGGCCTGCCCGGAAGTTTTGTCAATCGGCATCCGTTTCCAGGGCCGGGACTCGCGATCCGCTGCCTCGGCGGCGTTACCTCTGAAAAGCTTGATATGCTGCGTCAGGCGGATGCTATCTATCTCGACGAAATCCACAAGGCGGACCTTTATAACAAGATTTGGCAGGCGTTCGTGGTGCTGTTGCCGGTGCGCAGCGTCGGCGTCATGGGCGATGGGCGGACCTATGATTTCGTCTGCGCGCTGCGCGCGGTCACCTCGGCCGATGGCATGACCGCGGATTTTTTTCCGTTCGACATGAACATTCTGGGCCGCGCCGCGACGCGGATTATCAACGAGGTCAAGGGCATCAATCGGGTCGTCTACGATGTGACGAGCAAGCCGCCGGGGACGATCGAGTGGGAGTGAGGGGTCTGGGATATTGTGGAGGGCTCTGGAGGGAAATAGCGTAGGAAAAATAGAGGGTTGGGGGCGGTTTTGTTGATGATCTACTCCCCATCGTCAATTGAAGGCCTGGTTTAGCTAAGCTACTGATTTTCCATTGATCGGCTGTTCATCAGTCCACTCGAAGCCAACCCATTTGACGGTGCTGCCGACGGTATTTTGCAGAGGGTCTTGTCGACGCTTTGAAAAGACCGTCAGACGAAGGCCGCCCAAATGACGGTATTTTTCTGGCGGCTTATCTCTTGAAATTCCAGGGGAAAGACTCGTTCAAGACGCAAACAGTCCAAGCCTTCGGATCGATCGGCTCGCTCTCTTCGAGTGCCTTTTCGTCTTTGACTAACCCATAGCTCATAAGGTGAAATACGTAGTTGACACCACAAATACAAGTTATAGTCTCGGCCCGACAGGTCGGCGCTATGGCAGGGAGGGCGTGTTATGAAGCCCTCCTTGAGCCCGCTCGAAGTCCGGCTTGAACGCCTCAAGAACGCGAGCAACCTCAGACTTGAGTATCTCAAGCGTCTCTATGACAGGCGTCCCATCGGGGAACTGTATGGAAGTGGTGAGCATTGCCTTCACATACACTTCCGTTCCGTCAGACATTACTGTGCTATGTACTGCGCCGGGCATATCCCTAAAATCGATGACATGATTAGCGTCGGCGCCATGGAACGTAAATTCATGATCAGCTCGAGACGGAACAAGATGGACATGCTTGTCGGGATTGGACAGGTTTTTAAGAACGGCAGTCCAATCGCATCCACGGTACGGTTGCAGCGCCTCGATTGCTGCAATATGTGCGCTATTGAGGCCGTCGAGCCATCCTCCCTGTATGCGCCGCTTAAATCCCTTTTTCTTGTCTTCGATCGGAAATTGAGTGCCCTCAATGAGATATCCAGAATCGAGCCCAGCGAGTTCGAAAACCAGATAATCGAGCGCAGACCTGATGTTATAAACGATCTCCCCAATGAGGATGCTGAAACTAAAATCCATGGGGAGATGAACCTGATTTATGATAAACTGTTGCGGGTTATTCGGATCGGGATTGAAGGTAATCGCATCGATTTGTTCCTGCCCTCGTTGAGCGACTTTCCGTACAAAATCAGCAAGGTGTTCTTCTGCCCGACTTACCCGCGCGATAGCGCGATCAAGCGACGGTATAAGACCTTTGGGAATTGGATTCCGAAGCTTAGGCGTTGGTGGAGAACGAACAACCCAGCGGCAGAAATCGCCCAAAACTGACGCGAGCGCTGATCGAATCCATGATATGAGCACCGACTGCCAGTTTTTTCCTATCATCGGGCAAAACTCATGCGCGATAAACGATCGCAATCGGAGACCAAGGAGCGCTTACAAAAAATATTGCAAGGCGCTTTTAGCGGATCTCCTACGCCGCTAAAGGATATCCCGAAAGAGAACGGGGAGTCTCGCTCCTTAAAGCGGAAAACGCCTCAACGGCGCTTGCGTCGCCAACGCAAGAAACGCGCAGCCTGAAACTTAAAGTCCGGCTTGACGAGGTTGATGATAGGTGAGGCGCTTGCCTTCGCCGCCTTTTACCGCAGCAATGGTGCGGTCCGTGTCGTTGTACCCAAGCGCGACGCGATAGTTATAACGAAAGTCGAACTCTGCAAGATAACGGTGCAGATGCTTTTCGGCACAATGCTGATACACGCCACGCATGCCGCGTTTGAAAATTGAAAAATAGCTTTCAACGGTGTTCGTGGTTACGTCACCGCGAGCATATTCCTTCGCTGCGTGATTGACTGTTTCGTGTGCCGCAAATTCTTTGCCGATGCGAATATAGAGTTTGCTTTCGTCAGTATGGAGACGGCTTTCGCGGGCGATGTTGTTACGAACAATGTCAACGACGATGGCGGCGTGCGCACTCGGAACACTAAATGAGCGCACTCCACCGCCGCGCTCCACAAGTGCAATTACTGCACGCTTCCGGCCAATGGCATAATGCGGATTTTTAGAAAACGGACGGCCTAGCGTTGTGACTTTAGGACGTTTCGCTTCTGGAACGTTGCCATAATATGTTTCATCGGCCTCGACAACCTTGCCTTCGCCGCCCATTGGCGGGAGATCAAGGCCACCACGACGCATCGCTTCCATAACGCGGTGATGTAAAAACCAAGCAGTGTTGTACTGACAGCCAAGTTCGCGGTGTAGCTGGTGAGCTGAAAAGCCTTTCTTGCTTGAGGCCGCCATATGGAAGGCTGCGGCCCACTGTGTCAGCTTGGCGTGGCTGCGCTCCATCACTGAGCCGGTCATGACCGTGAAATCCTTACGGCAAATCGTGGAGCCGCAGCGATAGCGTCCCGCCTTTTTAGTGGCATAATGCTTGGCACTTTTGCAATGCGGGCAGATCGGGCCGGTCGGCCAGCGGGCGGTTTCGAACCATATCCTCGCGGCGTCTTCATCGTGGAAGTGAGGGGCGGCAAAAGCGTTCTTGGCCATCGAAATATCTCCTATGGCCAAAACACTAGCACTTGTTGGTTGTGGTGTCAACTACGTATTTCACCTCATAAGTTATTGATCGAATCAATTGCTCATAGCTTATCGGTTGCACATGCTCAGCACCCCCGACGTCCTCTTCAAGGCCCTCGCCGACCCAACTCGCCGTGCACTTCCGGCCGGAAGAGGAACAGAATTACCAAGGAGCGAACTATGGCTGGCAACGCTTCATCGACGGGCTGGAGCAGGTTGTCGCCAAGCTAGACTAGCAGGATACAGAGAAATGCTCGGAAGAAAGAACTACGCGCAGGAAGAAATCGACGCAGCCCGAGCAATGGTTGAGGCGGATCAGCCACCTGAAGTTCACCAGAAGCGGGGGTCGAGGTGGGCGTCCGACCGCGAGCCGCCACCGTAAACCTCGGCCAGCGCCATCCTTCAACGGGCTCAGGAGACGCCGGGTCTGACCGGCATCGCGCGATTGCCGCGCCGGAAGCCGCAGAGTCGAACCATCGAAATGATCCCGCACCAAAATCGCAGCCGTCATGGCAAACCTCCAGGTGTTTGCCATCTTGAATCAGACCGCAGCCGATTCGGGAATCCCTCAACGAGTCACTCATTCAGCGACTTGGTATCAGCCGAGCGCATCGTCATCGAAAAAGGAGGATCCGGCACAACCACCATCGCCATCGCGGCGCATCGCTGAAGGCGGAGGCAGGGTCAGGCAACCCTCGACGTGATTCTGGGGCCGACCAAAATCGAGGCACGGCTTGCGACCGCAGGCCCGGGACGAAGAGGCGGTCTTGCGGTAGAAAACCCGCGCATCAGAGTCTGATCAACCGTCGTCTCGACGCCTCCGCGTCCTGCGATGCGCGGTCCATATTGCGGTCGCCGCTGCTGCGGCGAGCAGGTCTTCTTTCTCGCGCCAGGCCGGCGAGCAGCGCCCGGCATCGTCAATGCTCTGATCAAGCGCAGAGAACTCCGCGCCTTGATGAGACGCCCGATGCTCTTCTGCAGATGCTTGTCGACGAACTGCCGCTGCCGCTTGGCGACAATCATTTGGATGATCTGGCGGCGTCTTGCGACAAGACCAGCGAGAAGTTGTGCCGCCGCGTCCGGAGCGGCCGGAGGTCCGGCTTGGTTGCCGCGGCGAAATGGGCGATCACCATGGCATCGATCGGATCGGTCTTGGCGCGCTTGCCCAAGGCCTGCGCACAGCGACGCACCTGGGTCTTGTTCACCACGCCAACCGGCAGCCCCGCGCCGCGAGGCTCGCCGCGACCACCGTCTCGAAGCCTCCCGCCGCTTCGACCGCGACCGCCTCGGGCGGCAAGGGCGCGAGACGGGCAATCACCGCGTCAAGGACCTGCGGCGTCCCGGCGCGGGCTGAAAATCTCGCCGCTCGGGCGAACCGCGATGTCGCGCTTGTCCTTCGAAACATCGATCGATGGTGTCCATCTTCACCCTTCCTTGCGC
>JALZAY010000197.1 GCA_030948025.1 Pseudomonadota bacterium
GACCGTCACACCCCCGATCAGCGGCGTGAACCACATCATGCGGAACGGGTACCCGGCCTCCGGTGCGATCTGGCCAATGATGCCGCACAGGCCTAGCCCAAGCCCAGTGCCCAGAAGCGCGCACAGCCCGGCCTGGACAAAGATCATGGCCAGCAGCTGTTTCGAGGTCGCGCCCATTGCCTTGAGCACCGCATACTGCTTCAGATTCTCATTCGTGAACATATAGAGCATGATACCGGTTACTCCGAAACCGACGGACACGGCCAGAGAGAGCATCGCGGCGATGTCGCCCACATCTTCGGAGTTGCTCAGGTACCAGCGCACCGTATCGGCCTTGAAGTCATCCGATGCACGCGCCCTAAGACCCGTTCGTAGATGGATTCGTGTGGCCAGTTCGCGCGGTGCAATGCCTGGCGAGGCGGTTGCAAGTACGAACGTCAGCCGGCGCCGTTCCGGCAGTAGAATACGGGTGGCGTTGGAGAACGTGGTATAAAGCAGCGGTCGCGGCGGAAACCGAGGCAAGGTCTCCGACCTTCCCACAACCTTGACACGGTGGTCATTGACGAGCAGCTCGTCACGCGCGGCCAGTGGGCGCGTGATAGCATCGAGGTGCGGCTCACGGGGCCATTGATCAGCCTCCAGACGCGGGGTTTCGAGCTTGCCCTCGGTGCCGCCCGGATCGACAATCGCCGCGTCAGGAGTACGGAGCACAGCGGGTGACGTGCCGTCCTTCAGCGCGGGCACGCTGGAGAGCGTGGCGTCGTCCACTCCTATCACCTGGAAGGGCTGAAATCGCCCGTCCGGAAAGCGCACCTCCGCCGTGCCCAGCGCCAGCGGTACGGCTGACGCTACGCCCTCAACACTGCGGACGCGATCCAGCGCCGATGCGGGCATGTTGGCGGTCTTCTCAGCGGAAACAACGGCCGGATCCATGACCCACACGTCCGCCGCCGGGTTCTCGGCGATGAGAGCGAAACCGCGCGTCATGAAGCCACAGAAGTACGACGCGGCGAACGTGACGAGGAATGAGGTGAACGCAATACCGGAGAGCAGCCCTGCGTATTTGGCGCGATCGCCCATGAGCATTTTCAAGGCCACGCGTAGCACCTAGGATTTCCTCCTGCGAAAGTTGAGCGACATAGATGTTCCTGACCGCATGTTACGGCATGTTCCCGGACGGGGGTTGCGCCCGCGTGCTTGCTTCCCCAATAGGGGGTGCCTCGATGAATACATCCACTTGCTGGCCGACATAAACCGGCAGCGCGGCAGGATCAAAACTGTAGATGACCTGCAGCACCCGCATATCAGTCCGTTCGGTGCTCGCGCCGGTAAGCGAGACTTTCGGGACGACATACGGCTCGATGCGCTCGAACTGGAGCGCTGTTTTCAGGTCCGGATTGCTGCGCACGAACGCGAGCGCCGGCGCACTGGGCTGGACCCGCCACGCGTCGTTCTCATCAAGGTCAACGCGCACGTGCAACCTTGTGTCATCGCCAAGCAGCATCAGTGGCGTGCTAAGGACGCCGCTTTGCGCGAACTCACCCACATCCGTCTCCCTCTGCAGGATACGGCCTGACACCGGAGCCCGGATCGTGCGGCGTTCAATCTCGATCTTGAGCTGCTCGACCTGGGCTGCCGCAGATGCGAGCACTGCCTCGCTGATGGCCACGTCGAAGCGCCGGTTCGCCATATCCACGCCGCTGATAGAGCTCCCAATTCTTAAGCCCTCGGCGACCTTGACCAAATTCCTTGTCTTCGCGAGGGTTGCCTCGGACTCCTTGACCTTGGCGGCGGCGACAAGGAGCTGGCCCTGCAAATCGCGGTCGTCGATCTTGAAGAGCGGGTCTCCGGCGTTCACCCGGTCGCCCCACTTGACGTAGATCGCCGCGACGATACCAGAGACCGGTGTCCCGATGGCAATGTTTTCGGTGCTAGCCTCGATAATGCCCGAACCAGCGACATATGAGGCAAAAGGCACCTTGGCTGACCGGACTGCCGGCTCGACAAGCGGCGTGGTCTGGTTGCCCTGTATGACAGTGCTGATGGCGACAGCGAGGGCGATTATCGCGACGGCTGGAAGCATGTACTTGCCAATCATTGCAGACGCTCGCGATCCTTGCGATCGACGACCTCAATGATCCTTCCGTCATCCATGCGGGCGATGCGATCGGCAAACTCGAAAATGCGTGTGTCGTGGGTGACCACGATGAGTGCTCTGTCAGGCCTCTTCGCAACGTGCCGCATGACCTCCATCACACTGCGCCCTGATTCGTGATCGAGATTGCTCGTAGGCTCATCGCAGACGATCAGCTTGGGGTCGTGCACCAACGCACGGGCGATCGCCACGCGTTGTTGCTGGCCACCGCTGAGTTGTGCCGGGAGCGCACTCACGCGCGAGCTCAGTCCGACGGCTTCGAGAACTTCTCTCGCTCGGGCTTCCGCGTGCTTCCGGGAGACGCCGTTGATCAGTAGCGGCACGGCAACATTCTCAACCGCTGTGAGCGCAGGAAGCAGGTTGAAAACCTGGAACACGAAGCCGATCGATACGCCGCGAAAGCGTGCACGTTCTGTCTCGCCCATGTGCTGCAAGTCGCGGTCGAGCACCTCGCATTTGCCCGAATCCTGATTCAAAATTGCCGCGAGGATTGAGATCAGGGTCGTCTTGCCGCATCCAGACGGACCCACAAGCATGAGCAGCTCGCCGCGATGGATTTCAAGGTCGATGCCGCGCAGCGCGATCACTCTTGCGTCGCCTGAACCGTACGCCTTGGTCACACCCCGGCAGTGGACCGCAATGTCATGGCGCAGCCTCGCCGCTTCACCCACCCCATCCGTCATGGTTTATTCTTGTTCGCAAAATGCCTTCCTTTTCGGGAGGGCTGTATCGCCGAAAATATAACAGTAATCGTCTTTTAGACGCAGGCCGTTTTTCTTGATTATCGCGCCTGCCAGGACGCCATCGCGTCATCCAGGGCACGCTGCCCCGAGGGTCCTTTTTCGAAGGTCAATTTCGCGATATGGCCGTTGGCGAGAACCATCGGAACATCCAACCATTCGCGTGATCGCAGAAGATCGAGATTGGATGCCTCGGCGTCGCCGCGGGTGAGACCGACGAGGAAGGAATTCTCCATGACCGGGACCGTAATCCCCTTCAGCGACTCGCCTGTCGCGGAATCTTCACGGCGCATCTGCAACACGCTGATCTGCTTGATATTGCCCAAGGGGCCGTCTTGCGGCTCGGTAAACATCAGCTTCATGGTATGCGAAGCGGGCAATGTGCCGTCGAAATTTTTTTGAACCGTCATCGCCACTTGCAGCTTTTCTTCAGGGATGTCGATCTCGGCGCGAACCGCCATGCTTAGCGGCTCATCCGGTCCAGTGCTGACATTATCGACCCGCCAGATGACCGTGCCAAGAAAGGTTTTCACCTTGGATTTTTCTTCCGGCGCCTCCACGAGAAGCGCGGCGCGGCGGGCGATGGGGATGGGTGGATTGGCGGGTCCGGAACCGCTTTTGGCGGCATCGTTGCGATCGGCGGTTGACGAAGGCACTCCGGACAAAGCTGGCGCAGTCCCGGGTGTCGCGGTGCCGGCGCCGACGCGGTCGACGATCTTGCCGCCAGCGCCGGCCTCGCCTTGGGTCGATAGCGGAGGTGGTTGCGGGCGCACAAGATCTTCGGGGCGATCGCGCAGCCTATAGGCGGCGATCGCGACAAGCGCGACGACCAGACCGACGATTCCACCGACGACCACAAGGCGCTTTGCGGGACCGGCATCTCGCGCGGGCCGAGGTGCGAAAGGATGTTGAGCTTCAGGCCGCATTCTTGCCGCGGGCTCGGAACTTTCAGGGCTCGGGTTTAGCGCTTCCGGGACAGGCGCTTCAACGGCGGGCGCTTCCAAGGCACCGGCCTCCGGGACGGCCGGTGCCGGGGCAAATGCATCGAAGTCGCGCCCGGACGAAGCAGTTTGGCCGGGAGAAGCGGGCCCCGTTGCCGGGGCTTGAGGCTCGTCCCGCGCGGCCGAGGGCTTCGCCGCGGTCCGCGCGGCCGGAGCCGGGTTGCGGGCCGAAGGCGCCGGCCGCATAGGGTTGAAAGCCGCGCCGGGCCGCGGCGCGCCATCCGGCCGGGCGCCTGGGTTGATGCCGGGCGGCCGCGGATCGCGGCGAACTTTGAGGAGTCGCGAAGGCGTCGGCGTTTGCACGGATGGAATAGGAACCGGCGCGGATGGAGCGGGGCCGAGCGGATCTCGGTCCGGCGGATTGGGTTCAGGCAACGGCGCCGCGCTTGGTTCATGCGCCGGGGATGTACCGGCCGGACTTCCGGTTGTTGGCCCAAGGCCCGCGAGATCCGGTTCGGCCGCGGGCGCACCGCTTCCGGTCCCTGACCGCGACGCAATTTCCGTTTCAAGCCGGGCAACCGCCACTTCCAGGGCTTGCGCTTCGCGCTCGATCGCCTCCTCGGGCACCGGCGGATCGAGATTGCGCAATTGGCCAAAAAGCGCCCCGCGCGCCCGCTCGTAAATGGCGTGGCGTGCTTCGGCCGTCGAATCCGGCAGGCCTACGACGGCCTTGGCGAGCAGCGGGTAATAGTCAGCCATATCGTGTTGAGAGCATTTGGTCGGCCTTCCGTCAATCCCGCCGCGGAACTTTGCCCATCAATCGCGGAAGGGCAATCAATCGCGGAAGGGATTGTGAACGAGGATCGTATCGGCACGCTCGGGGCTGGTCGAGAGAAGCGTGACCGGGGCCTCGATCAGCTCCTCGATGCGGCGGACATATTTAATCGCCTGCGCCGGAAGTGCCGCCCAGGAGCGGGCGCCGGCCGTCGTGCCTTGCCACCCCTCGATTGTCTCATAGATTGGCGCGACGCGGGCCTGCGCCGCCTGGCTTGCCGGCAATCTGCCGATGCGTTGGCCATCGAGATGATAGCCGGCGCAGACCTTGATCTCTTCGAAACCGTCAAGAATATCGAGCTTTGTTAGGGCGATACCGTCGATCCCCGAGGTTTTGACCGCCTGGCGCACGAGCACCGCGTCGAACCAGCCGCAACGCCTGCGCCGCCCCGTGTTGGTTCCGAATTCATGCCCGCGGTCGCCCATCCGCTCGCCGATGGCGTCGTTGAGTTCGGCCGGGAACGGCCCGCCGCCGACCCGCGTCGTATAGGCCTTGGCGATTCCCAGCACATAACCGATCGCCTTCGGACCAAGGCCAGACCCCGTGGCGGCATTGGCGGCGACCGTATTCGACGAGGTCACAAAGGGGTAAGTCCCGTGATCGACATCGAGCATCGCGCCTTGCGCGCCTTCGAACAAAATGCGTTTACCCGCGCGCCGGGCGGCCTCCAGCAACTCCCAGGTCGCATCCATGAAGGGAAGAATTTTGGCCGCGACGCAATCGAGTTCGCTGCGAATGGCCTTTGCCGCGACAGGTTCGAGCCCAAGCCCCCGGCGCAACGGCTCGTGATGGGCAAGCAGGCGGGCGATTTTTTGATCCAAACTGTCCGGCTCGGCCAAGTCCATGAGCCGGATCGCGCGGCGGCCCACCTTGTCTTCGTAAGCTGGCCCGATGCCCCGTTTCGTGGTTCCGATCTTCAACCCTTCAACATTCGAGGATTCGCGGTGGGCGTCGAGTTCGCGGTGCAGGCTAAGGATCAGCGTCACGTTTTCGGCGATCTTCAAATTGTTGGGCGAGACCTCGATGCCCTGTGTTGCGAGCTTGGCGATTTCGTCCACGAAATGATACGGATCGAGGACCACGCCATTGCCGATGACCGAGAGTTTTCCGGGTCGCACTACCCCAGCGGGCAACAGCGCGAGCTTATAGACATTGTTGTCGATGACGAGCGTATGCCCGGCATTGTGGCCGCCCTGAAAGCGCACCACAATGTCGGCCTCGAGCGACAGCCAATCGACGATCTTGCCCTTGCCCTCGTCGCCCCATTGGGCGCCGACCACCACCACATTCGCCATAAATCGAATCGCCTTGCGCCGCGCTCCTCACTTTACAGGAGAGGCTTAGAGCCTGTTTCAAAGGCTTACGGAGAACCTAAGCCCTGACCCTGAGAAGGGCTCGAAGAGCCCGTCTCGAAGGGCGAGGGCGCCTCGCGAGCCGCGCGGTACACCCTTCGAGACGGCCTTTCAGGCCTCCTCAGGATGAGGGCGAGGCTTTTGAAACAGGCTCTTACCAAGAGCCGCTTACACATGCCACCATAAATAAGCCCGGCGCAAACTGGCTGCACCGGGTCCATTGCGGGGACGAGGTACACTCTTGCGCGGCCGGAGTAAAGCTTTGTCCGCTTCGCGGCCAGGCGATCGGGCGAAGGACCTCATTCCTCGCCCTCATGCTGAGGAGGCCCCGAAGGGACCGTCTCGAAGCACGTGGGCGAGGGCCGAACGCGCGCTCTACGGCTCCCTCGTCCTTCGAGACGGCCCCTTCGGGGCCTCCTCAGGATGAGAGAACGTTTCACCCGATCACCCCGACTTTGCGGTGGGTGAGTTTTGGGATGCGCCCGGTTCTGACCGATCTCAGACGTTCAGCTGGTCCGGTTTGCTGCCCCCATGGTTGTCAGGAACTCGCCAAGTCGGAGACATGCGGGTCGCAGCAAAGCGGGTGGCCGCAGCATCCGCGATGGAGCGGAACCGAGCGGTACACCGCGCAGCAACGCGGGCCGGGAGGTGCATTGAACCGGTGTCGCGGAGGCTCCTGCCCCAATGCGGTCACTCCAACAAATGCTGCGCATGTCGGTGTGCGCCCCTTTCAGCGACAGCTTCTCCCCAACGCGTAGCCCCCCGAACTTTCCAAGTTCCTCCAAATCGTGGTGTGCCCCGTTGTAGGTGACGACTTCATTCCGCCGTCTCTATCCGCTCAATTGCCGATGGAATGTCGTG
>JALZAY010000037.1 GCA_030948025.1 Pseudomonadota bacterium
TCGAGGAGACGGCGGGCGACGAAGCGGGCCTCAAATCCGGCACCTTGCTCGTCAAGGGCCACAATGCGCATGGCTGGGCCAAAACCGAATCCGGGGTGCATCGCCTGGTGCGCATCTCGCCTTTCGATTCGAACGCCCGCCGCCATACGAGCTTTGCTTCGGTGTGGGTTTACCCCGTGATCGACGACAGAATCGAAATCGACGTGCAGGAATCGGATTGCCGCATCGATACCTATCGTTCTTCAGGGGCCGGCGGCCAGCACGTCAATACGACGGATTCGGCGGTGCGCATCACCCATATTCCATCAGGGATCGTGGTTGCCTGCCAGGGCGAGCGTTCGCAGCACAAGAACCGGGCAACGGCGTGGAACATGCTGCGCGCGCGGCTCTACGACCAGGAGATCGAAAAGCGGGAGGCGACGGCCAATGCGACGGAGGCAGCCAAGACCGAGATCGGCTGGGGCCATCAGATCCGCTCCTATGTGCTCCAGCCCTATCAGCTCGTGAAGGATCTTCGCACCGGCGCGACGTCGGGCATGCCCAACGAGGTTCTCGACGGCGAGCTCGACAGTTTTATGGAAGCGGCGCTGGCCCAAAGACTTTCCGGCGGCGGCCCGGTCGCGGGAGAGGATGTGGACTGAGGCGGGATCCGCACCATGATCCTCATTGCATAAAGACATGAGTCCGAGCATGCGGCGCAAACAAGAGAGAATTTTCAATCTGCCGCCGGTGGTCCTTTGGATCATCGCGTTTTTGGCCGCGATCGAAGGCCTCTCTCAACTCCTCTCGCCCGAAGCCTATCTCGAGATTCTGCGGCGCTTCGCCTTCGTGCCGGGACGGTTTACTTTCGCCTTCGCTCCAGACCGCGTGTCCCTGGCCTTCAATTCGATCGCGGACGACGCCGAGCTCCGCGCCCAGGCGGCGGCCTTTTTCCTGGGCGATGGTAAGCCGCAATGGTGGACACCGCTTACCTATGCATTTTTGCATGGCGGCTGGTTGCATGTGGGGATGAACTGCCTTTGGTTCGCGGCCTTCGGCTCGGCCGTCGCACGCCGTTTTGGAGCGCCACGCTTTTTGTTTTTTTGCGCGGCCGCGGCAATTGCCGGAGCGGCGATGCACTACGTCACCCACATGACAGATCTGCAGCCGGTCGTGGGTGCCTCGGCCGCGGTCTCCGGCGTCATGGCGGCGGCGGTGCGTTTCGTGTTTCAACCGGGGGCGCCGCTTGGCGAATCGCTCGGCTTCGCGCAACGCGCGGACGAGGGCATGGCTTATCGCCAGCCGGCGCTGCCTTTGCGGGAAATTCTGTCCAATCGCAGCGCGATCAGTTTTCTTTTCTTCTGGTTCCTCGCCAATTTTCTGTTTGGCACCATCCCGGTGCCGCTCGGCGTCACCGATGCGACGGTCGCCTGGGAGGCTCACATCGGCGGCTTTCTCATCGGGCTTTTGGCGTTTCGCTGGTTCGACCCGCCAGCGCCGCCTTTCGCCGTCTCACGCTAGCCTCAGCCGAGCAACCGCCGGTTCTTTCGTAGGCCGTGCGTTCGGCGCCGGAAACCCGCGACGATTTCGACATGCGGCGTATGCCGAAACTGATCGACCGGCTCGACCCGCGCTATTTCATAGCCGCCGGCACATAGGATCGCGGCGTCGCGCGCGAAGGTTTGGGCATTGCAGGATACGGCGACGACAAGCGGCACGGAGGATGCACTTAGAACAAGGGCTTGCTTTTCGGCCCCCGCGCGGGGCGGATCGAAGACGACCGCGTCATATCGTTCGACCTCCAGCGGGCCGAGCGGACGCTGGAAAAGGTCGCGCGGCGAGACCGCGACCTGCCGCAAACCTTTGACGCGCGCGGCCTTTACCAAGGCCGAAAGCGCGGCTTCCTCAAGATCGAACGCATCGACGGTTGCGAACTCCGCCATCCGAAGGGCAAATGTCCCGACGCCGGAAAAAAGATCGGCGATCCGTCTTGCGCCCGCGACATGCGCGCAAACCCTTGCCACGAGGGCTTCCTCCCCGGCCTCGGTCGCCTGCAAAAAAACTCCCGGCGGCGGCGCCACCATCGCCTTGCCCATGGCGAGCATCGGCGTCCGCCGCGAGACCACGATCGTGCCGTGGTTGGATAGGCGGGCGAGATCATGTGCCAACGCAAGCCGGACAAGGGTTTGGGTCGCGGCTTCGCCAAGGGGGCCATGGCCCTTGAGATCGACATCGAGGCCGGACGCCGTCGCGGTGACAAGAATGTCGAGCGGCTTGCCCGAGGCGGCCAGGGCCCGCGCAATCGCGCGCGCGGCCGGCAACGCCCCGGCCATCGACGAAGCGAGCAAGGGGCAGGAGTCGATTTCAACGATTCCATGCGTGCGCGCCTGCGTGAAGCCCACGGCTGGCCACCCTTGCGTATAGCGCGCGTGAAAGGTTGCGCGGCGGCGCCCGGCGCCATGCGCATCGGCGAGGTCCGAAACCTCGTTTGTGAGGCCGGCCCGCCGCAGGGCGCCGGTGACTAGATCGCGTTTCCATCGCGCATAGGAATCCGCCGCAAGCGTTTGCACCGCGCAGCCGCCGCAAAGCGAAAAATAGCGGCAGAACGGCGCGATCCGATCCGGGCTTGGGATCAAAACATCGACCAATGTACCCCGTGAACCATCGACTTCGGCGGCGATTGTTTCACCGGCCAAGGCATAGGGGACAAAGATCAAGCCCTCCGGGCTTTGCGCAATGCCTTCCCCGCGTGCTCCGAGCCGGTCGATGGTGAGCTGCGTGTTGAAGCTGATCATCCTGGAGCAGGATCCCAAGAAGTTACAGACTTTTTGGATAAGATCATACGAGAAAACAATTTGATAGAGACCATGAGCGGTTCAACGTGAAGCGATCACAGTTTAGCGTTGCGCAGGTGAAATTTCCGCTCGATCGGCGGGGGCAGGGAGGCGACGCTCCGATAGAGCTTCGGGAGCGGCCGCTTCCGGCGCTTTGCGAAGGATCTTGCCCCGTCAACGCGCACAAGACGGGCCGCGATTGCCGTCTGGGCCTTGCGCGGCTCGCGAAAAAACGGCGTTCGGTGTAGCGCAGTGCCGGAAGTGTGGTCATTCAAGCGATCATGCTCTTTCTCGCATCGCTGCCGCGGCCAAGCGTCGCGAGCACTTTGGCGACGATGCCTTTCGCATCGAGGTCCACGCCGGCATAGAGTTTTTCTGGCTTGTCATGATCGAGAAAACGGTCGGGCAGTACCATCGACCGGAATTTCAGGCTCGCGCGCTAACGCCGTCGATCACGCGACATCCTCTATCTAGCACTCCCTGAGGCAAAGGCATAAGCCACGACCAGCAGGCCCCGCGGTTTTCTTGATCCTCGAGGGGCTCCTCCCCGCCTGCGTCGGAGGGACGGAGGATCATCCCGCCAACATAAGGAAGGCGAAATCCGAAAATACGAGATTTTTGCTCAAGGTGGAGCGGGTCTCCCGGCGCAACCGCGCGAGCGGCCGGGAAAAGTCCGGCCGCCCTTGGGGGGACAAGGGCGGCCGGTCCGGTACCCGTTCCGCGCCGCCTGGTTAGGGCTTGACAGGTGCGGGACAGCCGCCGGGAAGGCGCGGAGGCATCGAACTCCGTGGCTTGATGATAGCCAATTCAACGCCCGATCTCTTGACCCGAACGTACTACCCCCCTCGTGAAGGGCCGGTGAATGTTTGGCGCTGGGTGTTTTTGCGTAAGGGTAAAGCTGAAGGAGAGCGATGAAATCACAAAAAGAATTACGGAACCAGGACCGAATCCGCGTAAACACCTCGTGACTCGCAAACCGCCGTCGGACAAAAACGCGCTGTGCCGCCAGAAAGGGCCGATTCCGGCTGTGGAATGATTCGGCATCTCGGATCGAGGATGGGATTAAAGCTGCCATAGCCATAAGCGGAAGTGGCGTCTTGCCTAACGATCCTCGCCAGCGGTTCGGCGAGATCGGCCGCTTGGACGGCGTTTGGGCCAATTCCCGCCGCAAGTGGAGCGCTCCAAAACCATGCGCATACCCAGAGTCCGTTGAATTTCGTCATCATTGTCTCCGGGGGTCTCCGGCAAAATCGGCCAAGCTTGGCCGGCCTTCGTGCAACCCCGCATTCCTCGCTGCCTGATTCGGCGTGACGATCGATCAATTTGGAGGGAGGCGGTTTCGCTAGCCGCAACCCATGGGATAAATCGCTATTCCTTGACCTTGAGGTCCTTAAGCTTGGCGAAAACGGAATCCACGTCAATGCCGGCTTCCGGTTCGGCCTTTTCGACGCCCGCGGTGCCAAAAACACCGACTTCGCTCACTGGTTCGTTATGGGTTTCGCGCGTCGTAACTTCGCTGGGCACGAGGGTTTGACCACGGTCTTCCTCGGCCGGCGGGCGATCCTTGGCGGCGCGGTTGACTTCCAAATCGAGATCTGTTTGCGAACAGAGCCCGAGCGTGACAGGGTCGGTCGGCGTCAACGCCGCCGAATTCCAATGCGTCCGGTCGCGGATCGCTTGCAGCGTGGTCTTCGTGGTACCGGCGAGGCGCATAATCTGCGCATCCTTCAGCTCCGGGTGATTGCGAACTAGCCAGAGGATGGCATTCGGACGATCCTGCCGCCGCGACAGCGGCGTGTAGCGGGCGCCGCGCTTGCGGCGCGGCTCCGGCAGCCGCACCTTCGATACCGCGAGCCGCAGCTGGCGCTTCTCCTCTGCTTCGGCCGCCGCGATTTCCTCGCGGGTCAACTGGCCGGACGTGATAGGGTCATGTCCCTTGATCCCCGCCGCTACTTCACCGTCCGCGATCCCTTTCACTTCCAGCGGATGAAGTTTGCAAAAACTGGCGATCTGTTCAAATGTGAGCGAGGTGTTCTCGACCAGCCAAACGGCGGTGGCCTTGGGCATCAGTGGTGCATTGCTCATCTATGTCTCCTGTGCGCTCGGACACGGAAAACCCCGCGTTGTTCGCGGATACCACCAGCGAAGCTAAATAAAATATCCGAGGAAGGAATCGCGGCGTTATATAGGCGCGGGCATGTTCAAACGCAATGCGAACGGCGCAGTGACCGGAGAGAAATTGCGCTGGCGGGAGGCGGCGCGGCGGTAACGCCGGGCCAGTCCTCAGACCGCAAGGTTCAGCCCTCGCCTTTGCGGGTTCCAACGATCGGTCCCCATCCGGACCGAGGTTTGCGGCCTTGGTCAAGCTAGAGAAGGAAGTTTCGCTTAAATCATGTTCCGGCTGCTTTTGCGTTTTTTAGGCCTTTGCTTGCTGGCGACCGCTTTCGTCACTCTCCTCGGTGACGTCACGCGCTCCGTCGCGGGCGCGAGGCTATCCGTTACGCCCCTCGGCGAGACGCTCCTGGCGCTCGCCCCCGGCAAGTTGGACATGGCTCAGGCCTTCTTTGCGCGTCAGGTTCATCCGTTCATTTGGGACCCTGTTTTGGTCGATCTTATGCGTCTACCGGTATGGGTCGCCGTTGGCGCCATCGGATGTTTGGCCATCCGGCTTGGCAGCAAACCGGCGCCAAGATTCGGTTTTTCGAGCCGTTGAACGTTCGCACCTCCGATGCTCGCGCCTACCCCTATTGTATGCTTGCGGTGTAAGACCCATTTTTGGAGGGGATGGATTACGTCCCCGAAGGATGCGGCCCATGTTTTCGTTCCGCAAACGCATTTCCATTTCCCTGCCTACCACCGCCGAGGCTCTGCCCGGACGGCCGGACCCGGTTTTGACCGCCGGAACCCATTTCACAACCGGGCACGGATTGAAGCCTCCGTTCCCACGGGGCATCGCGACCGCGTTGTTCGGCATGGGCTGTTTCTGGGGCGCCGAGCGCAAGTTCTGGGAGCTCGGCGACGGTATCCATGTGACGGCCGCCGGATACGCGGGCGGCCTTACCCCGAACCCCACCTACGAGGAAGTCTGCTCTGGGGCGACTGGCCATAACGAGGTCGTGTTGGTTGCTTTCGACCCGGCAAAGATTTCCTATGAAGCGTTGTTAAAGACTTTTTGGGAGAGCCATGATCCGACCCAAGGGATGCGACAGGGCAACGATGTTGGCACGCAATATCGCTCCGCCATCTACGTCGAAAACGCGGCCCAGCGCAGTGCCGCAGAGGCAAGCAAGGCGGCCTTCGCCAAAGCGTTGGCCGCGCGGGGCTTTGCTGCAATCACAACGGAGATCCTCGAGCGGCCGGATTTTTATTACGCCGAAGCCTATCACCAGCAATATCTCGCGCAAAATCCGCGGGGCTATTGCGGCCTCGGCGGCACTGGCGTTTCTTGCCCCATCGGTATCGCGCCGCAATAGCTGTGGGGCAAGGTCCGCGCAAGCCGGAACTGATTTCTTTCGCCAAGGAGTGCGGCAACGCACGGCATCAACCAAATTTTCACTTGAAGCATGCATTACTTCGCTTTGAAATAAACCGGCAGAACACTCGGCCGCGCGCAACCATCGGCGCAACATTTTGGCATCTGGCGCGTTAGGAGATAGGCGGAATTCTACTGAACGGATGCCCGCGTGTTGGAGTTACGTGATGACAGTTGGACGAATATTTGTAATCCTCTTTTTTTCAAGCCTCGCCGCGACCGGCGCCACGCTTGCCGGGGACATTGCTAAGGGGGCTGGCATCAAGGGAGATCATCCTCTTCCCACAAGCGGGCCGGCCAGCGCCCGGCACGCCAAGCCGCAGGCGCCCATCGTCATGGGGCGCAGCGTGAGCGTGCATCGCAAGACCAAGCTGCATCACATAAAAATGCAGCCGCTGGAATCGATCGAAACCCCGGTCGCCGCGGATAATTCGCGCTAATCTGGTATTGCGTTCGAGAAGGCGGGCCGGCATCGGCCAAAAATTCTCAGCGCGCGGTGAGGACGCTTTCACATTCGGGCGGCAATTGCGCCAACGTCAGGGGCGGCTTCGGCTTTTCGGGATAGGGCTTCGGATGTAGGATTGCGTCCGAAAACCACCAGGAGAGCGAGGCATCGCAACCATCTCCCGGCGGGACGGGATCTTGATCCCGGCAGGCTTCTTCCCCTGCCGGGCAAGCGAGGCGAACATGAAAATGATAATCATGGCCAAAGAACGGGCGGACCTTGCCGAGCCATGAACGATTGCCCGTGGCCTCGCGGCACAGCGCTTTCTTGATCGCCGCGTTGACGAAGATGCGCTGCACCTCCGGGTCTTGCGCCGCGACCCTGATGATCGCGAGATGATCCGGCGTCCATTTCGCCGGATCGACGTCAAGCCGGTCTGGCCGCACCATATTGACCGCCGACATTTCCTCACGCTCCAAGCGCGACAGGTCGCGGTTCGGCATAGGCGTCAGCCAAATATCGGCGTCGAGACCAATCTGATGCGAGGCGTGCCCGGTGAGCATCGGCCCGCCGCGTGGCTGCGACATGTCGCCGACGAGAATTCCAGGCCAATGGCTGACGGTCGGCACTTTCCGCGCAAAACGTTCGAGAAATGCAAGCAGCGCCGGATGCCCCCAATTGCGGTTGCGCGAGAGCCGCATGACCTCCCAAGCCGGACCGTTGACCGGCAGAGCCTGGCCGCCCGCGAGGCAGCCACGCGAATAAAATCCGATGGTGCGCGCGGACAAAGCCGCCGGCACGACTTGACGTCCGAACAATTGTTTCGCCGGAGTGGAGGGATCCTCCGGATGAGCGAGCGGCGGCAGCCGCATCGGTTCGAGCGTGCCCTTTTCTTGCGCACGAGCCTCCCCGCCGATGCCGGCCGAGGCCAGCAGGGCGGCCAAATAAACAAGCCGTGAACGCATCCGCACTTCTCCCTGCAGGTAAGTCTTAAAGATTAAGCTCTAAAAAGTAACAAATCGGTAACGCGCTTTTCGAGATTTGCAAGCCGCATTCGCGGCGCGGCGCGATGCGGGCCGGACCGAGGGCGGGCGCGATAGCGCAGTCCGCCGAGAAGGAATAAGGGTTCGGCTTCGACCGGTGAACCAAGGGTCTTGCACGATGCGCAAATGGGCGTGCGCGGCGGCCGCGGCGGCCGGACTGACCGGCGCGGGCGGAATAATTTTGGCGGCTGCCGCCGCCCATGGCGTGCCCGATCCCAGGCTTCAAACGGCCGCCAATTTTTTGATGCTCCATGCGGCCGCCACGCTCGCCGTTTGCGGGCTTGCCTTGGCCGTGCCGCAACGCGGCATCTGGTTTCTCGGCGCGGCGGGATTATTCCTGTCCGGCAGCCTGTTGTTTGGCGGCGATCTCTCGGCGCGCGCTCTCGCCGGGACAAGACTGTTTGCCATGGCCGCTCCGCTCGGCGGAACGCTTCTGATTGTTGGCTGGGCTTGGGTGACGCTGGCGGCGCTGATCGTCATGCGTCAATCTCGTGACGGCAAGCCGGATCAAAACATTGATGATTGATTAATTTTCTGGACTTTGACAACCGGACGGGGCAAAATATTTGCGCTTTCGAGTGATCAAGCAGTAATATCATGGTTTCCGACACAGCGGCCGCGCCTAAGAGACAGCGTATCTTGATCGTCGAGGACGAGCCGTTCATTGCGCTCGCCCTGGAAGCGATGTTGTTGGAACTCGGCTTCGACGTGGCTGGTTCCGCCGCGCAAGTTTCCGCAGCCCTGGAGTTGATCGGCCGCGAACGGATCGACGGCGCAATCCTCGACGTGAACCTAGGCTCACAACGGGTTGATCCTGTTGCCGACATTCTCGCCGCGCGTGCTTGTCCCTTCTTTTTCACGACGGGGTACGGCATTTCTGGCCTCCCCGCTCGGCATGCGGGACGCGCCGTGCTGCAAAAGCCGTTCGGGTTGGAGCAACTTTTTACGGTCTTGCGCGCGGAGTTCGGTTTCCCGATTGATGCCCGATGCGGCTTCGAAACGGACGGCACACTTTCGCGTGGCGATCGTCAGCTGCCGGCGTGCGGCGCCACGGGGATTCCAACACCGGGCCTGTGAAGCCGGGAGCGCTTGGCGGCGACATTGCATTGGCTTGTGCCGCGCAGGTTGCGATACCAGCGCTCGATAGGATCGAACGGTCTGCCGTCGTTGAAATCGGCAAGGCGAGCCCGTTCGCGCGTAAGATCGCTCGTTTCCGCCTTGATCGTGACATAGTCGAAGGCCAAATCACATTTTTGGCGAGCGCTGTTTCATGCTTTAGGGAAACATGCTTTAGGGAAACATGGCAAAATCCGGCTTTTTGATTTTTGGTATTTTCTGAACCGACGCGGCATCGCCTTCGCGTGACAATGTTTTAGCCTTGCGCAATCCCATCAGGGGCAGCCTAAGAGCCATGGTCGAATCGGCAACGGTCGTTTCTGGTCCCTCTTCGCCGTCCCGCAAACTTCGGTCGCTCATAATCTCCATTTTCGCGGGCCTCGCCATTCTTATCGCGATCACGGCGGCCGCGGCGCCTTGGGCCTTTTCGAATGCGGCTTTGCGCAACGAGATCGCGGCGCAAATCCGCCACGTGACCGGACTTGCCGCCATTTCGCACGGCCGGGCGGTCTTTGTTGTCCTGCCGCAACCCCATATCAGCATTGATGGCGTCAGCTTCGCCGATCCCTCCGGCGCGCTTCGTATCGACGCGCGTTATTTTAAAGGGTACGTTCGGCTCGCGCCACTATTCGCCGGCCGGATCGAGATCGCGTCGGCGACCCTCGGTCAGCCGGAGTTGCATATCGATCTCGATGGCCGGCCGATGCCCACGGATAGCGTGATCGGCCGTGCCGCGGACGCCTCGCCGGCGACCGCCGAGGCCGCATCGGCGGACGCGGCGCGACTTGGCGCCGTTACACTTGTCGATGGCCGCGCGCGCTTGACAAGCAAGCAATTTTCGCCAGATCTGTCGATCGACGCGATTAACATGACACTGGACTGGGCCAAACCAGGCGCAGCGGCGATCGTGACGGGGCAAGCCCGCATCCGTGGAGAGAACGCCGCGATAGCCGCTTGGATTGCAAGTCCGGCTGGATTGTTGCGAGGCCAGCAATCCGCCCTGAGCCTCAAGATCGGCGCACCCTCGTTCTCGTTGTCGGCTGATGGCGGTCTTGCAAACATGCCGAAGTGGCAATTCAACGGCCACATTCACGCCGCCGCGCCGTCGGTGCGAACGCTTTTGGAACAAGCTGAATATTCTGTCCCGTTTCCTGGGCCCCTCAATGATTTTGACGCAAATTGCGAGGCCACCATCGCGGCGGCAAGCGCGGCCCTTTCAGGCCTGCATTTGCGGTTCGATGGGAATGATTTCGAGGGAACCTTAGCATTTCAGGCGCGGGACGATGCGCCAGTTCTTTCCGGTACATTGGCGACAAACCGGCTGTCGCTCCGGCCATTCCTTTCAAACCTTTCGCCTGCCACTGGGCGCGATGGCCAATGGAATCGTGACCCTTTCGATTTAAAGGAATATGGCTCGGCCGATCTTGATTTCCGCATATCGGCGTCGCACATGCTTTTTTCGTATTTTGAGATCGAGGATGCCGCCTTTTCGCTGATGCGCAACAGCAGTCGTGTGGAATTGACCCTTGCCGGGGCGAAGGCGTATCAAGGCACAATCAAGGGCCGCGTAACATTCGATGTGCGCGACAACGGTGTCGGCATGCGGGCCACCGGCGCCATCTCCGGCGCCGACCTCGCCGCGTTGTCGTTCGATGCCTTCGGATGGCCGGAATTTTACGGGGCCTTAACGGGCATGGCCAATCTCGAAAGCGCCGGGGCCAGCATGAGCGAACTTATGCGCAACCTCGATGGGACGGCGCAAATCGACGTCGCGCAAGGGCAACTCGGAGGGATCGATCTTGATTCCGTCATGCACCGGATCGACAAAAGCCCGCTTGCCCTTCTCGCCGATATTCATCGCGGCCGGACCGCTTTCGAGCGTGCCGGTTTCGGGCTGCGCTTCGTTAAGGGCGTAGCCGGCATCGAGGAAGGCAAGCTCGAAAACCCGAGCCTCAGACTTGGGTTTGGCGGCACCGTGGATTTCGGCGAACGCAGGCTCGATCTGCATGCCGTCGCCATGCCTTCCATCGGCGACGCCAAGCCTGGGAAGGAAATCCCGAGGTTTCGATTCGATGTCGGCGGCTCCTGGGACGATCTGGCGTTTACCCCGGACGTGCGCGGTTTGATCCGCCGGTCAGGCGCGGCGGCGCCGCTGTTTTCGCAACAGCCCGATGTGGCCAAGCATCTCGGCTCCGGCAGAGAAGACGCAAAGTGAAACGTGTTTCTTCTTGGAGTCGCCGCCTCCTCCCATGGGTCCGCAGGTCGCGACATATGGTGATTTTCAAATTTTCGCTGTCTTTCATGGGAAGATGGGAAAATTTGACCGCGGAACCAACGGTCCATCGGGGCTCGCGGTTAAATTCATGTCGCCGAAGCGGTGCCCGAGAACGAAAGCGGCGCCGGGCTGATCGGCACCGCGGTGCCATTATTGATTTGCAGGACCGACAGACCGCGCTCGTTGGTCCCATCGGAGCGGAAGCGAAACACGCCATCGGCGCCGTTGAAGCCGGACCGGTTGGTGAGGACGTTTGGCGAATAACGCTGCGAGCCTTGGGTATGGGCAAGCGCGGCGGCGAGGGACACGGCATCGTAGGCAAGTGTCGCGATACGGGTTGGATCGGAGTGATATTTGGCGCGGTAGCGCGCCGCGAAGGCATTGAAACCGCCATTTTCGGGCGCCGCGAACCATGCTCCTTGCAATGCCGCGAGCTTCAGGACGCGCGCGTCGTTCCAAAGACCGGTGCCGAGGATCTGCACATGTTTGCCGTTGATTCCGGCCGCGGCCAGTGCCTGCGACATCGCCCCCATCGCATCGGCCTGTTCAGGAATGAAAAGCGAATCGATTTGATCATGAAGCGCGGCGATTTTTTGCACAGCCTCGGCTATGGTGCGTGGCTGGTAATGTTCGATCGTCATCACTCTTATGTTGTCGCGCGCGGCGGCCTGCTGGAATTCGCTTTCTGCCACGCGTCCATAGTCATTTTCCGGAATGAGGGCCGCGATCGACTTTTCGCCCTTGGAGGCGGCGAAATCGACAATCCGGTCGACGTAACTCTCGATCAGGAAGGAAAGCAGAAACAGCTCCGGGCCGGCGGTCGACGTATCGGTCGAAAACGCGATGACCGGTCTTCCGGCGCCACGCGCCACCGGGCCCACTTCGCGCACACTCGAAGCAAACAGCGGACCAATGATAAGCTCGGCCCCGTCCGACAGGGCCGCCTGCGCCGCCGCGCGCGCCCCCTCGGGGGTCGAACGATCGTCCTTGACAAGCAAGGTAATATCGTTGTTGCCGGCTTCCGCCCAAGCCAGTTCGGCGGCATTGCGCAGGGAGGTGCCGACGACGCTTGGTCCCGACGCCTGAGTCATAGGGAGGATGAGCGCCACGCGCGCCGGGCCGGAGCCGATTTGCTCGCCCTGGTACGGCGACGGCCCCTGCGAAGTCGGTGCGACAACCCCGCCCCCATGCCCGAGCATCCCGCTCATCGAGCCGCAGGCCGCTAGCGACAAACAAAGTCCGAATACCCATATTGCCCGAACGGCACCGGGACAATTGCGGAGGAGCCATAAAGCCCCCCGCGTGGCTTTCTTGCGGGGCAGATAGGTCATTCGGGCGACGCTCCAATTCGCGTATTTTGAAATGCTTTGACCGGGCGCCCCTGGGCGGACAATTTGGATAGCATGGAAATCTCCATTCTTTTCAGTCATAAAATCAGGCCGGCGGCAATACAAACGGCATTTGCCCCTGCGCTTGCTTGCAAAAAAGCGCCATCGTTCTATAAATAGAACAGTCGGACGTTTTATAGAACGACCCATTTGCTCAAGATGGCCGGGCATTCCCCGGCGGGCTGGACACCATGAACGCGGGCAATGCGGACGGTTTCGATCACCGGGCCCTTCAAGGCGCGGCTCCCCGGCGCGGCAAGACCCTTGCGCGCGCAAAAACCTCCGAGGGCGAGAAGCCGGGCGCATATACCGCCTTCGGCCTCAGGGCCGAAGCGGAACCGATCCGGCCCGGCCTCCACGTGGTCGCCACGCCGATCGGCAATCTCGGCGATATCTCATTCCGGGCGCTGGCGACGCTCGCCGCCGCCGACGCGATCGTCGCCGAGGACACGCGGGTCACCAAGACATTGCTCGCGCATTACGGAATAGCGACGCCGCTTGTCGCCTATCACGAGCATAACGCCGCGGTCATGCGGCCGCACCTCCTTGCCCGGCTGGCCGGGGGGGCGGCGCTGGCTTTGGTCTCGGATGCCGGCACGCCGTTGATTTCCGATCCGGGCTTCAAGCTTGTCGCGGAGGCGCTTGCGCAAAATATCGCGGTGGTTTCGGTCCCGGGCGCCTCGGCCGTGCTCGCCGCCCTGGTAGTCGCCGGCCTGCCCACCGACCGATTCTTTTTTGAAGGATTCCTGCCGCAGAAAAGCGCCGCGAGGCGTGGCCGCATCGCCGAACTTTCGGCGATTCCCGGGACCCTGGTATTTTTCGAGTCGTCACGCCGCGTTGCGGAGACATTGAACGATTTGGCCGCCGTTCTGGGACCTCGCGATGCGGCGATCGCCCGCGAACTCACAAAATATTTCGAGACCGTTCGCCGCGGACGTTTGCCTGATCTGGCGTCCATTGCTTCCGCCGAGCCGCCGCCCAAAGGTGAGATCGTCGTCCTCGTCGGGCCGCCGGGAGCAGAGCCGCCGGTCCAATCAGACCTCGATGCCAGGCTCGGCAAGGCGTTGGAAGCCTATTCGGTCAAGGACGCCGCGGCCGTGGTTTCGGCCGAGACGGGCCAGCCGCGCCGCAAAGTCTATGCACGGGCGATCGAACTTTCGACGCGCCAGCGATGAAGGCGAGAGGCCCGCGTGACCGCAAAAAGGCGCATGGCGTAGGTATTTTCGCCGAACGTGCTGCTGTCTTGATTTTGCGCTTTAAGGGCTATCAAATCCTGGCACGCCGCTATTGCATTAAGGAAGGCGAAATCGATATTGTCGCCCGGCGCGGCGACACGGTCGCGTTTGTCGAAGTGAAGGTACGGCCGACTCTCGACGAGGCCAGGACCGCGATCGACTTCGTCAAACGTCGCCGCATCTCCCGCGCGGCGAAAACCTGGCTCGCTTCGAACCCTTGGGCGGCGCCGTTGACGTGGCGCGGCGACGCCGTCTACATCGCGCCCTGGCGCTGGCCGCGTCACGAGATCGCGGCGTTCGAACTGGATCTGGGATAAGTCCGCCCGCGCGTGCCTCGCCTTGCCCGAACGCCGGCTTTCATGAGCACGGCGGCGATGTCGCGGCCAAACGGATAGGGGTGCTTATACGTTCAGAAATTACAATGAAACAAGAGGATACAGCGCCAATAAGGATTCCCTTCGCGGCCAAATCGCGGTATCTTCGTGAAATTCTTCTTGATCGGACAGGTATCCATGGAACCCGGTAACGGCGCCGGCTAATGGCCACGTTTCGCGAAGGCGGCCTTGTCGAAGCAAGCGCGCCGGCCGCGCCGGTTGCCGCCAAGAATGTGATCGCGGCCGATCTTATCGCGGTGCTGGCCGCCGTGACCTCGAGCGATCCGCGCGTCTTGACGATCCAGGATAGATCCGCGCTACCATCCGGTCCGTTCGAACTCGCCCATCGTTCGCTGCAGGCGGGGCTGCGCGCCTGGGTCGCGCGGCAAACTAGGCTGCCGCTAGGCTATGTCGAACAGCTTTATACTTTCGCCGACCGGGATCGCGGCGGCGGCGGACAACACGTCATCTCGATCAGCTATCTCGGCCTCACGCGCGAGCAGCCCGCCTCTGGCGAGCATGAGGCGAGCTGGCGCAGCTGGTATTATTACTTCCCGTGGGAAGACCATCGCGCCGGCGCCCCCTCGATGATCGAAACCGTGCTTTTGCCTAAGCTTGAGGCTTGGGCCAGCGCGCCCCAAAATCCAGGCCTACGGCAAGACCGCCGCCAGCGCGTCGAGATCACCTTCGGCTGCGGCGGCCGCGCCTGGAATGAGGAGTTCGTCCTGCAGCGCTACGAATTGCTCTACGAGGCGGGCCTCATCCCGGAAGCGCTACGCGGAAGTTCGCCGGGGACCATGCGCCAGGGCGTCGCGCCCGGCGCGTTGCCGAGCACGGGCCAGCCCATGATTCTTGATCATCGCCGCATTCTCGCTACAGGTATAGCTAGGCTGAGGGCTAAAATTAAATATCGTCCGGTGGTGTTCGAATTGATGCCGGAAACATTTACGCTCCTGCAATTGCAGCGCTGTGTCGAGGCCCTGGCGGGGAGGCTCGTCCACAAACAAAACTTTCGCCGCCTGATCGAACAGCAGGAACTCGTGGAGGAAACCGGGGAAACTACTCCAGATACCGGCGGGCGTCCGGCTAAACTGTTCCGGTTCCGCCGCGAGGTCTTTGCTCAACGAGCTATCGCCGGAACCAAATTGCCGGTTTCAAGGGCTTGACAAATCTTATGCTCAATATAAGTATTTGTTGCAATAATGCTCGTTTGGAGTATAAGACGATGGCGTTGCCGTATCCGGAAACCGTCAGCGCGAAACCGCCCGGCGCGGAAAATCTCTACGCAAAGGTGCGCCATGCGATCCCGGCGATCGAGTGGCCGGTCCATGCGCAAGACATCGACGCAATCATGACGCTGAAGCGGACCAGGAACGCAGTGGTGCTTGCGCACAATTATCAGACGCCGGAGATTTTTCACTGCGTTGCGGATTTTGTGGGAGACAGTCTCGCTCTCGCGCGGGAAGCGATGACGGCTGACGCGGACGTCATCGTTTTGGCTGGCGTTCATTTCATGGCCGAGACCGCGAAATTGTTGAATCCGGAAAAAACCGTTCTCATTCCGGACCTTGGTGCCGGCTGTTCGCTTGCCGAGTCGATCCGGCCCGAGGATGTGCGGCTATTGCGGCAAACCTATCCGGGAGTTCCAATCGTCACCTATGTAAACACCTCGGCGGCCGTGAAGGCCTTGTCGGACATTTGCTGTACGTCTGGCAATGCGCGGGCCGTGATCGAATCCCTCGGCGTCGAGCGTGTCATCATGCTGCCCGACGAATTCCTAGCCCGCAATGTCGCGGCCGAGACAGATGTGAAAGTCATCGCCTGGTCGGGCCATTGCGAGGTGCATGAGCGTTTCAACGCCGCGGAAGTGCGGCAATTGCGCGAGGATTATCCGGGCGTGATCATCTTGGC
This sequence comes from Pseudomonadota bacterium, assembly GCA_030948025.1. Classification (GTDB taxonomy): domain Bacteria; phylum Pseudomonadota; class Alphaproteobacteria; order Rhizobiales; family Beijerinckiaceae; genus Methylocapsa. The sequence continues at coordinate 16,133 of JALZAY010000037.1, forward strand.
GCATCCGGAATGCCCGCCTGACGTCGTGGCGGAAGCCGATTTTTCCGGCTCGACAGCCGCCATGTCGTCCTATGTGAGCAAGAACCGGCCCCAACGCGTGGTGCTTTTGACCGAATGCTCGATGAGCGACAATGTCGCGATCCAATATCCCGCGCTCGAATTCATCCGGCCCTGCAATCTCTGCCCGCATATGAAAAAGATCACGCTTCGCAATATCAGGCGGGCGCTGGAGACGATGCAACACGAAGTGCAAATTTGTCCTGACATCGCGATTCCCGCCCGCCGGGCCGTAGAACGCATGCTGGCGGTGCATTGATGGATGTTATCGACGCCATGGGGACATGCGTCATTGTCGGCGGCGGCCTAGCGGGCCTGACCGCCGCTCTTTCCTTGGCGCCCCGGCCGGTAATCCTCCTCAGCAAGGCACCGCTTGGACTTGAATCATCGAGCGTCCTCGCACAAGGCGGGATCGCCGCGAGCCTTGGGCCGGACGACGATTTTTCGCTGCATCTCGCCGATACGCTCGATGCCGGCGACGGACTCTGCGATGAGTCCGTTGCCCGCGCGATCCTCAAAGCCGCGCCGGCCGCAATCGACGAATTGATCCGGCGCGGCGTGCCTTTCGATCGCAATGGCGACGGCAAACTTACTCTTGGCCTCGAAGCCGCGCATTCGCGCCGGCGGATCGTTCATGCCGGCGGCGATTCCAGCGGACGCGAAATCATGCGGCCCTTGACCCGTCTTGCGCGCGAAACACCCTCCATCACCCTGATTGAGGGTTACGCGGCGCGGCGGCTGCTCGTCGAAGACAACACCGTGACAGGAGTTGCCGCCGAAAGCACCCGCGGCCCAGCGGTTTTCGCTACGGAGCGCGCCGTCATCGCGACCGGCGGCATCGGCGGCCTGTTCCAATATGGCACCAATCCGGCTGGATCGTGGGGCGAGGGCTTGGCGCTCGCGGCGAAGGCGGGCGCGGCCATGGCCGATCTCGAATTTATCCAGTTTCATCCGACCGCGCTCGATAGCATGTCGTTTCCGCTAAAGCTCATCAGCGAGACCGTGCGCGGCGAAGGGGCAATCCTAATCGACGAGACTGGCCATCGCTTCATGGCCGGCGTGCCAGGCGCCGAGCTTGCTCCGCGGGATATTGTCGCGCGCGCGGTCTGGCGGCACATGGCGGCGGGCCACCGGGTTTTTCTCGACGCGCGAGCCGCGCCGGATCTTGATTTTCCGCGCCGCTTTCCGGCGATCACCGGCTTTTGTAACGCCGCCGGAATCGATCCTGTGACCCAGCCGATTCCTATCCGCCCGGCGGCGCATTATCACATGGGCGGAATCGCGGTCGATCTTGCCGGGCGTACATCCATCGAAGGCCTTTGGGCTTGCGGCGAGGCGGCTTGCACGGGTCTCCACGGCGCCAATCGCCTCGCCAGCAATTCCTTGCTCGAAGCGGCCGTCTGCGGTCGTCTTGTCGCCGAGAGCATAGCCGGGACCACGCTTCACCACCGGGGAATGCCACGTGCCGATGCGCGGGCGGTGGTTTCCGCCAATCCTTCGGCGGTTCGTAAAATTATATCTCGCGCCGCAGGCGTTCTACGCAATCGCGATGGTTTGGAGGCGGCCGCAGCCGAACTGCTGCCGCTGGCGCTGGAGCGCGGGAAGGCGAGCGATCCCGCCTGCGTCGCCCTGATGATCGTGATCGCGGCCTTGCGCCGGCGGGAAAGCCGGGGTGCCCATGCGCGAACCGATTTTCCAAGCCGCGCCGCGCATGCGCAAAGAAGTATGCTGCACCTCAACGAGGCACTTGCCCCCGCGCGAGAAATCGTGCCCGAAACCGTCGCCTGAAACGAAAGTCGCACGATGATGCCTGTGCCCCTCGCGCGGATTATGGTCGAGCCTTTGGTTCGCGCCGCGCTTCTCGAGGATCTTGGCCGTGCGGGCGATATCACCACGGACGCGATCGTTCCGACTGGGCTCGCGGCGCGAGCCGCGCTGGTTGCACGTGAAACAGGCGTCGTTGCCGGGCTAGATTTGGCAAGACTCGCCTTCGAGCTCATCGATCCGAATATCGCGATGCAGGTTGAAATAGACGACGGCGCGGCGGTCACCGCGGGCGGCGTCATCGCCAGGGTCATTGGACCGGCGCGTGGAATTTTGACAGCCGAGCGCACCGCTCTCAATTTTCTTGGGCATCTCAGTGGAATTGCGAGTGCGACGGCTTCCATCGTCGCGGCGGTGCGCGGCACAAAGGCCAAGATCGTCTGCACCCGCAAGACGACGCCAGGTCTTCGCGCGGTCGAGAAATACGCGGTCCGCGCGGGCGGCGGCGCCAATCACCGCTTCGGCCTCGACGACGCCATCCTCATCAAGGACAATCATATCGCCTTCGCGGGGGGGATCGCGCAGGCGTTGCGGCGCGCCCGCGCGGCTGCCGGTCATCTCGTCAAGATCGAAGTCGAAGTCGATAATTTGGACCAGCTCAAAGAAGCGCTCGGCGAAGGCGCCGATGCCGTGCTTCTCGACAACATGAGCTTGGATAGGCTCGCCAAGGCGGTCGCAATAGTCGATGGCCAGGCGATGACCGAAGCCTCGGGGCGTGTCACGCCAGAGTCGGCGCCGGCGCTCGCCGCGACCGGCGTCGATCTGATCTCGATCGGCTGGCTGACCCACAGCGCGGCCGTGCTCGACATCGGGCTCGATTTCGAGGCGTAGAGCGTGATCCGCGAACGCCGGAACCGGTGGCGCGGATCAGCGAGCGGCGCGTTCAGCCGCCGGTTCGCGGATTTTGCGGCTCGCCGCTCGGATAGCCCCGTTCGTCCGATCCGCCGTAGAAAGTGCTGGGAGCCTCCATCCGGTAAATGGAGCGGCCCTCCCAGAGGCGATCGGCAGCGTAGCTGTCCGGCGTGCCGGGCAGGATGTAGCGGGTGTTGGGTGGACTGGGCGTCGTTAGCGGTTTGGCGGAAGCCGTTGCCGCCACGCCGCAAACGAGCGCGAGTCCCAAGATGGCTGCTGTAAGAGTTTTCAACATTGCCAATCTCCCTAAAATTGGCGGTCGCCTCATTTTTCGAGGCATTTTTGACAACGAAATAGACCGGCGGAATAGACGGGTTTGTTCCGCGAAAATGATCGCGAGGGAGTTCAATTTTTTGTGATCTCCATATAAAACAATACTATGCGTATGCCACGACTGTTGCTAGCGAGGGTTTTCGACCCGTGACCAACGCCGTAACAAAAGATGGTCGAGGGAGAAAATTCCCGGCCCGCGCGCGATAACGACGAGAAAGCAGGTCGCCCAGACGCCGTGAGTCGGCCAGGCATCGGGATAGACGAAAATTTCGATGACCGCGGTCATGCCGAGAAGGGCCAGCGCGGACAGGCGGCTGGCGAGCCCCATAACTAGCAGGAGCGGAAAAAAATGCTCGCTGAAGGCAGCGATGTTCGCGGCCAGCGCGGGACCGATCCATGGAAGGGCATATTCGTCGCGAAACAACGCAATCGCATTGTCGGTCACATGAAACCCTTCGACCTTGGTCTGCCCCGACATCCAGAACACGGCGCCCGGAAAAATCCGCGCCGCGAGCGAAATCAGGGATTGCGGAATTTTGTCCAAAACGGCGGCGGCGGTGCGCATCGCGCCAATCAACGCCGAGGTGTTTTCCGCGTGAGTCTCGAGGGATCGGATCATGGCAAGGGAGCCTCAACGGGTTGATCGGTCATTTCGATCGCGAGCCCCGCGAAAAGCGCGGCGAGATTGGCGGCAAGATCGAAGCTTGGGTTGCCGGCGAGCGCCACCGCGGCCGCCTCTCCAAGCGGATTTCTAGCGGCGAGGTTTTGCAAAAAACTCTTGGCGCCGGCCGGCAAGCGGCGAACCTCGACATCGAAGCCGGGGCGCGAAACAAGCGCATCCTCGCCACGCCAATCGGTTATGGGCGCAAGGTCGATTTCGCCAGAATTCATCGCCCAGATCGTAACGATAGGATAGTCCGACGCGACGATTTCAACCGCGGGGTGCAAAATGAACCGCATGCCCGCCAGGGCGTCCGGGAGGCCGCCGGCGAGCGCGGCTGGCGTCAGAGGTTTTGCGTCGGCGGCATGGTAGGCGCGCGTGCGGGCCGCTTCAAGCCTTGCAACGTCGGCGAGATAGGGGACTTCCCGCGCCGGTTCGAAGTCCGCTAAGAAAGCGGGAAACGCGTCGCCATAAAGCATCATCAGGGGCGAGCGCGGCGGCTGCGTGGCGGCGAACAATTTCGCGGCGCCTTTGAAGAAATCCCCGCCGGCGATTTTGCGCGTCGCGGGAAAGCGCGCTTCCAATGCACTAACGACGCCCACCATGACGTTGTTGCGGTAAATTGCGAAACGCTCTTGCGGCGTATCCGAATTATGCGAGGTCACGCCGTGAGGGACGGCCCAATCCGGGTCGCGCACCGCGCCGGCGAAGTCGCTTTGCCAAGTTTGCATGGCGTCGCGGGGCTCCTTCAAGCCGCGTCCGACGCGGCGCGGAGAGGGCCCGCCCGGTCGAGGCGGGCCTGCGCGGCAAGGGACTCGGCGAGCAGCACCGGCCAATCCGGCACGTCATTGTCCCATTCGATCAGCGCCGGCAGCGGTCCGGCGCGGGCGATCACGCTGTCGAACAAGGCGAAGACATCCTCGACGACGGGCGATCCATGCGCATCGATGCACAGCGGCGATCCTTGGCCGTCTGTGGTTTCGAAATGACCGGCAAGATGAATCTCGCCGACGAGATCAAGCGGAAAAGCTTCGAGATAGGCGGTCGCGCTGGTTGCGTGATTGCGCGCCGAAACAAATACGTTGTTGACGTCTAGCAGCAGTCCGCAGCCGGTCGCGCGCGCGATCGCCGCCAAAAACTCCGCCTCCGGGATCGTGCTCTGTTTGAAGCGCACATAGGTCGCAGGGTTTTCGAGGAGCAGGCGGCGGCAAAGCGTGGACTGCACTTCGTCGACATGATCGATCACCGAGGTCAAATTTGCCTCTATGTAGGGCAGCGGAAGGAGATCATTGAAAAAAATTCCGCCGTGCGAGGACCACGCCAGATGCTCTGAGAAACATTCCGGCTGATAGAAGTTGCAAAGCTCTTTCAGCCTAGCAAGATGCGCGCGATCGAGCGGCTCCCTTGAACCGATGTTGAGCCCGACGCCATGCACGGAAAGCGCGTAATGTTCCCGCAGAAATCGCAACTGCGCATGGGGGGTGCCCCCTCCGCCCATATAATTTTCGGCATGGACCTCGAAAAAGCCGAGCGGCTGCGGCGCCGCGGCAATGGCGGCGAAATGCTCGGGCTTAAAGCTCGCGCCGGCGCTCAAGGGAAGCCGCGAAACGCGCATGGATTTTTCTCCTTAACTCGCCTTCGAGCGCTTGTCTCGGTGACGCAAAAAAGGGGCGCGCGGATGCCGCGTGCCCCTGTCGCGCATCAAGACTTGCTGGGGTTTAGCGAACCCATGCCGTTCGGGGTCTTCATCGTTTCGCACGTTCCCTTCGGGACATATTTCCAAGCATTGCCCTGGTAATCCACCTTCGATGTCCCGGCGCAGGTGGTGCCTGCCCCCGCCTTGCAATCG
>JALZAY010000038.1 GCA_030948025.1 Pseudomonadota bacterium
GTGCGGATTGACGCCGAAATCCAGGTTGATCTCCTTGCGCTGAGAGAGCGAGGGCGCCGGCGCCTCGGCGAAATATGTTTGATGCCCAAGCGCCGCGTAGATCGCCGATCCGATGAGCGCGGCGCCGGTAAGACCCGTTAGAAGAGTGGCGGATAACCAGCGCAGCGAGACTCGCCGTCGATCGAAGGAAGCGTGGCGGGCGCCATCGGCTTCGATGGCGGGATCGACTCCAAATTCGATATTGGCGCGCAACCGGGCCGGCTGAAGGTAAATGCCGGGACTCTGACTTCGCACCCGCGCACCCATCGTCATCGCGTCGCTTCGATCCTGGGAACGGCGGCACCAAATTTCATGGGCAGGAACCCGCGCGGCAGGATAGTGGAATGGCCCGCGCGCGGGCCATGGGAAGGCTTCTCGAATTGCTCGGCCGGAATCTCATGCCCCGGCGACTGGAGCCCTGATGTTCGATAAAGGGGGCACGATGCCGGACGGATAACCGTAATCGCTTCGTTAAGAGGACCCTCCAACTAAACCTTTCGAAAATGGCTCAAATACGGCGTAGCTCACGGAGGTTGCGCCGGGCATGTGTTCGCGGCAACCCCTTGCCGAGGCGCTTTTCGCGCGCCGGGGAGGCGCCATCTCATCATCTGTCATCCGGGCTATTGCGACGAAGAGCGCGTGGCGGCCGACCTGGTCACGCGCAGCCGCGAACGCGAACTTAGCTTTCTTCTATCCCCCGCTTTCACGGCGATGCTCGATCGCAACCGCGCCCGGCTGGCGCGGCTTTCCGATGCTCTTTGCACGAGCCGGTAGCATCAAGACAAAAACCTGGCCGCGATGATTATGAGGATACAACAATGTTTAGGGTTGTAATTTTCCGCACGCGGCACGTGATGATGGCCATGGGGCTCATGGTGACTTTCTTGGGCGACGCGAGCGCCTCGCCCAATACCCTAACCGTTCAAGTTCCGAGGCCGGTCACCGAAGCGATAGAAGAACTCGAAAATAGATATGGATGGCGAATTACTACGAAGATCCTCCATATATCTACTATAGCGAAATTACCTATGTGTCAGACACTGATTGGCCAGGGACCCCGGACCCAGGTGGAAGTTTTGCGAATGCGGGACGTCAGTTAGGCGGCGATCGGAGACGCGCTCGGGAAAGGGATGGTTGACAACCGGCGCCAAGCTTCGTAGAGGACGCCCGGATGGAATAGCGAGCCGGCCGTTCGTCTTGGGCCGCGGTCCTTAATTTGCAATGAACGTGGCCTTGCCATGGAGGCGCGTTGTTGCGCAATGAAGTTGTTGCGCGATGAAGTTGTTGCGCGATGAAGATGGACGGACGATACCTTAGATATATTCGGCGATACTTCATCGCCGGATGCGCCGCCATTAATGCGGTTCCGATGTTCGCGCGCTTCTAATCGCGCGCTTCTAATTCTGGATCTTGGCGAGGCGGCAATCCGCGGTGGAAATCCGTGGCTAGCGGCATCGCAATGGCGGACGCTATATTGAAGATGCTCCCCCACGGCGGGGCGGATCGACACGAGGCGCATGGAACCGGAGGAAAGGAAGTTGTTCGCGGTCATCAAAACCGGCGGCAAGCAATATAGCGTCGCCGCCGGCGATACGATCACCGTCATGACGCTCGCCGGCAATCCCGGCGATCGCGTGACGTTCGATCGTGTTCTCATGCTCTCTCAAGACGGCGAGCCGGCGTTAGGAACCCCGTTCATCGACGGCGCTAGCGTTGGCGGCGAGATTGTCGAACAGACGCGCGGACCGAAGGCAATTGCATTCAAAAAGCGGCGGCGGAAGAACTCGAAGCGTAAGCGCGGCCATCGGCAGGATTTAACCCTAGTGCGGATCACCGGATTTTTGACCGGCGGCGTCGAATCGTCCGTCGGCACCGCCCCTTCGGAATAAACCCGCGTTCGTCCGCTTGGGGCGTCCGTAAAATTCAATTATGATGCGGAAACGCATCAAGTGGCACAATTCGTGCTCGGATAATTGGAGCCAGATCGATGGCACATAAAAAAGCAGGCGGTTCGTCCCGCAACGGCCGCGATTCCAAAGGCCGCCGCCTGGGGGTGAAGAAATTCGGCGGCGAGGCGGTCACCGGCGGCAACATCATTGTGCGCCAGCGCGGCACCACATGGCATCCGGGCGCGAATGTCGGAATAGGCACCGATCACACGTTATATGCCTTGATCGAAGGAAAAGTCGCTTTCCAGACCAAAGCCGGTGGACGGTCGTACATTTCCGTCAGGGCAACGCCGCAAGCAAAGGCCGCAAAATAAGGGTGGAGACCGGAAAACCTCCACCTGCTCCCATGGACCCGGTGGACTTGGTTTTTCCGAACGCGAGAATCGCTCCTGAAATTTAGGAGGAAAGTCCGGAAAACCCGAAAGGGTTTTGTAAGGGAGGTGTGGGCCACCGCGCTTTATTTTGGTTCGAGACCTCGCATGAGGACCGGAGCCGGCATGTTCCCGGATTTGACCGCCGACGACATCTTCCGCATCGAAACCACGCGGCTTTGGCTGCGCTGGCCGCGCGCCTCGGACGCGCCGGCGATCACGAGTTTCGTGAGCTTGGCGCAAATCGCGCGGATGACCGCGTCGATTCCGCATCCCTATCCGCCAGGCGAAGCGGAGCGTTTCATTATGAAGGCGCGCACCGGCAACGCGAGCGGAACGGCGCTCGTCCTGGCGATTACCCAAAAAGGCGGCGCGCGTCAAACGATCGGCCTCCTTAGCGCGACCCTGGCCGCGGGGAGGGACATCGAGTTCGGCTACGTTGTCGCGCCGCCCGTCTGGGGCAAGGGGTTCGCCAGCGAAGCCGTCAAGGCGCTCGCCGACGCGGTCTTCAGCCTCACCCGGGCGAACCGGATTCTCGCCAACTCGCGCGCCAACAACATTGCCTCCCGGCGCGTCCTCGAAAAAACCGGCTTTGCCTTCGTGGATACCGGCCTCGACTTCCTGCCCGCGCGTGGCGGCTTGCATCCCTGCGACCGGTGGCAGCTTGACCGCAAGACGTGGGCGGCGAGCTGGAGAGCGGGGGGCGAAAGCCGGTCCTTGCCGCCAATGGCTCAACAGGCCCACGATGTACTCGAGGCCAAAGTGCTCGTCCCGGCAGCTCCGCAAGGCGAAGATTGATGACCGGCGGCCCGGCTTTTCCGTTTTGGCCAAGACGCACGGTTTCCAACATCGAACAACAGCCGACCCCCGTGCGGCAGAAGCGTGGTTTCGACTAAAAGCGGGTTCTCAGGCAGTTTGGGAATTTTGCGCAAAAATTCCGCGCCTTGCGGCAAGCCACGTAAGCCATGCTCAGGGTCAGTAACCGATGATGAGCAACCGGCGCGAATCAGGGCGCGGCGCAAGAGCATGGCGGACCTCATGAAATCGAATGGACGAAACATCGTGATTCTCGCACAAAACAGCCGGCTGCGGCAGCGTGCGGCGGGCGCCATGCGGGGAACGTTTTTGGCCACCGCGCTTTGTCTTGGCGGCTGCCAGTCCAGCAGTCTGCAAGACGTCACCGGCTCGATCGGCGGCGCATCCCAGTCGGATATCCGGCGGAGCGCGGTGGAATTGGGACGCCAATACGACCGCAACCCGGACGACAAGGCAATCGCGCTAAATTACGCGCGGGCCCTGCGCGGCAACACGGAAAATGCGCAGGCCGTTGCGATATTGCAACGGCTGGCGATCAAATTTCCCCGCGACGTGGAGGTCCTAGCCGCCTATGGCAAGACCTTGGCCGACGCCGGGCGGTCGCGCGAGGCGGCCGAGGTATTGGCGCATGCCCATACCCCCGAGCGGCCGGATTGGTCCGTGCTTTCCGCGCAAGGCTCGGTCGCCGATCAGCTCGGCGATCATGAGCAAGCGCAAGCCTACTATGCGGCGGCGCTCAAAATCGTGCCGGCTCAGCCGCATGTTTTGTCCAATCTCGGACTTTCCTACGCGCTTTCGAAAAAATTGCCGCAAGCCGAAACGGCGCTACAAGAAGCCGCGGCGCAGCACGATGCTGATAGGCCGGTGCGCCAGAATCTGGCCCTCGTGCTTGCTCTCGAAGGCAAATTCGCGAGCGCCGAGGAGGTGGCGCGGCGCGATCTCGACGCCAAGGACGCGGCGGCCAATGTCGCGGCGATCCGGCGGATGATCGCGCAGTCGAATACGTGGAAACGGATCCAAGAACTCGACACCAAGCCACAGTCCGCGGCCAAGACGCACGTCGGAAGCAATATCGAATAGAGCACGATCCACGAAGGACAGACTCATCCGATCTCGATCGACAGCGGCATCAATCCCGCGATCGTGGCTTCGATCTTGTCGCCTTTGACAACGGGCCCCACCCCGGCTGGTGTGCCGGTGAAGATGAGATCGCCCGGCGCGATTTCGATTTGTTGCGAAAGATAATGGATGATTTGGGGAACCCCCCAGATCATGCCGTCGAGATCGCCGCTTTGCCGCAATTGCCCGTTCACCCTGCACTCCATCTTGCCTTTGGCGATCGCGCCGGTGCGGGTCTTTAACGCAATGGCGGAACAGGGCGCGGAGAAGTCGAACGCTTTGGCCATTTCCCATGGCCGGGCCTTTTTCTTCAATTCGGTCTGGACATCGCGTTTCGTCATATCGAGACCCACCGCATAGCCAAAAATCATATCGTTGGCGTTTTCGGGCGGAACGTTCCGGCCGCCCATGTTCATCGCCACGACAAGCTCGACCTCATGCTGGAGATCGCTCGTGCCCGGCGGATAGGGCATGGTTTCGCCGTTCTGGACGATGGCGCCGGCTGGTTTCATGAAGAAAAACGGCGGATCGGTCTCCGGGTCTCCGCCCATCTCCCTGGCGTGGTCCTTGTAATTCAGGGCGACGCAAAAAATACGCCGGACCGGGAAAGACTTTCCTGGCGGCGCGGGCAGCGCGACGAGCGGCGGCGCGGCGACGGCATAATCACCCATGGGATAAAACCCCGGTTGGATTTCGTTTCCGGTACTGGCGCAAAGGGTGACGGTAGCGATGCAATCAGGTTGCCGTGGTTAATTGGCCAAAAACCTGTATTATTCCACATCGAGCGGTTCGGTTCCGTTTGGGCGGCCATCGGCGCCCAAGGTAATCTTTTCGATTCTCTCCTCGGCATTCCTTAGCAGTTCGTTGCAATGTGTCTTCAAAGCCTCGCCGCGCGCGTAGATTGCAATCGACTCCTCAAGCCCGACAGCGCCTTTTTCAAGCTTGTCCACGATCTGTTCGAGTTCCTTGAGCGCATCCTCGAAAGACATGGCGGCGATATCTGCATTGGTAGCGGGCAAGGTCGCCTCATTTTTCGGCTTCACGCTTTGTCCGGACGCGAACCGGCCTCGGCTTCGCTTGTCAATGCTCTAGGCGCGGTTGAGATTCAACGCAACTCCAGAACAAAAGGGGCACCTTCGAAACAATTGCGCCCCCGGCCGATTTTCTCGACGGCGGCAACCATCCGCCCGCTGCGCCCAAGCATCGCGTCGGCGATAGCAACGAGCCGTGGATTGGGCGTCGCTGTCGGCGAATTGGCACGGACGGCTTGCGCGATCTCGGCCTCATTACGATGCGGGCGCAAGGCGCAGGCCGCGATATAGGCCGCCGCCGGCGAGCGGCTCACGCCCGCCCAGCAATGGATCAGCAATGGCCCCGTCTGGTCCCATCGCCGCACGAAGGCGAGGAGCTTTTCGACGTGGGATTTGGCCGGAAGCGTATGGCCCTCGAGTTCCGCGACAATGTCGGAAAGGACGACGACAAGATGTTGTCCAGCGGCGATCCCGGCGGGGCGCCTGACCGGCGTTCCCATATCGATCAACGTGACTAGGCTTTGCGCGCCTGTCGCGCGGACCGTCTCCGCCAGTTTTGATAGCGGGCAGACGTGGATGCGGAGCATCGAACCGGGCCTTTTGGTACTGCGCCGTACGCCAGAATCGCGCCCTTCCATAGACCGGATTAGGATCGGCGGGAACTCCGGAAGCGTCGTTTTGTGGAATCGCCCGCCAGTTCACGCGATTTTTAAGCCAAAGCCGTGCCTCTGGCTGACATCAAGCGTTCAAGTTCAGCCAAAAAACGCTCGGCGGCGAGTCCTGGCGCCCAGGGTTCCCAGGCTTTGCCGCCGTAGACATCGCGCAAGGGATCGGCTGGAAGCGCGTTGTAGGGAATTCGCAAGGTATTGCGGACTTCGCCCTGCGTCCAGCCGGCGACATGGACCGCCTCGGAGGCGGCGGCCACGCGGTCGGCCCGCTTATGTGCCGCTCTTTCCGCGGGCGTCCAGGGCGGCAAACCATAGCGGATGGCGACGGCGTTTTCCAACCGCGCGGTCAGGGTCCGGTAGGCCTCGCCAAGGAACGGCTTTACGACGGAAATGCAATCGAAGCCGAGCAGGCCTTCGTCGGCGTCATGCAGCAATTCGCGCAGCTCCACCAGGGCATTCGGGGCGCCTTGAAAGCGGCGCCGGTGCAAGGCCAGAACCAGAAGCGAGTGCTGCGCCACCGGCAGCGGCAAGGGCCATGCGGAGTGGCCGCCCCAACGGTAGGTCCGGGCAAGGCCCAAGGCCAGGTCCTGATCTTCCCAATCGAACGGCGTCGGGTTCAAGAGATCGAGCCGTTTGCCGGAAGGCAGACGGACCCACGCCCGGGCGCCACTCATCGCGATCCGCAAGCGTCATGCCGCCAGCAGGTGACGAGGTGGTCGTTTACCATGCCGGTCGCCTGACAAAAGGCGTAGACGACGGTCGGGCCACAGAACTTGAAACCGTTGCCTTTTAAATCCTTGGCTATCTTCATCGATAGCGGGGTTTGCGCCGGAATTTCGTTCGACTCGCGATAAAAGTTCTGGATCGTCCGGCCGTCGAAAAAGCCCCAGAGATAATTTGAAAAGCCCTCGCCCTTTTGAATTTTCAGCCACGCGTGGGCGGAGGTAATGGTGCTTTCGATTTTCGCGCGGTTGCGGACGATCCCTCTGTCCTGCATCAGAGCATCGACCTTCCCGCGATCGTAACGCGCGATCTTTTCAGGATCGAATTGATCGAACGCGGCGCGAAACGCTTCGCGCTTGCGCAGGATCGTGATCCAGGATAGCCCCGCCTGGAACCCGTCGAGAATGAGCTTTTCATAGAGCGCCCGGTCGTCGCGCTCCGGCACGCCCCATTCCTCGTCGTGATAGGAAAGGTAGAGAGGGTCGTCGCCGGGCCATGGGCAGCGCGGCTTGCTGTCGAGGCGTGACAGCGCCAAATCCAAAGGCGGGTGTTCCCGCATGAATGACCCCTCAATCTGGCAAGGTTACGTCAACTCCCACATCCCCGGCCTTTAGCGCAACACCCGCGGCCCGCGCTTCTTCCAGCCGGTCGAGCCGCACCATCGCGAGCCCCTCGACGCCGGCCGTCGAGCCGACCTGGCCGATGTTCGTTTCACCCGCCGTTATTTGCGTGCCTTGCGCGGGAGCCAGGCCATCGAAATGGATTTTTACAATACGCTTTCTTGCCGAATTGCGGTAATGAACGCGGGCGACAACCTCCTGACCGACATAGCAGCCCTTCTTGAAGTCGACGCCGTTCATTAAGTCGAGGTTGGCGTCATGCACGAAGGCATCGCCATGGCGAAAATCGACGCCGCCTTTCGGCACGCCTTGCGCGATGCGGTGCGCCTCGTAGCGCGACGCCTCCGCGCGATCGAGCTTTGCCATGGCGACGCCGCGCGGCACGATAACGCGCAGACCCATATGAGGCGCACGCATGTCCCGGTAGATTAAGCCCTCAAGCCCGGCTGCCACCTCGCCGCCAAAAATCGCCGCGACGGCAAATTTTTTTGATTTATCCTCGATCGTTACTTTGGCTCGCATCTTATGCAAATTCAGCCGCTTGACGAGATCGGTGGTTTGTTCACCAGCGCAATCGATCAGATAGCCCGCGTCGGCTCCCTCCGGCAGCGGAACGACGAAGAAATCGAACAGCAATTTGCCTTGCGGCGTCAAAAGCCCGGCATAGCGCCCTTCCCCCTTGGGAATGTTAAGCACGCTATTGGTGATGAGCCTTTGGAGAAAACCCGTCGCGTCGGCGCCCGCCACTTCGATGACGCCGCGATCGCCCAGGAGACATACCAGCTCGTCCATTCAAACCCTCGACTTTCACTCTTCCTATTTGTAGATAATCCGCAAATGACGAGACGCAAGTTGCTTTTGCTTTAGCAATGGATGACCCAGTGCCGCGAAGTTTCGACATGATATTGAAGGGCGGCACCGTGATCGATCATAGCGGCGGGAACGCGCGCGACATAGCAATCGCCGGCGGAAAAATCGCTGAAATCGGCGATCTCTTCCACGCCGGCGCGGGAGAGACTATCGACGCCACCGGCCTCCATATTTTGCCGGGCGTGATCGACACCCAAGTGCATTTCCGCGAGCCGGGCGCGACGCACAAGGAAGACCTGGAGACCGGCTCCCGCGCGGCGGCGCTCGGTGGAGTGACCGCGGTTTTCGAAATGCCCAACACCAATCCCTCGACCACGAGCGCGGCGGCGCTCGCCGATAAAATGGCGCGGGCGAAAGGCCGCATGTACTGCGATTTCGCCTTCTGGGTCGGCGGCACGGCGGATAATTGGCGCGATATTCCAGAGCTCGAACGCCTGTCGGGCGCCGCTGGTATCAAGGTGTTCATGGGGTCTTCGACCGGTTCGCTCCTCGTCGCGGACGATGCCGGAGTCGCCGCCATCCTTGGCCAGACGCGGCGACGCGCGGCTTTCCACAGCGAGGATGAGTTTCGCCTCAACGAGCGCGCGGATTTGCGCGTGCCAAACGATCCCTCCTCGCATCCGGTGTGGCGCGACGAAACCGTGGCGCTGCGCGCGACCGGGCGTCTCCTGCGCATCGCGCGGGAACAGCGCGCCTTGATCCATGTGCTGCATGTGTCTTGCGGCGAGGAAATGGATTTGTTGGCGGCGCACAAGGATATTGGGAGCGTCGAGGTGACGCCACATCATTTGACTTTTGACGCGCAGGACTATGCGCGGCTTGGCACGAAATTGCAGATGAACCCTCCGGTCCGCGATGCGAGCCATCGCGAACGCCTCTGGTTCGGGGTGGCGCAAGGCATCGCCGATATTCTCGGCTCCGATCACGCGCCACATACGCTCGAAGAAAAGGCAAAGCCCTATCCGCAAAGCCCTTCCGGCATGACCGGTGTCCAAACCCTTGTCCCGGTCATGCTCGATCATGTCAACAAGGGGCGCCTTAGCCTCATGCGTTTCGTCGACATGACGAGCGCGGGTCCAGCGCGGCTTTTTGGGATAGCGGGCAAGGGGCGGATTGCGGCGGGCTATGACGCCGATTTCACGATCGTCGATATGAAGCGGCGCGCGGTCATTGAAAACCGGTGGATCGCGTCGCGCTGCGGCTGGACACCTTATGATGGAATGGAAGTCTTGGGCTGGCCGGTCGGCGCCATCGTTCGCGGCAGGCGCGTCATGTGGGAGGGCGAGCTTACCATGCCCGGGCAAGGTCAACCTGTGCGCTTCGGCCGGGTTTTGTGAAGGCGGCCTTGCGCGGCCTCACAGCGTCTTCAAAAATCCGGCGAAACGCATCAGGCCCTCGGGCCAGGGGCCGTGTCCGCTTTCGCTGTTGATGTGGCCTGAAAATCCCGCGTCGACCAATTTCGCGCCGAGCGTGCGCGCCAAAGCCTCGCTTTCGGCAAAGGACGCAAAAGGATCGTTGCGACTCGCGATCACTAGGGACGAAAAAGGAAGCGGTTCGCCTGGCACGGTCAGGAACGCTGGATCGAGCGCGTCGAGCCCGGCGAGAACCTCGACGGAAGGCGGGGCGACCAGAAAGGCGCCCTTGACCT
Source organism: Pseudomonadota bacterium (assembly GCA_030948025.1). Lineage (GTDB taxonomy): Bacteria > Pseudomonadota > Alphaproteobacteria > Rhizobiales > Beijerinckiaceae > Methylocapsa. Next base: position 9,855 of record JALZAY010000038.1, read on the forward strand.
TGCCGCTGCCTTGTCCTTTTGCCAGAAACGGCGCGGCATGCACGGCCGCGAGCACGCCGAGACTGTGAGCGACAAGAATGACGGGGCGCGCCGCACGCTCCACTTCCTCGACGATGCGGCTCCGCCAGGCGGCAAGCCCCGGCTTCTCCCAGTCGGCTTGAACCACGCGGCGCACAGCCGGGATTTTGGCTTCCCAGCGGCTCTGCCAATGATCCGGCCCCGAACCGCTGAGCCCCGGAATAAGGAGAATGCTGGCCTCGGATGCGCGCATCGAAAAACAGCTCGCCTGCGTCGTTCAGGCGGAAACCACCGCCGCGATCGCGGAATGCCGCGCAAGCGTGCGGGTCAGCGCACTAACGAAATTCTGGTAGAGCGCCGCTTCGACGGCCTCGAATTCCTTCGATCGAGTCGAAAACTCCGGGTCGCCTGTGTGAAGCACGGCTTCGACATCGGCAAGATGCTTGGTTTCCTCGGCGAGCAGGCCGCCGAGCTTTCTCGCGATTTCGGAGCCCCCGAGCGCTCTTTTGTAGCCCTGATAGACGTCGAGCGCGCGGCGTTCGACGAGCCACGTCACATAGCAATAGGTGAGTTTTCCGCGCTCTTCCCCGGAGCGGCCCGCTAAAGCCTCGTCGCAAGCTTTGTCGAGGTCCTGGAAATAGGCCTCGGCCTCCTCGCCGCACAGCAGGACTTCGGGAGCATAGGAGTCAAACTCGGCGCCACCCAATTTCACCGCGAGCTTTTTGAGACCGAGCGCATGGCGACCCTCCTCGCACGCGTGCCCGAGGATCGCGGCGGTCAACACCTCGGCCCTCTGGCTCTTCACGATCTTGCGGAAACCGACATATTCGAGATACGAAAACGTATTCAGCCAGCGCGCGTGAAGAGCGGGGTCCGCGACGATCCTGTCTACCAAGGATTCCAGCCGGTTTTGAGTTGGCATTTGACGCCTCTTTTACGGGTTCCACGCGGATAGAGTAAAGCGATCTTCAACTTTCGCCGAAGACGCGTTCGAAAATAAAATCGATATTCTTCAAATGATAGCCGAGGTCAAAGAACTCTTCGAGTTCGGCCTCGCTTAGCACCTTGCGCACGTCCTTGTCTCGTTTCAAGAGCGTCAAGAACTCGCCCTCCCCGCGCCAGACCGGCATGGCGTTGCGCTGGACCAAGACATAAGCCTCCTCGCGGCTAATGCCTTTTTGGGTCAGGGCGAGCAGGACCCGCTGGGAATGAATGAGGCCGCCGAGGCGGTCCAGATTTTTTTTCATATTGACGGGGTAGACAATCAGTTTGTCAATCACTTGGGTAAGCCTCGCAAGCGCGAAATCGAGCGTAATCGTCGCGTCCGGCGCGATCACCCGCTCGACGGAAGAATGCGAAATGTCGCGCTCGTGCCAAAGCGCGACATTTTCCATGGCCGGCATCGCCATGCCACGCACGAGCCGGGCGAGCCCCGTTACGTTTTCGCTCAAGACCGGATTGCGCTTGTGCGGCATGGCGGACGAGCCCTTCTGGCCTTCGGAAAAAAACTCCTCCGCTTCCAGCACCTCGGTGCGCTGCAAATGCCTGATCTCGGTTGCGAGCCGCTCCAACGAGGACGCAATGACAGCGAGGGTCGCAAAAAACATTGCGTGACGATCACGCGGAATGATCTGCGTCGAGGCGGGCTCGACCGCAAGCCCGAGTTTTGCCGCGACATGGGCTTCGACGCGTGGATCGATATTCGCATAAGTCCCGACGGCGCCGGATATCGCGCAGGTAGCGATTTCCTTCCGCGCACAAACGAGCCGCTCGCGGGAGCGCAAAAATTCGGCATAGGCTTGCGCGAGCTTCAGCCCGAAGGTCATGGGCTCGGCGTGGATGCCATGCGAGCGGCCGATCGCCGGGGTGAGCTTGTGTTCAAACGCGCGGCGCTTTAACGCGCCAAGCAGATCGTCGATATCGGCCAGAAGAATGTCGGACGCGCGGGTGAGCTGCACGGCCAAACATGTATCGAGCACGTCGGACGATGTCATGCCTTGGTGCACAAACCGCGCCTCGGGACCAATGAATTCGGCGAGGTGGGTCAGGAAGGCGACCACGTCATGATGCGTGACCTTTTCGATCTCGTCGATCCGCGCCGCGTCAAACGTCACCTGACCGGCCTTTTCCCAGATCGCCTTGGCGGATTCTTTTGGGATGACGCTGATTTCGGCCAGCGCATCGCAGGCATAAGCCTCGATCTCGAACCAGATCCGGAACCGTGTCCGCGCCTCCCATATGGCGGACATCTCGGGTCGAGAATAACGCGGGATCATTCAGGGGCTCTACGTCAAAGGCGCGTGCGGCATGGCGCCGTCGCGATTGTCGCGCGCCCTAACACGGACGAGCGGGATAAGTCCATGGGTTCGCCAATGCCTTAGCTCCGTTCGAATTTGCCGCGCCAACTCGGCAGGGCGCCGGGAAAAGGCAAGGGCGTCGCCTCATAAACGGCGCGCGCGATCGCGCGGGCGAGGCAATCGGCGGCGGCCATGCCGATCTCGATTCTGTCGCGTATCAAGGGGAGTTTATCCGCGGTCGCCGTAGCGGCGGAAAAAATCGTGTCGCCGTCGAAGCACGCATGGGAAGGGCGAAGGGCACGCGCCATACCGTCATGCGCCATGATGGCGAGGCGCTTGGCTTCGGGCTTCGTCAGCGCCGCGTCAGTCGCGACGATGGCGATCGTCGTATTTTCCGCCGCGTCGCCCTTGATGCGAAAGTCGAGCGCGTCCGCTGGCCAGGGCGCGGGCCAGCCGAGGCCGCCATACTCGCCATTTTTTTCATACGGGGCGGCCCAGAAATGCGGCCCTTCCCCGATCGTCGCGCGCCCGAGCGCGTTAACCGCGACAAGGGCGCCGACGCGAAAGCCACCGGATGTCGTATCGTAAGCCGAGCCGAGGCCTCCCTTGAGATCGGCGGTGGTGGCGCCTAAACCCGCGCCGGCGCTGCCGAGCGCAAAATCGACAGCCGCCTCGCTCGCGGCTTTGTAGCCCAAATGCCAATAGACCGGCTCGCGGCCAAAGCTTTTGTCGCCGCCATTCAAGAGATCGAAAAGGATCGCGCCCGGCACGATCGGCACCTTGATGTCGTGCACGGCATAGCCGCGGCCGCTCTCGCGGAGAAAGGCCGCGACTCCGCCCATCGAATCGAGGCCATAAACGGAGCCGCCCGAAAGGGCCAAGGCATCGACCCGCTCGATGGTCATCCCAGGTTCGAGCAGAGCCGCGTCGCGCAACCCCGGCGCACCGCCGTGAACGGCGATCGAGGCGATGGCGGGAGCTTCGAAAATCAGCACGGTGACGCCGGAGCCGAGTCTTTCGTCATGCGCATGGCCGATGCGAAGGCCGGGGACGCCGGTAATGAGATTCTTCAATCTTGCCGCATCCCAACGAAACAGGGTTGGCTTCGACGATCGGAACTTCGCCCGGCAAGGTCAACGCCTCGCCGGGATCCTTGGCCTACGACGCGCCGTAGCGGTTGACCACCTCATGCGCGATCTTGCCGCCCTCCGCGAGAAACCGGCCGATGATTGCCTGCGCGTTTGGGGTGCACAGATGGTAGGTTCTTTCGTAATCGTGAAAGCCCCGGTTATAGCTGCCGGCGAGCCGCTCCTTCCTGGCCGCGGTCTTAGCGTCGGCTTCCAAAAGCGCCTGCATCTTCGCGCGCCAGTCGCCGGGAGGGTTGGAGGCGCAGAGGGCGTCGAGATAGGTCAAGGCGCCGAGGATTTCGGCTAGCCTTAGAATCTCGGGATCGTAAGGCGGCGGCGGCTCCGCTTCCGGCGCCGGAGCTGCTTTCGCATTGGGCGCGGGCTTGGCCGCCGCTTTTTTCGGCTTGGTCTTCGGATGCTTGGCCTTGCCGAGTTGCGCGTTGTTGCCGCCGGACTGGCTCGGCTTGGCCTCGGCGGGCGGCGTTGCCGCTGGCGGGCCGCCAAAAAGAAAGTCAAATGGTGACGCGGCAGAAATATTTGAAATACCTACATAAATTGCCGCCGCTGCAATCGCGCGCAGCGCGCGGCCCGGAATGTTTCCGGCGCCCGCGAACACCACGGCTCCCTTCATCGTTGGTTTCTCAAGGTTGGCCTGCCCGGGCGCGCGCATTCAGTGCTCTTTGCGCCCCTTCGACCACGGCTACAATATGAGGCGTGCAATCGAGCCCGGCGAGGCATGCGGGCTCAACCCAGACGGTTTCCCCCGCCTCCGGCCCAGGTTTGGCTTCCCCCGCAATCCATTCGCCGGCGAAGGAGGCGATCACGTAATGATGGCGAATTTTGCCGGCGTTGTCGCGATCGATCGATTCCACGCAGCGATTGAACGCGACGATGCGGGCGTCGACGTGAACTTCCTCCCGCAATTCGCGCAGCGCCGCCACCTCCAAGGTCTCGCCAACCTCAACCAGTCCTCCAGGCAACGACAAAGCACCAGCAAAAGGCGGCTTGGTGCGCCTGGCGAGAAGGACCCGGCCGACCCGGAAGACGGCGACGCTCACGCCAAGATATGGACGCCGCGGATAAGTCCGCGCCCCGCCCGGTCGCGCTTCGGTCCGCGCGGCGAAAGAACCCGTTGGGCTCATGGATAGAGGCGCTCCTTGCGCCACGCGTCCCGCTCCGTTTGCCGCCGGAAAACGATACGGTCGTGCAGACGGAAAGCGCCTTCCAACCAAAATTCGAGATAAATAGGGGAAATCCTGTAGCCGAGCCAATAGGGCGGCCGCGGAACTACGCCAAGGCCAAATTTCGCGGCATATTTGGCGGCCGCGGTCTCCAGCGCGAAACGGCTTTCGAGCGGCCGCGATTGCCGGCTTGCCCAAGCGCCGATCCGGCTCGGCAAGGAACGGCTGGCGAAATATGCATCGGCCTCGGCATCGGTAACGAGCGTGACCGGCCCGCGAAAACGAATCTGCCGCCGGAGCGATTTCCAGTGCAAGACCGCCGCCGCCCGCATGTTCGCGCGAAGCTCTTGGCCCTTGGCGCTCTCGGAATTGCTGTAAAAGACAAACCCCGACGATTCGACTGCCTTGAGCAGGACCATGCGCACATTCGGGAGGCCATCTGCATCGGCGGTCGCGAGGGCCATCGCGTTGGGATCGCTGGGCTCGCTTTTTTGCGCCGCTTCGAACCAGTCAACAAACAGAGCGAAAGGCTCGGACGCCTCGGTGAAGTCACGACTCGTTAACCCATTCAACGGTAAACCTCCGAGGGAGTCAATTTTAACGAGCAGCCATGTCGTGACAGGGGATGCTTTTCGCCGCTATGGCCGATCTTCGTTTGGCGCGAGGCCTTGTAGCATGGGATGCGGATCACGCGCGATTTTTCGTTTCCCGTATTTCTGGCCCTTTGGATGGAAACCGCTCGCGCGGGCGGCGAAACTTTGCATCCTTGGCAGCCTGCCGGCGCTTCTTGCCGGATGTTCCATGGCGTTTCCGATCTCGCCCTTGATGTCGCCGGACTCCAAGGAAGATGCGGCCGGAGCGGTCCCGAAGTCGTCGCTCGCCGGTCTCCTCGATGCCGAGGACTGGCGCCGCGCCAAGGCTGCGCTTTCCACCGCCCTCGATCCGCAAGGCAACGGTTCGCTGGTCGGCTGGGATAATCCGGACTCGGGCAATAAGGGTTCATTCACGCCGGTTGGCAAACCCTTCCCCTTGGAGGCCGGGATTTGCCGTGTCTTTCTCGCCGAGGTCGATCGCAAGGGCGACGAACACGCCATGCAAGGAACCGCTTGCTCGGATAAGCGCGGCGAGTGGACGATCGCCGAGGCGAAACCCTGGAAAAAGACCTAGAGGCGGTTTCTCCGCCGCGATACCGGCGGGCATTCGCGCGTGATCCGATTCGATGGAACCGGATCACGCTTTGAAGCGCGCGCTTTTAGGGGGATGCGGAAGCACGCGCGTTTAGTTGGATAATGCGGGCCTTGACCGGGATCATGCCGCTGTCGTCGCCGATAGTCAGCATCACCGGCACCGGGTTCGTGGTCCCGGTCAAGCTCGCGCGCTCCGCCGCCGCAAGGAACGCGTATCGCAGGGTGCCCGTGGGCAGGATCAGCGCCTGCAGGTTCACGCCGCCGATGACCCCGACGAAGGTGAACGCCCCGCCGGTCTTCGTGAAGGAGCCGGCCGGGATGGTCGTCGTGAAGGTGCCAACCTGGAGTTTGACCGCCTCGGTAAGAGGATTGATCCCATTGCTGGCGGTGCTGCTCAAGGTGAAGCTAGACTCAAGGGCGAAGGCATCGTGGTTTGGAGCGCCGCCGAAGGCGAGCTGGAGCTTGGCGTTGAAGGCGAGGAAGGGGACGCCCACCGGCGGCGGCATGATGCCCACGCCGATGGGGCTATTCCCCACCATGATCGTGGCCGCCTCCACGGTGTTCGTGGCCGTGTCGATCACCGAAACATCATTGGAGCTAAGATTCGCGACATAGGCGTGTTTCCCATCCGGGGTGACGGCGACCGCAACGGGGTGAGACCCCACCGCGAGCGTGGCTGCCTCCACCGTGTTGGTGGCCGTGTCGATCACCGAAACATTGTTGGAGCTAAGATTCGCGACATAGGCGTGTTTCCCATCCGGGGTGACGGCGATCCCGACGGGGAAACTCCCCACCGCGAGCGTGGCCGCCTCGACCGTGTTGGTGGCCGTGTCGATCACCGAAACATTGTTGGACAACCCATTTACGACGTAGGCGTGTTTGCCATCCGGGTTGACGGCGATCCCAACGGGGAAACTCCCCACCGCGAGCGTGGGCGCTTCCACCGTGTTGGTGGCCGTGTCGATCACCGAAACATCGTTGGATACCCCATTTACGACATAGGCGTGGTTCCCATCCGGGGTGACGGCGACCGCAACGGGGCTATTCCCCACCGCGAGCGTGGCCGCCTCCACCGTGTTGGTGGCCGTGTCGATCACCGAGACAGTGCCATCGCCGGAATTCGCGACATAGGCGTGGTTCCCATCCGGGGTGACGGCGACCGCAAAGGGGAAACTCCCCACCGTTATCGTGGCCGCCTCCACCGTGTTGGTGGCCGTGTCGATCACCGAAACATTGTTGGAGCCCTGGTTCGCGACATAGGCGTGTTTCCCATCCGGGGTGACGGCAACCCCGTCCACGATAAAGGCGAACGGCCCCACCGGCGCGAGCGGCGCCCCTACCACCATGTTGGTGGCCGTGTCGATCACCGAGACAGTGTTGGAGCCTCCATTCACGACGTAGGCGAAGGGCTGCGCTTCCGCCCGCGAGGCCATCACGCCCAGCCCTATCGCCAGCATGATGGCTAAGGGGGCCATAAATCCCCGCGCCAATGCGGCGCGGCTTCCATTGCTGGCATCGCTATGCATATCCGACATACTCCCGATTATGGCGACATTCCCCAGACCCCGGTTTCAACCTCACCTGTAATTCCTTTCCCGACCACGAGAACGTCGACCGCCTCTTGCATGCTCTATGATCTGATGAAAATTATTAGATGTCAATAGCGAACGCTCCCCTGACAAGGCCAAGCCGATGCGCTTGGAAGCGGACCCGCCAATTTCGAGCCGCCACCGCCGTCCCGCGCAATCGCACCGCTTTTCCGTGCATTCCCACTGGTCTTAAACCGCCGGATGTAAGAGCCATGAGCGCTTTGCCGCCACAATCGGACAAAAATGTTTCACGTGAAACATTTGACGATTGCGTAGTTGACAAACCACGGCGCACGTGCTAAATTTGATTCTACAATAGGAATCAACCACATGTCTACTGTTTCAGCAATGTCCGCTCCTTACCTTCATAATGAAGGTGCCGCTTTCGCGCATCTAGAAAGCATTTTGTGGCCGGAAGGCCCTATTTGCCCGCATTGCGGGTCGATAAGCGGCAAACATTATAACTTGTATAAAACTCGCATTGGCCTTCGCAAATGCAGTGATTGCCGCCGCCAATTCACGGTGAAGATCGGCACGGTTTTTGAATCCGCCCATATCCCGCTGCATAAGATGCTCCAAGCGGTCTATCTATTATGCTCGTCAAAAAAAGGCATTAGCTCGCATCAGCTTCATCGCATTCTAGGCATTCAATATAACAGCGCGTGGTTTTTAACACACCGCATTCGTGAAGCGTTCCGTTCCGGTGAGCTTGCGCCTATGGGCGGCGCTGGTGACATTGTAGAAGCAGACGAAACGTTTATCGGCCGCAAGGAAGGCTCTATTAAGCGTCGCGGCCACGGCCATAAAAACGCGATATTGTCTCTTGTTGACCGCGAGAGCAAACAAGTGCGCTCGTTCCATGTCGACGGTACAAGTGCGGCCGATATAGTTCCGATTATAAAGGCCAATGTTGCAAAAGAAACCGCGATGATGACAGACGAAGGCGGCCATTATTTCACGCTCGGAGACCACTTCGCGAGCCATGAGAGCGTAAGCCATAAAGCGGATGAATATGTGCGCGGCGACGTTCACACAAACACTGTCGAGGGCTTTATTCTGTTTTCAAGTGCGGCATGAAAGGCGTCTATCAGCATTGCAGCGAGAAGCATCTGCATCGCTATCTTAGCGAATTTGATTTCCGATATAATTATCGCGTCAAGCTCGGCACTGAGGATCAAAAACGGGCCGAAAAGGCATTGGCACGAATTGTTGGCAAGCGTCTAACATATCGCACCGGGATTGACGGATAATTGCTGATATTTTGATTCTGAGTCATTGACGCAAGCGGCTGCGTTAAATTGTTATTGCGTGAGATTGATAATTATGGGCGTTGTAGATTCGGAAGCGGTCGACAAAATACCTGCTAGGCCCGTGCAAACGGGGCGTCTATCGATTCCACAGACGGGCCAGAGGGAAACCTCTGGCCCGCGCTTGTATTGACCGTCCAAATTAATTGAACGCATTTGAGCGGTCCGGATTAAGGCGCTGGAATTGACTTCCGAACTGAGGGAGACGATACCGGTCTTTGTCATATTCGATGACATTGTCCTTCTTGAGCCGGCTTAAAAGAGACGAAACTGATCCTCGGTCAAGATTGACCCCCCGCCGTGCGGCTATCTCAACTGCCGTTTGGGCATTAAGGCCGGTTGTTCCGACTTCTTTTAGAAGGTCTAAGATCGCTGTTTTTACATTAGAACGACGCCCGGGAGCTTCTGGTATCTCGGGCGCTTTGCCGTCGCTCTCTAGAAGCTGGATAGCGAGTTCGAAGCCTGCGATCTTATTCTTGATTGCCTCCATTTCTTTGATAAGCTGGTCCCGCTGTTCAATCAGCTTTTGCATGTGAGCCTTTGACGTAGCCATGGTTATCTCTCGAAAACGGTTGCGCGGTGTCCCTGACGAGAGTTGAACTCGCACACCTGCTAGGGTACCGGCTTGGGAAGCCGGCGCGTCTACCGTTCCGCCACAGGGACGGGAATGGGTGTGACTGATTCGGCGCCTTTCGTCAATGAACGTTGCGCGTTGAGGGGAGTTCTTTCGCAATGGCAACAAGAAGCAATGAAAAGTCGCAACCACGTGCGAAAATGGATAAAGCACAATCGAATCGTTTCCTCGAAGCCGCCCACAAGCTCGGCTGTGACGAAGACCCGGCGCACTTCGACGAGATATTGAAAAAAGTCGCGCGGCATAAGCCACTGCTTCATGTGCGCCCAGAGCGAAAGAAACCAAAGACCAGGTAAGCAACTATGAATACAATGATGGCCGCTGTTATCGGGTCCACATAGGTGACGATACGATCAATCATGGGCTTTCCAGTGGCTAACGCTTCACAGGCGTCCATGGCATCTTCCCAAGAAATGCCAAGCTATCCCAATCTTCGTGGTGTGTCAACTACGTAATCGCCAAACATTTTGGTACGATCCGCGCGCAAAATCGGACAAAAAACCCGCTCCAGCCGTGGATCAGGGAATGCGGGTTAATAAATTGCGGATTAGCTTTGCAGCGGCCAGGGGTTTCAATTCATAGAGCCTTGCGGCCGGTGGGCCGCGCCCCAATCTTACCGAAGACTCATGCGCTTGTGCCGAGGAACGGGCTGGCGCGAAAATGGACTAATCTATGCGTGATCCTTATTCGGTTTTGGGAGTTCAGAAATCAGCCGACATGGCCGAGATCAAAAAGGTCTTTCGCAAACTCGCCAAAAAATTCCATCCAGATCAAAGCAAGGATCCGAAGGCGAAGGAGAAATTCGCCGAGGTGAGCACCGCCTATGAGATTTTGGGCGACGAGAAAAAGCGCGCCGCCTTCGACCGGGGCGAGATCGACGCCGAAGGCAAACCGCGTTTCCATGGGTTCGAAGGCTTCGGCACGGAGGGCGCGGGTTTTGGCCGACGTTCGCAAGCCGGCGGCGGCCCTGGTTTCCAGCATTTTGAATTCAATTTCGGCGGCGGCCATCCCGGCGCGGAGGGATTGAATGCGAGCGATATTTTCGCCGACCTTTTTGGCGCCGGGACAGCAAGTGGCCGCAGGGGGAGAACGCGTGGCCAAGGCGCGCCGCCGCCGCGCGGCGAGGATGTCAATGTGGACGTGACTATAAGCCTCGCCGAGGCGGCGAAAGGGACGACCGCTCGGGTGGCCTTGCCGACCGGCCGGACCCTGGAGGTCTCGGTCCCGGCGGGAATCGAGGATGGCAAGCAAATCCGCTTAAAGCGGCAGGGCCAACCAAGTCCTTTGGGCGGCGAGCCGGGCGACGCCATGGTGACCGTCCAAATCGCCAAACATCCCTATTTCCGCGTCGAGGGGCGCGACCTGCGGCTCGATTTGCCGGTGACCCTTTATGAAGCAGTCCTCGGCACCAAGGTCAATGCGCCGACGCTCGAAGGCACGGTGGAACTTACGGTTCCCCCCGGCTCTAATGGCGGGCGCACCTTGCGCCTGCGCAACAAAGGCTTGCCTCGCCCGAATGGCTCCTCCGGCGATCTGCTGGTGAGCTTGAAAATTGTCCTCCCCGACGAGGCGGACTCCGAACTTGCCAATCTTATGCGCAAATGGGAAAGCCAAAAGCCCTATAATCCGCGCGCCGGCATGAAGTGAACGGGTCGAGGTCACGAGGCCCAATCGTTCCATTTGCCGGACGAAGCGGGTTCATGACCGCTGCGCGCTTCTGCTCCGGCGCCCCAAAGTCGTTTAGTGATTGCGGCGTGGCAGGCACGGACAGAAATATTGTCTCGGGCGAGGCAAAAATACAAAAGTCCCCTGGAACCCTTCATATTCAAGCACGTTAAGCCCGCAGTAATCATCATCATTAGGAGAAACAAATGGGACGCGGTGTTCTTCTCTGGCTCGTAGGCGTGCCAATTCCGATTATTCTTCTGCTTGCCTATTTCTGGCATTGAGTGCCAGCTGGCGCGGCAATGAATGCCCGTTGCTTTCGGTGGGCGTGTTCGCGGCTTACGACTAGATCCAGATGCCCATCAGGGCGTCTGGATTAAATTCCGTGGATCTTCCACTAAACGGTGCGCCAGCCAGAAAGCCGTCACCGATGACGGATGCCACGACCGGCGACCCGCCGGTCTACGATGCGTTGGCGCAAGCCAAGGAGCTTTTGCGCTCGGTTCGCGCCGGCGCGCTCGCCACTTTGGTGCCAGGGAACGCCTTTCCGTTCGCGAGTCTTGTCAATGTCGCGACGACGCCTGACGGCAGCCCGATCCTGCTGTTATCGCGTCTTGCGGCCCATACCCGGCATCTTGCATCCGATCCCCGCCTTTCGCTACTCCTTGTGCAAACCGGCGCGGGCGATCCCCTCGCGCATCCGCGCG